>DDXO01000034.1 GCA_002347155.1 Caldifarciminota bacterium UBA2258
CACTCTAAGTATCCCTATACCCTGTCACCCTGAGCCCTTCGCTTGTTGTCATGCTGAGCCCTTCGCTCCCCTCCGTCATTCTGAGGTCCTACCGAAGAATCTTCGGACGCTCAAGGGTGAACTCCGCGAAGCATCTTCTCTTCCTGCTCAGGGTAAACTGCGCGAGGGGTCTTTGCACTCGAAGGTTCTTCGGCGTCGAACGCCTCAGAATGACAGACATTTCCTGCTCTCATTAGTAGCTTCTGACATCTGGCATCGACCGAGACCCCTCCTCAACGTCGGGGTGACAAGAGGAACGGGTTCCGGGGTTGGCCGCAGCGGCCCCTGTCCGACAGTGCAGGGGTCCAAGGGTTCGGGCAGGCAGGAATCTGCGTCATCTGCGTCATCTGCGGATATCCTCTCGCCGTCCGTTTTGTGCCTGTCTTCGTGGCTCTCCATTCCGCCCGTCTGCGCCGGTTGACCGGGCGTGCGGCCGGCCTATTATTCTGCGTGCGGAATAGACGGCACCCGGCCCCGGTATATCCGAACGGAGGAAGTCAATGAACCACATAAAACTGTCCCTGTGCGCGCTGTGCCTGGTCCTGCCGATGCTCGTTCCGGCTCAGCCAATGACGCGGTTTGGGACACGATCCGAATCCTCGGCGGATTCGGTCATGTCCCGCACCGACAAGACGCTGTCGCCCTACTTTCTGATAAAGAGCGACGACCCGAGCGTTGACCGGCTGCCTTTGCTTTCGACCAAGACGGACGTCTCCATCGCCGGCGTAATTGCCGACGTCAAGGTCAAACAGGTCTACAAGAACGACGGGAAGAAGCCGATTGAAGCCATCTACACGTTCCCGGCCTCCACGCGGGCCGCGGTCTACGCCATGAAGATGACCATCGGCGACCGCACCATCGTCGCCGATATCAGGGAGCGGGAGAAGGCACGCAAGGAGTACGAGCAGGCGAAGCAGGAGGGCAAAACCGCTTCGCTGCTTGAGCAGCAGCGGCCCAACGTGTTCCAGATGAACGTGGCCAACATCATGCCCGGCGACTTCATCACGGTCGAGATGTCCTACACCGAACTCCTGGTTCCGACCGAGGGCGTGTACGAGTTCGCCTATCCGACCGTAGTCGGGCCGCGCTATTCCAACATCCCGGAGAAGCAGGCGAAGGAAACCGACAAGTGGGTGAAGAGTCCCTACACCCACGAGGGCGAAGCGCCGACCTACGAGTTCGGTATGAATGCCCGGATCGCGGCCGGACTGCCGATACAGGAAATCACCTGCCCCTCGCACAAGACGAGCATTGCGTACGATGGTCTGACCGCGGCGGTAGTCGCGCTCGACCCCGTTGAGAAGCAGGGCGGGAACCGGGATTTCATCCTGCGCTACCGGCTGGCCGGCGGCAAGATTCAGTCCGGGCTGCTGCTGTTTAAGGGCAAAGATGAGGATTTCTTTCTCGCCATGATACAGCCGCCCAAGCGGGTCGAGCAGTTCCAGATACCGCCCCGCGAGTACATCTTCATCGTCGACGTGTCGGGTTCGATGCACGGATTTCCGCTCGACATCTCCAAGACCTTGCTCCGTAACCTGTTCGCGAACCTGCGGCCGAGAGACTACTTCAACGTCCTCCTTTTCTCCGGCGACAACGCGGTCCTCTCCGAGCAGTCGCTGCCCGCGACCAAGGAGAACCTCGAGAAGGCAATCAAGGTAATCGACGAGCAGCGCGGCGGTGGCGGGACCGAGATCCTGCCGGCGCTGAAGCGGTCGCTTGCGCTGCCGCGGGCCAAAGGGACTTCGCGCAACTTCGTCATCGTCACCGACGGCTACGTCACGGTCGAGACCGAGGTGTTCGACCTGATTCGCAAGAGCCTGGGGGACGCTAACTTCTTCGCGTTCGGCATCGGCTCCGGTGTCAACCGCTACATCATCGAAGGTATGGCCCGGGTCGGCATGGGCGAGCCGTTCGTCATAGAGAAGCCGGATGCGGCCGCAGCCCAGGCCGAGAAGTTCCGCAAGTACATTCAGACCCCGGTGCTGACCGACATCAGAGTCAGCTTCAACGGGTTCGACGCGTACGACGTCGAGCCGGAGCATGTCCCGGACGTGCTGGCCGAGCGGCCGATAGTCATCTCCGGCAAGTGGCGGGGGTCGGCCAATGGCACCGTCAAGGTCACCGGGATGGGCGCCCAGGGCGCATACTCCCAGACCGTGAGCGTGGCCGAGTTCCCGCCGGACGCGGCCAACTCCGCGCTCCGCTACCTCTGGGCGCGCCAGCGCATCCAGTTGCTCGCCGACTACAACAACCTCAGGCAAGACTCGGCGCGAATCAAGGAAGTCACCGCCCTGGGTCTGAAGTACAGCCTGCTGACCCAGTACACCTCGTTCGTGGCGATTGACAAGAAGGTGCGGAACGTCGGCGGCAAGACCGAAGTGGTCGAGCAGGTCCTGCCGCTGCCGCAGGGCGTGAGTGACTACGCGGTCGGCGGCGGTGCACAAGCAGGTTTGAAGGGCACCTTCTGGAGTTCGCCGATGCCGAGCAGACAGGCCGTGAGCGGGGAACGGGGCGGACGGTTCAACGACGTGGAGTACCTCCGGGAAGCTCCCAGTACTCCTCAGTCGGGCACAGTGGAGATCGGCAAGATACAGGTGAAAGGCGGCCTGTCCGAACGCGCCGTGAAGGACGCCGTCGAGAAGAAGCTGGCTGAAATCAGGGCAGACTACGCCATCGAACTCTCAAGCCAGCCGAAGCTCAAGGGCAAGATGGTCGTCGAGTTCGTGATACAGGCCGACGGCACCGTGCGTGACGTCAAGGTCACTGCAAACCAATTGACCGCCGACCTTGCGAAGAAACTCACCGAGTACTTCAAGCAGTTCACGTTTGCGCAGCCTACCGGCGGCGAGGCGACCGTGAAGGTAACCTTGGACTTCAAACCGTAGCGCTGCGAAGTCTCCTTCAACCCAGTGCGGGGAAGCTCGTCTTCCTCGCACTGGCTGTTGTGGTTCTCGTTTGTCAGCACCTGGGACAAGACCGCGCCCGGCGGTTCTGCGAGGGAAACCCCGCCGACGACTCGAGCTTGTGGTTGGGAACTAACCTCGCGCTGTCGGTTCACTGAGCGCAGCAGCGACCTGGGACTTCAGCTCGGGGATGCGGTTACGGACTATGTCCCAGACCGCCTCAAGGTCAACACCCATGTAGTCGTGAACCAGCACGTCCCGGAGACCGGCTATCCTCTGCCAGGGAACCTGTGGGTGCGTCTTGCGAAACTCCCCTGACAGATGCTTGGTGGCCTCGCCGACGATCTCCAACTGGCGGACTATTCCATCTTGCCAGTGAGACTCCTCTAGGAAGGCCTCGTGTCCATGCGACGCATACCCCTCTATCCTCTCAATTGCGTCCCGAATGTGAAGCAGATACGTCCGGTCGGACTTCAAAGCGTCGCCGCTTCCTTGAGCACCGCCGCCCGGATGTACGGGCTGACCGCGCGCTCGGTAACGACGTCTACTCCGCGGCCCAGAAGGGCTTCGAGGTCCTGCTTGATCGCCACGATGTCGAGCAGGTCGCGGCCGGGCTCAAGGTCGACCAGTACGTCCACGTCACTGTCCTGACGCTCCTCACCGCGGGCGAATGAGCCGAATATTCGCACCCGACGCGCGCCGTGCAACCGGGCTATGCGCAGGATGTCTTGACGGTGTCGTTCCAGCAGCTTGCTCATACAGACTCCATTCTAGACTGCAGAACCAGTTCGTCAAGGCAACGCCCGAGTTCGGCGACGTACTGAGCGGCCTCCTGTCACTCGTGGCCGTAGCTATCCCAGTCCATGATGATCACGTTCAGCTTGACTTGATGTGCTACACACGTAGCTTTGTGCCGATGGCGATTGAGCAGACCGGCTTGCTGTCGGCAAGATTCGGTCGTCACGAGCAGGTTGACTGCACGACCTGTCGTTGGTAGAAGTCCTGAACCTTCGAGGTCGCATCGGTGAGCATCCGCGATATGGGCACCAAAGAGCCGGTGGCACAGCTCAGGGCCTGTTCGTGGAGGGCCCGGTCCTTTCGAACACAACCGACAACGACGCGACCGGTAGAATAGCCTCCGACTTCAAATCATAGCACTAACGAGGTTACTTCGGCTCGATGCGGGGAAGCTTGTCTTCCTCGCACTGGCCGTTCTCGCGGTGCTGACAGCCTGGCTTTTCCTGCCGCGCGCGCTCAAAGAGCATCGTTTCCGTAGCGGGCTGCTTGGCCCGGAGCATCTTGCGGAGTTTGCGTACCGCGCGCGGTTGGAAGCGATGCCTCCAGAACAGGTTGAGCTGTATCTCAAACGGGCGACCGACGCAGCGATTGTCGAATACCTGCAGCGGCTGCGCGAGTTCTCCCGTGAGCAGGCGGCGCTGGCCGCGGCGCCGGAAGGCAGGCGCGAGGGCATCACGTTCATAGTGGGCGAGGACCGGAACCCGGACAACCGGTTCTACCAGGCGGCGACCGACTACTACCTGACGGACTCAGGTGCGCGGACCGAGCACCTGGAGCGAAGCCTGCGTTGCCTCGCTGACGTCCGCGACTATCTAGAGAACCACCGACCGGCCAATGGACTGCCTTGGGGTGTGGTCAACATCGTGACGCATTCGTACGAATGGGGCGGGCTGTCGGTGCCGGTGCGGGAAGGCGAAGGCCGGGCCGACCTGACCGCGCTGCGCCTCGCCATCGGCTCGGGGAACCTCACGCCGTTGCCTGACAGCGTGGTCGACTGCCGCACCGAGTTCAGAATCCAGGGCTGCGCTCTGGGCCGAGATACGGCGCTGCTCAGGCTGCTGGGCATAGCATTCGGCGGGCCGGACATGCAGCGGCCACGGGTGGGTGCCTCCCGGTACTTCGTCTACTACGAATCAGTGCGCGACGGTGGTCAGGTTGTTTCCGCCGACCAGTTCTTTGCCGATTACTGGTACGTCGTCTATCCCAAGGGTCAGCGGCCCGGCAACGCGGAGCTCGCCAAGCGGCTGGCCGAGCGCTATCCGGATGACAGCGTTGACTGGCGCGCGGCGATGGGCAGGTCCGGCCCGCGCCGGCCCGGCGATGCATACTACCGCATGCTGAGCCTGCCTGCGACATGGGTCACCATCTACCCCGAGTCAGCCGCACTGCCGACCTTGGGCACGCAGGCGGCGCGGCGGTCCTGGCTGGAAACACAGGCCGAACTCCTAAAGCGGCTTGGGAGTATGGGGCTCGGCCTTGACGACTTTGTCTGGAGCGTACGCGACACCGCGGTTGTTGACGGCGGCGTGAGAAAGCCCGCTGTGCTGGCTGCAGGCCGCAGTACGATTGCCTGCATCGAGCGCGAGATGCGGGTGCCTGACTCGACGCGGCCGGGGTTCCAGCGTCGGTTGTTCGCGGCGGACCAGGAGGGGCAGTTCTTCGAGTGGGTCGCGCCGGCATGGCCGGCGGAAAGATCGTTCGGCGAGAATGTCGCCTACCATTGAGGACAAATGGGTCAGGCCGGAAAACCGGAGCTGTGGGGTTGTTGAAGAAGTCGCCTCTTGTCATTCTGAGCGCAGCGAAGAATCTTCGCGATGATGATTCTACGATAGTTAGAAGACCCTTCACTTCTTTCTGGGTGACATGAATGGGGTTTCTCAACAGCCGCGCTGTCGCGGTTTTCCGGTGCCGGACCGGGTACAGGCACTGTTTTCCTGGGCGGAAAGCAGCGCCAGTCCCCCCGGCTGGGATTGACTGGCGAAGACTCCGCAATAGACTCGCGTAACCGAAGGGAGACTGAATGACCTGTGAGAAGTGCGGCAAAGAGATTCCAGAAGGCACGACCTCCTGTCCGTCCTGCAACCCGAGTCTGGGCCCGCAGCCGGCGACGACACCGGTCGACGACCGCAAGGACTGGCTGACCACTCTGCTGCTGTCGATATTCCTGGGCCAGCTCGGTGTCGACCGATTCTATCTCGGCTACATCGGGCTCGGCGTCCTGAAGCTGCTGACCGCAGGCGGGTGCGGCATCTGGTGGCTCGTGGACGTAATCCTGATTGCCACTGACGGGCTGAAAGACGCCAAGGGAAGGGCCCTGCGGAAGAGGTAGATCGGCAGGGCCAGCCGAAGTCAGAAGGCAGAAGCTAGATTGCAGAAGGCAGAAGTTCCGGACGCCCGTTGGCAAGTTCTCTTGCTGCTTGCGGCGTTGGCGGCTCTCGTCGTGGTCCCGCCGGGGTGGGTTGAGCGGCTGCCGTCGGTCTGCCTGAACCGGCACATCTTCGGGTTCTGCCCGGCCTGCGGCAGTCTGCGGGCTCTCGTCTGTCTCTTTCACGGCGAGGTCGGCCGGGCGCTCGGACACAATTCCAACTGCCTTCTGACTGCTCCGGCCCTCGTTTTCCTGCTGCTCGCCAGCCTTCGACGCTGGCGGCGGCGAACGTGAAGCGCGGGGCGTACAGGGTCCGGTGGGACGGCCGCGACGCGCAGGGACGTATGCTCGCCGACGGCGTGTACTTCTGCCGGCTGGTTGTTGCCGGCCTGGGACACAATCCCGATTCCGTGGACGGAAACGGGTCATGTCCCGCGCCACTGACCAGGAAGCTGGTGCTGCAGCGCTAGCGCAGTAGCGACAGTGAACTAAGGAAGGCGGCCCTGCGCCGTCTTCCGCGTCCCTGCCCTTCTTCACAGCGGTGCGGTGCGGCGGATGTTGACGCGCGTGCGCGTCACTGTAGAATTGCGCGCCGTGGTACAGCGCCGATTTCGCCGCGGTCTTTTACACTAAGAGAACCTGATTCCCCGGGAGGGTACTTTGCGTACGACACTCGGCATCATACTGGCTGCAGTCCTTGCGCTCGGACAGAGCATCGCAGGGCCGACCGACGATTCGCTCAATCTCCACCTGCTCGGCACCTGTGCCATACCGGGCAGCGCGGGGCATCTCGCGGTGGAGGGGAGCATCGTCTGCGTCGCGTCCGATTCCGGATTGTTTGTGGTGGACGTCTCCGACCCGTTCGCGCCGGCGATTGTCGGCCGCGTCGCCACCCTACCGCGCGCGACCGGCGTCGCGGTCAGGGACAACTACGCCTATGTCACCTGCCGCGACTCGGGACTGCGTGTCATCAGTATCGCCGACCCGGCGAACCCGGTGCAGGTCGGGTTTCGCGATACGCCCTACTACGCATTGCATGTCGCGCTGGCCGACACGTTCGCCTACATCGGCGATTTCGTCGCCGGCCTGCGCATCATGAGCGTGGCCAACCCGGCGAACCCCTATGAAGTCGGATTCGTCCTTGCCAACCGCGCGGCTTGCGGTGTTGCGGTGGCGGGGCGGTACGTCTACGTCGCCGACGCGAGCATGCTGAGCGTGATTGACGCCGAGGACCCGACCGACCCGAAACTGATCGGCACCTGCACGACCAACTATGCGCGATACGTCGCAGTCGTTGACTCCTTTGCCTTTGTCGCCGACGCGCAGGGCGGGATGCGGGTCGTGAACGTCGCGGACCCGACCCAGCCTTACACAGTTGGTTCCTACCCGACTTCCTTCGCCGCGCATGTCCAGGCAACTGAAGGCCGGGTATACCTGTCGGCCGTAACACAGTTTGTCACCTTTGACCCGACGCGGCCGGCCGACCCGCTCCCTGACGGCTACTACGACATGCCCGCAGTCGCATCGGCTTCAAGCGGCGACATCTGCTACGTGACCGCGGACAGCGAAGGACTGTGGATACTGAAGCGCGGCGTGGCCGCGGCGAGCGAGCCGGATTCCCCTTCGCGCCCGCGCGTCCTGCCGCACGCGACGGTCGTGCGCGGGGTGCTGATGCTGCCGGGGCTTGGGACGCGATCCGAATTGCCCGAGCGCAATTCGGTCACATCCTGCGCCGCGCTGCTCGACGCGACCGGCCGCAAGGTAATGAACCTCGCGCCGGGCGAAAACGATGTCCGTCACCTTGCCCCGGGCGTGTATCTCTTTCGCTCCGGCCCGGCGCAGCCCGTGAGCAGGATCGTCGTTCTGCGCTAGCCGGCGCGCTCAAGAACGGAGCCCGGCACAGGGACAGACTGCCCGGCATCAGGCAGTAGCCCTCGCACGCGAACCGGCCCCGGGACCGAAGCAGAGCGGACCACATGCTCATCGCAAGGGACAAGACACAAGGACAAGGCAAGGATGAAAGGACGAAGTGGCAGCGTGAAGGCTCACATCCCGGGCCTTTCCCGTTGCTTCGTCCCTTGCCGGCTCATCCCTCCCTGTGTCTCTGTCGTTCGCCTCTCCTCTCCTACTTCCGTCCCCTGGCGCTCCTGGCGGTGCGGGCTCTGGCCCTGCGGGCCAGGCAATCCTGCTCGCCCGGTCCTATCGCTGTGACTGGAGCGTGGTCGGCATCGGCGGCGGGGAGATGAGTTCGAGCGCGTACAAGTGCGGCGCGACCGCGGGTCAGACCGCAGCCGGGCAGATCACGGGCGCGAACTACTGGGCACTCATCGGTTTCTGGCAGCCGGAAGGGCCAGACCGGAGTGAGAGAGGCCCAGTGGTCAGGTGGTCAAGTGGTCAAGACACGGCTGTACCGTCCATTCCCGAATCCCTTCGCGGGCCAAGTCACAGTTCGCTACTCGCTGGCGGCCGACGAACGAGCGTTGCTGCAAGTCTACGACCGTCTGGGTTGTCTGGTTCGCTCCTGGGCCGTAAGCCGTCAGCCGTCAGCCGTGGGCGCAGTCACCTGGAACGGCACCGACGACCGGGGCAGGGAGCTGGCCCGGGGCGTCTATCTCTGCCGTTTCGCGGCGGGCGACACCCGAACGACACAGAAACTCATCCTCGCGCGCTAGGCCGACGGACAGAATGCGGGGGCAGGCGCGGTCCTGCCCCCGCTCCGCTGCACGGCAGCATTGACCCGGTTGGGCCCCGGGCTATTATCAGCGGGTGGCTGAGCCGCGAAGCAAGAGAGGCACTTTCCACTGGAGGTAACCATGTCCATAGCAATCGTCCTTGCCGTCCTTCTCTCCGCCGAGCCGGCGGCGCTTAATCCCACCGGCGGGCTGTTCCGCGACCCGGCCGACGTGCCGTGGCTGGTCGAGACGCGACCGGACGCGCTCGCGCTCGACCCGCCGCCCGCGGTCGACCACTCGCCCGACATGCCGCCGGTCGGAAGCCAGGGAAGCCTGCCGTCCTGCACGTCGTGGGCCTTCGCCTACTACTACAAGACCTACCAGGAGTGGCTCGAGCGCGGCTGGCCGGTGACTGAGCCGGCCCATCAGTTCAGCCCGACGTTCCTCTACAACATGGCCAACGCGGGCGGCAACGTCGGTTCGTACTACACCGACAACATGCGTCTGCTCGTTGACTTCGGCTGCGCGACCTTCGCCGACTGCCCGAACTCCTCCGACCCGGTGCCGTGGCCCGGCGAGACCGCCTACGCCCGGGCTCTGCCCTACCGCTGTGCCGAAGCCAGATACATCAACTGCGGCACGGACCCGGGCATCATCGCACTGAAGCAGCACATCGCCGACGGCGACAACGCGGTCCTGCCCATCAACGTCTGGTCGAACTTCGATAACATCAACAACTTCGACACCTGCTACTGCTCGATTGACCGCTACGGCCAGAACCGCGGCGGCCACTACATCACGTTCGTCGGCTACGACGACAACCGGGCAACCAACGACGGCCCGGGGGCCTTCCGGCTGGTGAACTCCTGGGGCACGGGCTGGGGCAACCACGGCTACGCCTGGATGTCGTACGCGGCGGTGAAGGACGCCCAGATATCGTACCGCATCGGCCTCTACCTTCTGGACCGCGTCGGCTACACACCGCGCCTGGTCACGCGGGCGCGGGTCGAGCACGAATCACGCGAGGACGTGCGGTTCGACGCCGGCATCCGCCGGGACGGCGTGCCCGCCTGGTCAAAGACCTTCCTTGAGCGCGACCTCGACCGGCGCGGTGCCCATCCGTTCCCCGACCACTTCATCACGCTCGACCTGACCGATGGCGCCGACTCGCTCGAGGCAATTGACACGTCCTGTGTCTCGGTCGAGTGCCGCGACGTCCATGCCGACGGCGTGACCGGCGAGCTGGTCGGCGCGACCGCGGTCGACCTCGTCCGCGGCGCGTTCGGCACCGCCGGCGCGGTCGGCGTGCCGATACCGGACGACGGCACGGCGGCCGGCGCCGGGTTCGCCCTGCCCGGCCAGCGCCTGCACTGGCCCGGCTTCCAGCGCTTCCCGGCCCACGCGGGCGCGAGCGAGTTACGCGCCGCCCTTGACACGCTCCGTGCCGCCGGCGAGGTCGGGGCCGGGGGAGCAATCTGGACCTCGCCCGCGATGGGCGACCTCGACGCCGACGGCCGAAACGAAGTCGTCTTCGGGGCGGACGACGGTATCGTGCGCTCGGTCAACGGCGAGCACTGCTCGCTGTCCTGGTCGGACTCGCTGGGCTCCGCCGCCTGCGCGGCGCCGGGAATCGGCGACCTCGACGCCGACGGCCGGCTCGACGTCGTCGCCGGCGCGACGGACGGCACCGTCCGCGCCTGGGACTACGCCGGCGGCAGGCTCTGGACCCACATGGTGGGAGCGCCGCTCTCGGGCGGCTTGACAGTCGGCGACCCGGACTGCGACGGCCGGCTCGAGGTGCTGCTTGCCGCCGGCGACGGCACCGTCGCGTCCCTCAATGGCTCGACCGGGGACGAGGAGTGGAGCGTGACCCTGCCCGGGATCGCCCTGGGCGCGCCGGCGCTGGCCGATATTGACGGCGACGGCCGGCAGGACGTGGTGGTCGGCGTCGCGGATAGCTGCTACCGTGTGCTCGACGCCACGACCGGCGTCGCGGTCGGCGTCTCCACTTTGGCGGCGACGGCCGCGTCCGCGCCCACCATCGCCGACCTTGACCTCGACGGCGACATGGAAATCGTCGTCGGGTTGAGCGACGGCCGCGTCTGCGCCTTTTCCGGCGACGACGGCACGGTGCTCTGGTCGTTCACCGCCGCCGACTCGGTATCGGCGTCGCCGGCGACAGGCGACGTGGACGGTGACGGCCTTCCGGACGTGGTCTTCGGCGCCAGGGACTCGACCGTCTACGCGCTGACCGGGGGCGGCGTTCCGCTCTGGACCGCCAAGCTCGGCGGCAGCGTGAACTCGGCGCCGGCGCTTGGGTACGTCGACGCGGACGGCGCGCTCGACGTGATTGTCGGCGCAGACGACGGACGGCTCTACGTTCTCGCCGGGACGAACGGTAACCGGCTCGTGGCGCGCGTGACCGGCGGGGCAATCCGCTCGGCGCCCGCACTCGGCGACATGGACGGCGACGGCCGGCTGGACGTGGCGGTCGGCTCGGATGACGGGCGGCTGTACATCTTCGGCGGCTCGCCCGCGGGCGTCGGCGACCGGCCCGGTTCCGTCGCCGGCCGGGACGCGGCGTGGCTGAAAGTGGCGCCCAGCCTGGTTCGCACGCACGTCTCCGTCCGCTTCGCGCTCGACGCCGAACGCCAGGTCAGGCTCCAGGTCCATGACCTGTCCGGCAGAGTCGTGCGGACGCTGGCGAGCGGGGCGCGGCCGGCCGGCCGGCACCTCGTGGACTGGCGCGGCGACGACGACTACGGGCGACAACTGGCCGACGGCATCTACTTCTGCCGCCTAGCAGCAGGCGATTACCACGCGACGGAGAAGGTCGTACTTCAGAAGTAGACAACAGACAGGAGACAGGAGACAGTAGACAGGAGACAGGGGAGCAGAATCGAGCAGGGGCGGCCTTCGGGCCGCCCCTGCTCCCGCTCCTTGCCCGTTACGGCGCGATGGGCGCGCTGACGTTGAAGACGTCGGTGCGGATGGCCTGGAGCACGGCCTCGGTCATGGCGGCGACGATGCTGAACTCTCCCCGGGCGGTGGAAGTCAGCGTTTTCGTGGTTCGTGCCTTCGTCCGTTTGAGCCGTGTTGCCGCGGACCAGCGACAGCTCGCCATCAAACTCGCTGCGCTGTTTCTCACAGGGGCGAAGCCAACTCGAACGCAAGCTGGCCGTGCACGACCGGAGTTTCCAGGTCGTCTTTGCCACTATCAAACAGCTCATGCAGCCGCCCGAACCCAGGAAGAAGCGCATCGGCTTCGCCACCGACCCGGACGACAACATCGTCGCCCACGACCGGCCGGCCCGACAACACCGCAACCGCTGACCGTCCTCCGCAAACCGTACACCGTTCACCGCAATCCGTGGCTCGCTTCTTGAACTGGGAACTGGTAACTGCCAACTCGCGCGCCAGCGCGCCATGGCTCATCTGCCTGTTGGTCAATCTGCAATCTACAATCTGCAATCTGAAATGCCACGGACCGCTCTCCGCGGTTTTGCCTTTTGCCTTTTGGCCTTTGACTTCGGTCCGTGCCGACACTTCTGACCTCTTACATCTATCATCTGACATCTGACTTCGCCCGCCCGCCGACCCTGGTCTTCGTTCCTCCATCTTCATTCCTCCGTCCTCCGCCTCTAGCCTGCCCGCTACCCGCCTTCCGCTAATCGCCACTCGCCAATCGTCAATCGAAAATGGGTTAACCGCCAAGGTCGCCAAGGCTTGTCCTGAGCGAAGTCGAAGGAACGCCACTGGAATCCCGAAGAGAGCCAACCACGGATGCACGCTGATGGACACAGATGTCGATCCGGCAATCGAAAATGGGGTGACCGCCAAGGCCGGAACCGAATCCTACCACCAAGACACCAAGGCACAAAGGTCCGAAGGGATTGCCCGTCCATCCGTGGTTGACCACGTCCTTTCCGGCAATTCTGAACTCTGGTTTCTGGATTCTGAATTCTGAATTGTCCGTGCCCGCCACCCGCCAATCGCCACTCGTCAATCTCTGCTGCGCCATCTCCGGCCGCTGCGACGAACCACAGAACGGCGGGCCGGCGTCTTGACTCCGGCCCGTGCGCTGGCTTGACTTCTGTCCGCCTGCACCTAATATACCGCGTCCATGTGGCAGCCTATGATACAAGCGTGAGGTGACATGTACGACCTGAACGGAATCGCCAACTTCATCTGGGGCATCGCCGATGACGTGCTCCGCGATCTCTACGTCCGCGGGAAGTACCGCGACGTGATACTGCCGATGACGGTTCTGCGGCGGCTCGACGCGGTCCTCGAACCGACCAAACAGGCCGTGCTCGACATGAACGTCCGGCTCGACAAGGCACGCATCACCAATAAGGACCGCGCGTTGCGGGGTGCGGCCGGGCAGGACTTCTACAACACGTCGAAGTTCACGCTCCGCGACCTGCGCGCCCGCGCCAGCCAGAGCCAGCTCCGCACTGACTTCGAGGCCTACCTCAACGGTTACTCCCCCAACGTGCAGGACATCCTCGAATGCTTCGAGTTCCGCAACCAGATTTCGCGCCTGTCCAAGGCCGACGCGCTCGGCACGCTGATCGAGAAGTACCTGGACCCCGACATCAACTTGAGCCCGGACCCGGTCCTGAACGCGGACGGCTCGGTGAGGCTGCCCGGCCTCGACAACCACGGTATGGGCACGGTCTTCGAGGAACTTGTCCGCCGCTTCAACGAAGAGAACAACGAGGAAGCGGGGGAGCACTGGACTCCGCGCGACGCGGTCAAGCTGATGGCGCGACTCATCTTCATGCCGATTGCGGACAAGCTGGAGTCCGGTACGTACCTCTTGTATGACGGCGCGTGCGGCACCCTTGGCATGCTCACCGTAGCTGAGGAAACGCTCAAGCATCTCGCCAAGGAACGCGGCAAGGAAGTCTCCATTCACCTGTTCGGACAGGAGATTAACTCCGAGACCTACGCCATTGCCAAGGCCGACCTGCTGCTCAAAGGCGAGGGGTCTGCTGCCGACAACATCATCGGCGGGCCGGAGCATTCGACGCTCTCGGCCGACGCCTTCCGGTCGCGCGAGTTCGACTTCATGCTCTCCAACCCGCCCTACGGCAAGAGCTGGAAGACGGACCTTGAACGGATGGGCGGCAAAGAGGGCATCAAGGACCCGCGCTTCCTCATCTCCCATGCCGGCGACGCCGAGTACTCGCTGATTACCCGTTCCAGCGACGGCCAGATGCTCTTCCTCGCCAACATGCTCTCCAAGATGAAGCTCAACACCAAGCCCGGCAGCCGAATTGCCGAAGTGCACAACGGCAGCTCGCTCTTCACCGGCGACGCGGGTCAGGGCGAGAGCAACATCCGGCGCTGGATTATTGAAAGCGACTGGCTTGAGGCCATCGTCGCCCTGCCGCTCAACATGTTCTACAACACCGGCATCGCGACCTACATCTGGGTGCTCTCCAACCGCAAGGCTGAGCACCGCAAGGGCAAAGTGCAGCTAATTGACGCGACGCTGTGGTTCAAGCCGCTGCGCAAGAACCTTGGCAAGAAGAACTGCGAACTGGCAGAAGAAGACATCAAACGCATCTGCGATACCTTTCTCGCCTTCAAGGAGACCGAACAATCGAAGATATTCCCGAACGCGGCCTTTGGGTACTGGAAGGTCACGGTCGAGCGACCGCTGCGCTTGAAAGGCATCGACCCGAACCGCGCCTACACGCCGAAGGAAATCAAGTCGCTCAAAGAGAGCTGTGAGCGCGACGAGAATGCTCCGCCGGTCATCGTGAAGATTCACAAGCCGGGCAAGATGCAACCCGTCCCGTTGCATGGGCTCGTTGAGGCTACGATCGGTGGCAAGAAGTGCGTGGTCGAGTACGAACCTGACCCGGACCTGCGCGACACCGAGCAAGTGCCGCTGCTCGAAGAAGGCGGCGTCGAGGCTTTCATCCGCCGCGAAGTCCTGCCATACGCACCGGATGCTTGGATAGACGAGCCCAGCACCAAGACCGGATACGAAATCAGCTTCACCCGCTACTTCTACAAACCCCAGCCGCTCCGCACGCTCGAAGAAATCCGCGCCGACATCAAGGCGTTGGAGAAGGAGACGGAGGGGCTGCTCTCCGAGATTACCGGAGATTCCGGATGATGGGTGACCGCGATCAGGCTTGCGGCCTGTTGCGGCAGGCGTTGGGCATAGCCGATGCCGACTTCCGGCCCGGCCAATGGGAGGCAATCGACGCGCTGGTGAATCGACGGGAGAAGCTCTTGGTCGTTCAACGAACGGGCTGGGGCAAGAGTTCGGTGTACTTCATCGCCACTCGGATTCTGCGCGACCGCGGGTCCGGGCCGACCTTGATCGTCTCGCCCCTGCTGGCGCTGATGCGGAACCAGATCGAGGCCGCGGATCGTCTTCGCATCAAGGCGCTGACTGTCAACTCGACCAACCGAAAGGAATGGCCGGCTCTGATGCAAGCCATCCTCAATGACGAGGCCGACGCTTTGCTCATCTCCCCGGAGCGTCTGGCCAACGATGAGTTTGTTCAGCATGTATTGCTGCCGGTGGCCGGCCGAATTGGGCTGCTAGTGGTGGACGAAGTCCACTGCATTTCCGACTGGGGTCATGATTTTCGCCCCGACTACCGCCGCCTGGTGAACGTGTTGAAGCACATGCCGGAGAACATGCCCGTGCTGGGCACGACGGCAACCGCGAACAACCGTGTGCTCGAAGATGTGCAAGATCAGTTGGGCGGCATCCAGATACAGCGCGGACCACTGATGCGGGAAAGCCTCGTTCTGCAAACCTTGCGTCTGCCCGACCAGTCAGCACGCCTGGCGTGGCTCGTCGAGCATATTCCGGAACTGCCCGGGACTGGTATCGTCTACACGCTAACCCGGCGCGACGCCGACCAGGTCGCGGATTGGCTCGTACGGAACGGCATCGAGGCCAAAGCCTACTACAGTGATGTGGAGTCGCCGGAGTTTCCCGACTCCGACGCGTATCGCCGGCATCTTGAAGACCTGCTGCGAGACAACCGCATCAAGGCCCTTGTGGCAACAACCGCGCTCGGGATGGGCTACGACAAACCGGACTTGGGATTCGTCGTTCACTACCAGGCCCCGGGTTCGATAATCACCTACTACCAGCAGGTAGGCCGGGCCGGCCGGGCGATTGACCGCGCTTTCGGGGTGCTGCTGTCAGGTCGAGAGGACGAGGAGATTCACGAGTTCTTCCGCGGCAGCGCCTTCCCGGGTGAAGGCCAAGTGAACGCAATCCTGGAATTGTTGGCTGGAAGCGACGGACTCAACGAACGGCAGATTGAGCGGTCAGTGAACCTGCGCAAGGGCCAGATCGAGAAGGTCTTGACGTTCCTGTCGGTTGACAGTCCGTCGCCGGTCATCAGGGATGCAGGTCTCTGGAAGCGAACTCCGGTGGAGTACCGGATGGATATCGAACACATCCAGCGATTGACCCGGCAACGGGTTGTGGAATGGCTTGAGGTGCAGGACTACATTGACAGCCGTGAGTGCCTGATGGTGTTCCTGGCTCGCGTTCTGGATGATGAGAACCCGCGCCCGTGCGGCAAGTGCGCGCAGTGCCTCGGCCGTCCCGTGGTCGCCGAGGCCTACTCACATGCCAGCGCGGTCGAAGCCGCCCGATTCCTCAGGCAGTCCGAGCTGCCACTTGAGTGCAGAAGACAGGTGGCCAAAGATGCGTTTCCGCAATATGGGTTCAGCGGCAATCTTCCCGAGAACCTGCGGGCGGAGACCGGCCGGGTTCTCTCCCGCTGGGGCGACGCCGGCTGGGGGCAGTTTGTGGCCGACGACAAACACGCCGGACGCTTCCGAGAGGAACTGGTATGTGCCCTGGCCGAGATGATTCGAGATCGCTGGAAACCTGACCCGATGCCGACTTGGGTGACGTGCGTTCCTTCGCTCAGCCGTCCGCATCTGGTGCCGGACCTTGCCCAGCGTCTGGCGGTTCTTCTGGGGCTGCCGTTCGTGGCCGCGGTAACCAAGGTGCAGACCAACGAGCCGCAGAAACTCCAGCAGAACCGCTTCCGTCAGTGCGCCAATCTCGACGGGGTGTTCAAGATCACCGATGATGTACTGCCCGGCCCCGTTCTGTTGGTGGACGACATGGTGAATTCGACCTGGACCATGACGGTTGTGGCAGCCCTCTTAAGGCAGGCTGGCGCGGGCCCGGTCTTACCCGTGGCGTTGGCGACCACGAGCGCCAGGGACTGAGATGAGCATCAACAACCAGACTCAGGCGGTGTTGCTGTTGACCACGTACTTCGGCAAGCCGATGAAAGATGAGCCGAAGCCGCTGTCGCCGACGGAATGGGGACGTTTAGCCCACTGGCTCAAAGGCCAGAAAATCCTTCCCGAAACGCTCCTGCAGCAAGACCCTGCCGACGTAATGGCCGGCTGGGTTGACCGCACTATCACGCCGGGGCGCATCCGGCATCTGCTGGACCGGGCGGGGGCGCTGGGCCTGGCCGCGGAGAAGTGGGCGCGTGCTGGATTGTGGGTGTTGACCCGAGCCGACCCGGCCTATCCCGCGCGCCTGAAGAAGCGGCTTGGGAACGACTCGCCGCCGGTGCTCTTTGGGTGCGGCAGGCGGAATCTGTTGAATCTGGGTGGTATCGCCATTATCGGCTCGCGGCATGCGAGCGAACAAGACCTCGCCTTCACTTCGTGCCTCGGGAGCGAAGTGGCGCGGCAAGGCCTGTCCGTCGTTTCGGGCGGGGCGCGAGGCGTTGACGAGGCCGCAATGCTGGGTGCGCTGGAGCGTGAAGGAACTGCCGTGGGCGTCCTGTCGGACAGCCTGCTCCGCGTAGCG
This sequence comes from Caldifarciminota bacterium UBA2258, assembly GCA_002347155.1. Classification (GTDB taxonomy): domain Bacteria; phylum Hydrothermota; class Tepidihabitantia; order Tepidihabitantales; family Tepidihabitantaceae; genus UBA2258. The sequence continues at coordinate 17,608 of DDXO01000034.1, forward strand.
ACATCCGCCAAGTACCGCAAGGCGCTGATGGCAAAGGACCTTGTGCTGGTATCTCCTTTCAACCCGGATGCAGGATTCGACGTGGGCAATGCCATGGCCCGCAACAAGTACATCTACTGCCTGGCCGACGCGGCCATCGTGATTGCTGCCAGTAAGGAAAGAGGAGGTACGTGGAATGGCGCGGTCGAGAACCTGAAGAAGGGCTGGGTGCCGCTCTGGGTCAAATCGCATCAGGACCCGGCTTCGGGAAACTCCGAACTGGTGAAGCGGGGCGCTCAATGGCTGACGGATACAGAGCCCTCCGCGCTATCGGTTCGAGACTTGATGGAACCGGAGGACCAGCCGGACAGCGGACTGCCCTACGTACTGGCTCTGGACTCATCTGTATCGGATGGTTCGGTGGAATACCGACCGGAATCGGGAAGCGTCAACCTGCCCGCGGCGGACAAGGAAGCACTGGACAGCCAGCGTGGCTATGACCTTTTCCTGCATCGGCTGAAGCAGCTCACTGCTGAGGCACCTGCCACGCCGGAGCAACTCAAGTCCAGCGATGTCAGCGGCGCGCAACTCCGCGACTGGCTGAAGCGAGCGGTCAGTGAAGGACACGTCAGGAAACTAAGTAAGCCTGTCCGCTATCAGAGGGAACCGCAGCAAGACCTGTTCGATGACACCGATTCGGCGAGCGCAGGCCACGGCGTAGCCAAATCATGACCGAAGGCCCTAAGCCCTACCCCGCCTACAAGCCCGCCGGCGTGCCGTGGCTGGGGGACGTGCCGGAGCATTGGGGCATGCGCAGGACGAAGACGTTGCTGCGTGAGCGGACAGAGAAAGGGCATCCTGACGAACCCCTGCTTGCAGCCACTCAAACGAAAGGTGTCGTGCGCAAGGAAATGTACGAGAATCGTACCGTCTTGGCACTCAAAGACCTTCACCTGTTGAAGCTCGTACGTGCCGGCGATTTCGTCATCAGCCTGCGCTCGTTCCAAGGAGGGATCGAGTACGCGAGAGAGCAAGGCATCATCAGTCCTGCCTACACGGTTCTGTATGCCAGCAACAAGGATGCGCACGGTTACTTGGCACGACTGTTCAAGTCAAGGCCGTACATAGAGAACCTGTTCCAATTCGTCACGGGCATCCGACAAGGCCAGAACATCGACTATACCAAGCTCGGTCGGTCAGAGCTTCCGCTCCCGCCGTCGGAGGACCAATCCGCCATCGTGCGGTACTTGGACCATGTGGACCGGCGGACACGGAAGTACATCCGGGCGAAGCAGAAGCTGATTGGGCTGCTGAACGAGCAGAAGCATGCCATCATTCACAAGGCCGTCACCCGCGGCCTCGACCCGAACGTCAAGCTCAAGCCTTCCGGTGTGCCGTGGCTCGGGGACGTACCCGAGCATTGGGAGGTTGTCCCTGCTCGCCATCTCTTTCGGGCAGTGACTCGGCGAGACACTCGCGGCGACGAAGTCAAACTGTCGGTTACGCAGAAACACGGTCTCGTCCCCACGGAAGAGATGGAAGAGAGCTCGAATCAGGCAGTCAGCTATGACCGGTTCCAAATCTGTCACTCGGGCGATTTGGTGCTCAACAAGTACAAGGCACACCTAGGTGTATTCTGGGCCGCCGAACGCCGAGGCCTCATCACGCCGAACTACACAGTGTTCCGGCCTGCACAGGCGCTGTTGACGAAGTACTTCGAGCTTCTGTTTCACTTGCCGGCGTACCGAGATGCGTTCTCAATGACGGTGTACGGCGTTACCGAAGGTATGAGTCCATTGTACACGAAGGACTTCTACCAGATCGCGGTGCTCCGCCCTTCCTTCGCAGAGCAAGAGGAGATTGTCCGACATGTGACGTGTCAGACCACGACGCAGAACGCCGTCATCGAGCGAGCCGGGCGCGAGATTGCGGTTCTGCGCGAATACCGCACGAGGCTGGTTGCAGACGTGGTGACGGGCAAGCTGGACGTGCGCGAGGCCGCGGCGAATCTGCCGGAGGAGGCGGAGGAACACGAGGGGCCGGAGACAGAGGCGCCGGAGGAATTGGAGGAGGCGAACGAGGAAGCTCTCGGAAGCGAGGATGCAGAGGGGCAGGAATGATGGAGTTCACTTGCGGAGACATCCTCCACGAGGAGGCGGAGGCGTTGGTGAATCCGGTCAACTGTGTAGGCGTCATGGGCAAGGGAGTGGCGCTTCAGTTCAAGCTGGCCTTCCCGGACAACTTCAAGGAGTATGAGGCCACCTGTCAGCGCGGAGAGGTCGAGCCGGGAAAGGTGCTTCTGCACCAGACCGGGCACCTCACCAATCCACGTTACATCATCAACTTACCGACCAAGCGCCATTGGCGCGACAAGAGTCGCATCGAGGACATCGAGTCCGGGCTGCGTTCACTGAAGCACGAGATTGTATCTCGGGGCATCAAGTCTGTAGCGATACCTGCTCTCGGCTGTGGCCTTGGCGGATTGCGTTGGTCCGAAGTGCGACCGCTGATAGAGCAGATGCTCGGCGCCCTCAATGGCGTGAGGGTAGTCGTGTTCGAGCCGGGTGAGTCTCGCGTAACCGCTTCTTGACATGGAGGGCAAGGTGGCTAACATCTGTGTGGATATTTCTGCTCCCCGCGTGACATGCCGAAAGGCCTCATGCGGGGTTACTCTTCCCGGGGGCCGATGACGTGATCCAGGAACCAGCGACCAAGAGAGCGATTATCTTCGTGGACGGGCAGAACCTCTTCTACGCCGTCAAGGAGGCCTTCGGCTACACCTTCCCAAACTATGACGTGCAGGCCCTGGCCGAGTGGGTCTGCGGCGACCAGGGCTGGCTCCTTGAGGAAGTCAGGTTCTACACCGGCATTCCTAGCGTTCAGGACAACCTCAAGTGGAACACCTTCTGGGGCCGCAAGCTCAGCGCGATGGGTAAAGCCGGCATACACGTCTTCACCCGTCAACTGCGCTATCGCAACCAGACCATCATCCTGCCTGACGGCACGCAGCGGAGCGTGCTCGTCGGCCAAGAGAAGGGAGTCGACGTAAGGCTGGCGCTCGACGTGGTTCGTGTCGCACGCGAAGGGAAATGTGATGTGCTCGTTGTCTTCAGCCAGGACCAGGATTTGTCGGAAGCGGCAGACGAAATCCGCGTCATCGCCCGACAGCAGTCGCGCTGGCTGCGCATCGCCAGCGCATTCCCGGTGAGCCCAACTTGCTCTAACACACGCGGCATCAACAAGACCGACTGGATTCGGATTCCTCGCAACGTGTACGACCGATGCATAGACACCCGCGACTTTTACAAGTGATGAAGCCCAACTCCGCCGCCGCGTGCCAGCCAGGACGCCTGTTCCGGTACTTGATGACTATCCAGATGGCGGCGTGCCGGAGCGGAACGACAACGCACGTAAGTGGCGGTAAAGCAAAGTATTGGGTCAACGGCGTTCTACTTGATGGGTACTTGATGGCAGGATGCGAATGACCACCGACACCACCGAAAAGGGCCTCGAAAGCCTGATTGTTGCCGATATGACCGGGCGGTCGGCGGTTGCGCCGCTTGCGACCGGCACGGCTGGCGACGCATCACAGTTCGTCGGACCGGCTGGATGGGTTCAAGGCGAACCGGAAACCTACGACCGCGAGTACGCGGTTGACCTGGCGCAGTTGTCGGCCTTCATACACGCGACGCAGCCCGAAGTGGTCGAGGCGCTCGACCTTGGGAACGACAGCCCGACGCGGCGGAAGTTCCTTGTCCGGTTGCAGGGCGAGATAGCCAAGCGCGGGGTGATTGACGTCCTGCGCCACGGCTTGAAGCATGGTCAGTATCAGCTTGACCTATTCTTCGGCACGCCGTCGCCGGGGAACGACATGGCAGCAGAGTTGTTTGCGGCCAATCGGTTCAGTGTGACGCGCCAGTTGCGCTACAGCCAGGATGAGACGCAGCGCGCGCTTGACCTGTGCCTGTTCATCAACGGCCTGCCGGTTATCACCTTTGAACTAAAGAACAGTCTGACCAAGCAGACTGCCGCAGACGCGGAGGAGCAGTACAAGCGCGACCGGAACCCGAATGAGCTGTTGTTCCAGTTCGGCCGCTGCATCACTCACTTTGCCCTGGACGACAACGAGGCGCGATTCTGCACCCATCTGAAGGGCAAGGCGTCGTGGTTCCTGCCTTTCAACCAAGGCTTCAACGACGGCGCGGGCAATCCACCGAACCCGAACGGGCTGAAGACAGACTACCTGTGGAAGCGCATCCTGACGCCGCGCGGGCTGACCGACATCATCGAGAACTACGCGCAGATTGTCGAGAAGAAAGACGAGAAGACCGGCAGGAAGAAACGGACACAGATATTCCCGCGGTATCACCAACTGGACGTGGTGCGGAAGTTGCTGGCTGCCGCCGCGACGGATGGCGTGGGCAAGCGCTACCTCATTCAGCATTCGGCCGGCAGCGGCAAGTCGAACTCCATCGCATGGCTGGCGCACCAGCTCATCGGTCTGCGCAAGGACGACGCCCCGCTGGTCGACTCGATTGTCGTTGTCACCGACCGAGTACTGCTCGACAGGCAGATACGCGACACCGTCAAGCAGTTTGCTCAAGTGAGCGCGACCGTGGGCCACGCCGAGGGTTCGGGCGACCTGCGGAAGTTCATCGAGGGCGGGAAGAAGATAATCATCTCGACCGTGCAGAAGTTCCCGTTCATCCTCGATGAGATTGAGGCCGAGCAGCGGAAGCGGAAGTTCGCCATAATCATCGACGAGGCGCACTCAAGCCAGGGCGGTAAGACGTCGTCCGCCATGAGCGCGGCGCTGGCCGACCCCGAGGACACGGTGAACGATGCGCTGGAGAAGCGGATGCTGGCGCGCAAGATGCTGACGAACGCCAGCTACTTCGCCTTCACCGCCACGCCCAAGAGCAAGACGCTGGAGATGTTCGGCTACCCCGTGCTGCAGGCGGACGGCAAGGTGAAGCATCTGCCGTTCCACAGCTATACGATGAAGCAGGCGATTGATGAAGGCTTCATCCTCGACGTGCTGAAGTACTACACGCCGGTCAACAGTTACTACAAGCTCATCAAGACCGTCGAGGCCGACCCGGAGTTCGACACACGGAGGGCAAGGAAGAAGCTGCGGCGCTACGTTGAAAGCCATGACCACGCCATCCGGCTCAAGGCCGAGATTATGGTGGACCATTTCCGCGAGCAGGTCATCGGTCTGAACAAGATCGGCGGCCAGGCGCGGGCGATGGTAGTTACCAGCGGCATCGAGCGGGCCATCCAGTACTACCATGCCATCAGCGAGTATCTGAGGGAAACCAAGAGCCCGCATAAGGCCATCGTTGCGTTCTCGGGCGAGCATGAATACGGCGGAGTGAAGGTAACCGAGACTTTGCTGAACGGCTTCCCGTCTTCCAAGATATCGGACAATATCCAGGAGGACCCTTACCGGTTCCTGATCTGCGCCGACAAGTTCCAGACCGGCTACGACGAACCGCTGTTGCACACGATGTATGTGGACAAGATACTGTCCGGCATCAAGGCGGTGCAGACGCTATCGCGGCTCAACCGTGCGCATCCGCAGAAGCACGATGTCTTCGTGCTCGACTTCATGAACGACGCCGAGCTTATCCAGTACGCGTTCGCCGACTACTACCGCACGACAATCCTGAGCGAGGAGACCGACCCGAACAAGCTTCACGACCTGAAGTCCGCGCTCGACGGCGCACAAGTCTATTCGCCGGAGCAGGTAGCGCAGTTCGTCGAGTACTACCTCGGTGGCGCAGGTCGGGAACGGCTCGACCCGATCCTCGACGCGTGCGTTGCGGTCTACTCCAGGCAACTTGACGAGAATGGGCAGGTGGACTTCAAGGGTAAGGCCAAGACATTCGTGCGCACCTACGACTTCCTGGCTTCGCTTCTGCCCTACACGAATGCCGCGTGGGAGAAGCTGTCGATATTCTTGAACTTCCTCATTCCCAAACTCCCCGCGCCACCGGATGAGGACCTGGCCCGCGGCATTCTGCAAGTGATAGACATGGATAGTTACCGGGTGGAGAAGCAGGCGGCAGTCGCAATCCGACTGCCCGACGGCGACAGCGAAATCGGCCCGGCGCCGTTCGGCGACCCGAGCAGGAAGCCCGAACCCGAGATAGACCGCCTGTCCAATATCCTCAAGGGATTCAACGACCGCTTCGGCGACATCCCTTGGACCGACGCTGACCGCGTGCGCAAGCTGGTCACCGAGCAGATACCGGCGATGGTTTCTGCAGATACTGCCTACCGGAACGCCCGCGAGCACTCGGATGAGCAGAACGCGCGAATCGAGCACGACAAGGCGCTCGACCGGGTCATGACTGCAATCCTCAAGGACGACACCGAACTCTACGCGCGGTTTTCCGACAACGAGTCGTTCCGCCGCTGGCTGACAGACGCCGTATTCGCGCTGACCTACCGCTAGCTGCTCGGGCTAGTCCGAACCCGCAGCCGAATTGGGGGAAAAGAGGGACACTGGGGCTGTTGAAGAAGCCGCCTCTTGTCATTCTGAGCGCAGCGAAGAATCTTCGCGATGTTGATTCTGCGAGAGTTAGAAGACCCTTCACTTCGTTCAGGGTGACACGAATGGGGTTTTTCAACAACCCCACACTTCCCCTATTTCCGGCCGATGTCAAGACACAACGCGGCTTCGCCGCGAAGTCCCAGTTTCCAGTTACCAGTTGAGCGGAGTCTCGGTGATGCGGCAGCAGCGGAGAGTGCTCCAGTGTTCCAGTGGTCCAGTGGTCCTGTGGCGGGCACCGGATAGTGANNCAGCTCACGGCCTGTGGCGGGCACGGATAGTTCAGAATTCAGAGACCAGAAACCAGAATGCAGAATTGCGGACCGGGAGCTACGGGCGGCGGCGACGGACGTCACGAGGGTACGGACAGTTCAGAATTCAGAGACCAGAAACCAGAATTGAGAATTGCCCGGAAAGGGATGGAGTGCGCGGAAGGCGGAAGCGAGCCGCCGACTGCGGGCAGGCTAGCGGGAGGAGTGTTCCGCGATGAGCCGCCGGACCTTGGGCACGAGCGCGCTGGGGACTTCAACCATGGTCAGCCCGCGCTGCGCGTATGCCGCTTCGTCTTCGGCGACTGCTTCCTGTTCGGTCTGGCTCTCGTAGTGTGCCAGCAGCCGCTGGACGCGCTCTTGGTCCCAGCCGGGAGGGAAATGCTGTTTCTTCATCTCTTCGTTTTGCCTCGTCGCCGGCGTCTTCGGTATGCCAGCAACGGTTTGCCTGTAAGTTCGTAAGCGGTGATGACGAAAACGCTGTCGGGTTCGGCGTCCGCGACATAAATGACACGTAAGTGCCGTCCAACGTGCGTCTGGCCGATGGCGACCCGCGCGCCGTCGCGACCGGACCGGTCCTCGCCGGGCGACAGTAGTACGTCTTCGGCTTCGTCTTCGGTGACGCCGTGTCGGCGCAGGTGTGGGAGGCCGGTATCCGGGTCCCGGTAGAATCGAAGTCTCACTCGTGCACTCCTGACCCGCTACCGGCGGCGTTTCCCGCGTCACCACGCATACAACTAGAGTAAACCCGATGCGTGCTGCAAGTCAAGTGGAGGCGAGGGAAACACGGCGAGCGCCAGCTCGGCTGAGAACCCGGGCCGGTAGCCGGATTGGGCGCAGAGCGGCAGTGCCGCGGGGCTAGGCCACCTCCAACGGACGCGGCTTCGCCGCGAGTTAGGGAGTTAGCCAGGTAGCTGTGAGGCGCATGCGCGCCCAAGGTCATATAGCAGTATCGGGCGGGATGGCAGACAGGTAGGGGCGGGCACGGATAGTTCAGAATTCAGAAACCAGAAACCAGAATGCAGAAACCGCAGGGATCAAGAGACCGAGTGATTGAGGGAACTGGCGAAGGTCAGCGCCTGCGTCGGCGCGGGCGGTCGTGCGCGACGATGTTGTCGTCCGGACCGGTCGCAAAGCCGATACGTTTCTTCTTGGGCTCGGGCGGCTGCATGAGCTGACGGATGGCGTCGAAGACGACTCTGAACTGGACGTCGTACTTCTTCTCCAGTTCGTCCAGCCTCTGGGCGAGTCCGCCGTTCTCGGCGAGGATTCGCCGAAGTCGGACGAACGCACGCATGATCTCTACGTTGACCTGAACTGCCCGCGGGCTGCGCAGGACGCTGGATAGCATTGCGACCCCTTGTTCTGTGAACGCGTACGGCAGCGCCCGCATGCCGCCCCAACTTGAAATCACAGATTGTGATTTCAAGATTCGCCACTCGTCCGGCGCTAGCTGGAACATGAAATCGTCCGGAAATCACGTCCTGTTCCGCTTCACGGCTTGCACCAAGGCTCTCGGTTCCACTCCGTAGAGCGCGGCCAAGTCGGGACTGAGCATGACCCGGTGACCACGAACCAGCAGTATCGCCTGCTCGATATGCCGCAGCGGAACCGGCGGATTCTAGTGGAGCATGAGCCGAATGCTACGAGCGATAGCGGGCTATGTCAACTTCGTCGTCAGCCAGACGCGGGTGAGCGCTGACGTGTCCCCATGCAAACCATCAAGGCCGCACCGACTGGACGAGTGTTTGAGCGTAGCTAACCGGTCACAATTTGTGACCAGTCTATTCCAGGGGTAGTCAAGCGAGCACGGTGGCTTGACCGCTAGTCCATCCTAGAGTCCGAAGACCTGCTCACAGATGGCGTGACGGCTGACGGCTTGCCGCTAACCGCCGCCCGCCTTCCGGGCAGAGGCAGGCGTCAGACCGAAGACATTCTCGCAGATCTCAGACAGTACCTGGGGGTCGCAGCCGTAGGAGGTCCAGCGGTCGATGGCGTCGAGGGCGCGGGCGCGGAGGGATTCGCCTGTGTAGTCGCGGCAGAGTTTGTCCACGTGCAGGCCGAAGTTGCGGTAGACCACGAACTGGATGAGCGAGACGCCGCGTTCGTTGAGGATGCGGCGTATCTGTTCGGCGCGGAGTTCGGCTCGTTCTGCGGCATCGCGGTAGTTGGCGGCCTGGCTGTTCGCATCGCCGTCAGTCCGGCAGGGCACTGAGCCCCGCCGGACCGACCTGACATAGCGACTGACCGCGCAGTCGACCGACTTGATGCTCCTGACGTCGCTCGGCTTCATGGAAGCTCCGAAGAGATCGAGGGATCAAGGGATCGAGGGACCGAGTGTGAGCCGGAAGGGATAGAGGGATCAAGGGATCGAGGGACCGAGTGTGAGCTGGAAGAGATCGAGGGATCAAGGGAGCGAGGGATAGAGTGTGAGCTGGAAGAGATCGAGGGATCAAGGGATCGAGAGATAGAGTGTGAGCCGGAAGGGAGAGAGAGATCAAGGGATCGAGGGACCGAGTGTGAGCCGGAAGGGATAGAGGGATCAAGGGAGCGAG
>DDXO01000093.1 GCA_002347155.1 Caldifarciminota bacterium UBA2258
TGTGACCGTGCCGGTGAAAGTGCCCATGACCGCGCCGGTGAAAGTGCCTCTGACGACGCCGGTGAAGGTGCCCATGACCGCGCCGGTGAAAGTGCCTCTGACGGCGCCGGTGAAGGTGCTTCTGACCGTGCGGGCTAACGAACTGACGACCGCATTCGCTCCGAACCGCTCGCCGAACCGGACAACGGCTGCGGCTGCGGATAGCGACCGATGACCGTAACCGATGACCATAGACCAACGACTAAGGACCTGGCTTGGACCTTGTCCGCGACGGACATGCGTCGGCTTGACTGCGGGGCCGGACTTGTCTATCCTGACCCGCATGGGCACGCCCGCGCCCGACGCCATCAAACGTCTGGTCGACCGCTTCGACCAAGACCGCAAGGTCTTCCTGTCCCCTGACTACAAGGAAGAACAACTCCGCTCCTCTTCTCTGGCAGTTCGGCGCTCGACCTTCGGCGTTCGCACTTTCCTTGGGCCGGTCATCCACGAAGAGTCAATCAAGATAGCGGGCGCGACCAAAGCCCCGGACTACACCTTCCGTATCGGCGGCTGCCGCGGCCTTGACCTGCCAGCGGCAACAGGCTATATTGACTCAGAGAACCTGAGGTGAGATATGAAGACATCTGATGAAGTAGTGGAATTGACAAGAGAACTCCCGGAAAGGCTACAGAGGGAAGTCCGCGACTTCGCCCGTTTCCTCCTGGAGAAAAGGACGCGTCCGAGCCGCAAGAAACTGCGTCTGGACTGGGCCGGAGGCCTGAAGGACCTGCGCGACAAGTACACCTCGGTCGAGCTCCAACACAAGGCCTCGGAATGGCGGGCGAACGATGCTCTTGGTAGACGCTAACATCTGGCTTGAGCTGCTCCTTGACCAAAAACGGGCAGCAGACGTGCGTGACTTCCTCAGAATGGTTCCCTTGGATGATCTCGCCATAACTGACTTCGCGCTGCATTCGGTCGGGGTTGTCCTGGCACGCAACAAGAGGGATGACCTGTTCGTGCGGTTCATCTCCGACCTCCTTGCGGACACCGGTGTGAGTTACGTGAGCCTCGACTTCTCTGACCTGATGGCTGTGACCGAGACAAGAGAGCGATTTCCTCTCGATTTCGACGACGCCTACCAGTACGTCGCGGCGGAGAAACACGACCTGACGCTCGTCAGCTTCGACGCCGACTTCGACCGAACCGAGCGGGGCAGAAAGACGCCCGCCGACCTACTCGGTGAGCCCCCCCTTGCCCGCGACAAGCCGCCGACCAAAGCCGCCCGCCCGAGGAGTCGCAGACGGTGAGCAGACCGCCGGAGATGGAGACCGAACCTTCTGACTTGACGGAGGCTGGGAATATGAGAAGTGTCCCTCTTTTCCCCTAGGCGAGAAGTGAAGCCGGCACGCCTGCGGGCTGTCTTCGACAAGACCCACGGCCACTGTCATTTCTGTGGGGACGAGTTGGTGTTCGAGCATTATCATGACGGTGCGTGGGAGCTGGATCACGTCATCCAGCGGAAGAAGGGCGGAGCAAGCGACCCGGATAACTACCTGCCCGCGTGCAAGGAGTGCAATCATCTGCGCTGGCACCGCAAAGGTGAAGACCTGCGAGAGGTCATCTTTCTGGGCTTGATTGCCAAGACCGAGATCACGGCGGGTACGAAGCTCGGTCGCGAGATTGCCGCCAAGCGGAAGCAACGGCTCGACCAGAATGAGCGCCGACGCGCCAAGTAGGACGACCATCGAACCGGGAGATTCGGGGGATACAGCAAAGGGGAAATGCGGGACACTTCCCATATTTCTGAGCGATGTCAGGGCGCGACGCGGCTTCGCCGCGAATGACCAGATGTGAGAGACCCATTCGACTCACTGCGTTCGTCACGCCTCGCGTGCGTAGGACCGAGCAGGGCGACGCTCCGCGTCGGTTGCCAGGTTCCAGTTTCCAGTTGAGGAGGTCGGCGAACGATGCACTGTCTGACAGGGGCCGCGGCGGCCAACGTTGTACGAATTGGCCACGCTGTCAGACAGGGGCCGCCGAGGCCACCCAACGTGGCCGGTCGAGCGGATGACGGCCCATGGGGAGAGGAGCACGCTCGTGCGTGATGAAGCGGACGCCCTAGAGGACACCGGACCTGGCGATCGTTGGGCGGTTCGCCGGCACCCAAGCTATCGACGCGCGAATTGGCTGCCTCAGGACATCCTCACCGCTGAGCGCTATGCCGGAGCCGTAGTGGAGGGCCGGTTTCGGTCAGTGTCCGCGGCCGCTCCGAGCTGCCAGTCGGAACTCACGGGCAGGCACACGCTGAGCGCGGTACAGCAAAGGCTGCGGCTGTTGACCCGCGCGCTGGGTCGGTCCTGGTTGCCGCTGCCCTGGACGCGGGAGGAGAAGGCGGTCGTGGACCGCTTCGCCCGTGCGATCGTCGAAGGCCGATATCGGAGCGTGAAGCAAACGCTGCCGGAGTGTCAGCACGAACTCGGGCAGGTCGCGCCGGAATCCCCGCGAACCGACACGGCTGTTGCTTGGAGAGTGTTGTGCCGTGCGTACGATCTCGGCCTTCCGCGGCGGAGGCACTCTTTTACCGCTCAGGAGTCCCGGCTGCTCGACCGGTACGTGTCGGCCATGGTGCGCGGAGTCTACCCGGATGTTCCGACCGTGATACGTCGGTACCAGCGCGCGTGCGAGCGGGCCGGGATTACCGCGCGTCGAAACAACGTCATCTGTGGTCGCATAGTCACTCTCGCCCGGTCGAAGGGCTGCGAACCGGTACGAGCCGTGCGCCCGTTATCTCCGGCGGAGACTCGAATCGTCAACGATTTCAGCCTGGCTTTGGCCAGGAATGAGTACCGCCATGGTACGGCCGCGGCCGCCGATTGTCTTCGCGCGCTGGCCGACGCCGGATTCTCCTGCCGCCGGTCTGCGCGCGTGATAACTCGCCGCATCAGGGCCGGAGCCCGGGAAATGGGCTGGACCACCGATTATGGGCAGTGGAGCGCGCGGGACATGCAGACCATTAGGAGGTTCGCCCAAGCGCTGGCGGCCGGTCGGTACCCGACGATTGCCGCCGCGTGCCGGGCTTGCCGCATGTCGCTTGCGCACGCCGGCCGACTCGAACCCGAAGACGCGAAGCGTCTTGTGTGGCGGTTGAGGAAACTCGCTCTGGACGCAGGCGGGAAGCAGTTCCGACCACGCTGGAAGCCGGATGAGCTGCGTATCGTGGATCGCTTCGCCCGTGCCCTTATCCGTGGGGAATACGCGACTCCGAGCGCGGCACGAGCGGAATGCAGGTGCGCCCTCGACCTTGCCGGCTTTACCGAACACCGGGGCAAGAAGGGGATGGAGTCGAAGTTCCGACACCGGGTACACGACATCCGCCGATACAATGCCTGGCTGCGTCAACACCGCACGACATGAGGAGATTGTCCCGGCGGGACATTTCGTTTGAGGTCGTCGAGCAGGTGCTGAACAGCCCGGAGCAGTCCGTTCCCGAGCACGGCGGCCTCGTAGCCCGGCAGTCACGCGTTGAGTTGGAGGGAAAGCAGTACCTCGTGCGCATGATTGTTGCCGAACGGCCGGACGAGACTGTCGTTGTGACGGCGTATCGAACCAGCCGGATTGACAAGTATTGGAGGTCGAAATGAAAGTCACTTATGACCAGGAAGTGGATGTTCTGAGAGTTGTATTCAGCGGCGCGAAGATTCAGGAGAGCGCCGAGGACAAGCCCGGCGTCATCCTGGACCATGACATAGACGGCAACGTGGTTGGGCTGGAGATTCTGAACGCCTCGAAGCGCGTGGAGAACCCCGGCTCAGTCGAGTACGCAGTCGCAGGCTAGGCGCCGACCCCGTGCCCTAATCAGGGCGCGGACCGCGGCATGACAAGATGCTTGAACTGGTGGAACGGATGCTCGACCCTTCGGCAAGCTCAGGGCAGGCTCTGCACAAGCAGTTGCCCAAAGCCAAGACCCCGCACGAGCAGGAATCCCTCAAGCGCACCATCGCCGCCACCGACGCGCAGATCGACGCGCTGGTGTACGAGCTGTACCGATTGACGGAGGACGAGATTCGGATAGTCGAGTGAAGCGTGTGCACGACGTGCGCACGCGACCCGTACACGGCGAAGGCAGCCATTGTGTCTTCGTTGTGCTCATTTCCACCCTGGCTTGGGCTCTGCCAGCCACCACGGGTCTGCCCATTCACCACCTGGGTGCGAAGACCCGTATTCGGGTGGCCGCCAGTGATGTCCCCGTCGGCGCGGAAGATGGCACACCACAGTTTGAAGGTCGAATTCATGACGACCTGACCTCTAGTCAGGTCGTGATCCTGGCCATCCATCTCCACGCGGCAGGGAAAGGTCGGCGCCTGTTCCGCGACCGCAAGCTCTCTCGCGAAGGCCAGGGTTCAACTCGATCTGGTTCATACTGTTCTCCTTTGCACGGCTCTTTCTATTGCCGTCATATAGTAGTTGCGCGTTTTCGGCGATTTTGGTCAAAACGACGTTGCGTAAGTGATGCTTTTCCCGTCCAGGGGTCGTTGGGGTGGACTCTGCCCGTGAGTCTCTCCCTGCATCTCCGGGGGCATCCCTCCCGGAATCTGGGAGGGAATCAGGGTGGGCATCCCTCCCGAAATCCGGGAGGGAATCTGGGTGTGCATCTCCCCCGGAATCCGGGAGGGAATCCGGCGCGCATCCCTCCCGGAATCCGGGAGAGGATCTGGGTGTGCATCCCTCCCGGAATCTGGGAGGGGATCTGGGTGGGCATCTCCCCCGGAATCTGGGAGGGAATCTGGGATGGCATCTCCCCGGGAATCCGGGGGGGAATCTGGGAGGGCCAGACCTTTCCACCGCCCGCCGAACCGGACAGCGGCTGCGGTACGGCTCTGGGCACGTACTACCAGGTCAGGGGCGGGCTCTCGCCCGCCCCTGCTGGCTTGTTCTGCTCTCTCTGTCTCTACCTTAACCTCGACCTCAACCTGTTCCTATCTGGTCACCACCGCCTTCTTCACCGACTTTGCTCCCGGCGTACCGAGACGGTAGAACCGGGCCGAGATTCGCGTGCACTATCCTATCCAAAGTGTCCCGGTTTGTCCTGCATTACAGGGAAGATGAGGAGTCAGAAAATGTGGGAAGCGTCCCTATTTCTCATACGGGCAACAACAGAGCGGAAGCTCTGTCCCGAAATCCTGCCAGGGATAGGGGCGCTGCCCTTCAATCTTGTTCCTCAAAAGCGAACGTGTGTCCAACTAGGTCATAGGCGCCTCCTCATTTGCGGCTGCATGGCCGAGCCTATCTCACGACAACGACCTTGATGGCGTCGGCGTGCTCCGGGTCAACGACGTAGTACACGCCCGCGCCGAGGCGGTCTGCGCTGCCTGTGCCCTGGCCCAGCCGCGCCACCCTTCGACCCGAGATATCGTAGACGTCGACCCGACGCGACCCCGCCGGCAGGCACAACTGCCCCATGATGGTGCGGTTGCGACCTGCGCGCGGTGCTGAGACCTCCTCCTGCAGGCCGGGTACGAGGCTGTCACGAAACACGGAGATGCTACCGCTGTAGTAGTTGCCTACATACACTCGGCCGTCAACCGGGTTCCGGACCGCGGAGCTGGGCCGGAGGCCCATGCTCGGTATGGAATCGAGGATGGCGTCGGTCGCTCCGTCCAGAACGAACACCCGGCCCGGGTCTGTGGTAACATAGACTTTGCCGTTGAGGTCGTCGTACGCTGGTCGGTGGGGAGAGAGGATGCCGATTCGGCCTATGACCGAGTCCGCTACTGCATCTATCACCGTGACACGAGAGTCCCATGTCATCCAACACGTGTAGACCTTGTTCTCGGTCTGATTGAAGCAGGCTACATCCCCGGTGACGTCCGAAAGCGTTGTCACCAGCGAGTCGGTTGCGGCATCCAGCACGACCGTGGGAGGTCTATAGCCCGCGAGGTAGAGCTTGCCCAGTCCCGGCAGGTACATCATGCATGTCGTACTGCACGTTACCGTATCGACAATCCGGTTGGTCGAGCAGTCTATCACTTCGACCTCATCATAGGGATACTCGTGTCTGGCGCACAGAATCTCATCGCGCTGGGGATTGTACACGAGTGAGTACGGTCCATTTGTGTACCCGAGGGGCCGGTAGGCAATTATGCTGTCAGTAAGGCAGTCGATGACCAAGAGAAGGAATCTGTAGGAGTCAGCGCAGTACATACGGTTGCGAAGCGGATTGTAGCTGAGATTGTAGCTGAGCCAGTCGGAACCCCAACCCGCTCGGATGACAGCGACAATAGAATCCGCCGCGCAGTCGATGACGTACACCTTTCCGTCGGGGTAGCCGCAGTAGACCTTGTTGTCCAGCGAATCGTAGCTTAGCACCTTGGTCGGCGCGCCCACCCCGAATGTCTTTATCGCACCGGACGAGCAGTCCAGGGAGTATACCGTACCGCGAGTCATGTTGCCGAAATACACCTTGTTAGCCTTCGTGGCGCAAACGGACACCCAGGGCCGGCTTCCGACCGGAATCTGCAACTGGGTGACCGATTCGCCGCTGGCATCCTGCACGATGATGTAATCCTCGGTCTCGTTGACGCAGTAGATTCTGGCCTCGGCCTCGTCCCATAGCACATATCGGGGGCCGTATACGGGAGCTGCACTATCGACGACCGCCCCGCTCGCGAGGTCCACGACAAATAGCCGGTGATCGACCAAGGCGAGGAGCAAGTCGCGTCCCGGTGCGCATTGGAACATCCCCGGCTCCCGGCCCGCGAAACCGGCGAGCCCGCGCGCTACTGTGTCGCCCGAACAATCCAGCGCGAGAATAGTGTCGTAGTTTGGTCCCGTGAAGTACAGCTCATCGCGCAGATCGTTGATGCAGAATGCCCCGCTTGGAATCGTCCGCAGGACCGTGTCGCCTTCAGTGTCGACGATAATCAAAATCGGGTTGCCGTCCACCACGCCACCGCAGTACAGCCGTCGGTGCAGGCGGCTAACGACCGCGTACTTGACCGCCCACATAGACGGGATAGGGATTTCAGCGATGACCGTGTCTGCGTCACCGTCCAGCACCGTAAGCCCGTTTGGAGAAGTGTGCCCGCAGTACAGCCTGTTGAGGAGCGAGTCGAACGTCAACGACCACACTGCGCCTGGCACTAGGACCTTGGCTATGACCGAATCGCCCACACCATCGATGACAGCGAGCGTCTCGCCCGGCCTCGATGAGTGGTAGACCTTGCCATTAACCGTGTTGCTGCACAACGTGGGTGCGTTGATGTTGCATGCGAGCTGTCCCTTGACGTGGTCGTTCGTGCCGTCGATCACCGTGATGCTGCCATTGTGCGCGGCATACAGCTTGGAAGTGACGGGGTTGTAGGAAAGAGAAGCGACTCCCGACGGGACTTCCACCCTCCCTATTTTCTCTCCGGTCCGAGAGTCGAGCACGACCACATAGGAAGGAAGCGCGCCACTGTAGCCGTAGGCGCCCGCCACATAGACCTTCTGGTACTCGGAATTGAGCGCCATGCACGAAGGCCAGAGCAAACCGGACAGCGAATCGGGAAGGTAGATGACCTTCTCCAGCCACTGGCCATGCCCAATACTCACGCCAATCCCCAGCGCCACCGCGCACAGAAGTATCCTGGCCTTCGCGGCCCGGTTGCGGGCGGCTGAGTTCCGGACTAACAGTCGGTTATCTCCGATCGACAAGCACTGCCTCCTCATGATTCCAGGACTTGCACGAATCGGCGGCGGGGGCTTTCATGCGCGGCAGGCCTTTGGTCTGCCATCCCCTGTCGTCGCCTCCATTCTAGAACGGAGTCCTGGCGAGTCAACGATGGCGATTGCCCGCGCGGAGACCCGCCGGCGCCCCGCGACAGAGGCAGAACATATATACCCCTCTTCCTTGCATCCGTCAATCCTCTACACACATCGCAGTCATAGGGTGCCCAGGAAATCCCTCCCCGCTGCGCCCAATAGCGACGAGGAGTATCCGTCCCGGAGGGACCTGGGGTCAGGCAGCCTATCGCGGGAAGCTTCGGGACATCGCGCTGCCGCAGGCAGCGAGTGAGCAGTTAGGAAGGTAGCAGTGAGCAGTTGGCGGCTCACGACAGATTGGCCGACCATGAGGCAATCTGACATTCCCGCCCATCAGCAGGCATTTCAGATTGCAGATTGTAGATTGCAGATTGGCCAGGGTTGAGGTTGAGGTAGAGAGGCGGAGCGGAACTGCGGTGCAGCGCAAGCAGGCTGACCGCCGGCCCAGGCTCAGACCTTCAGCCGTTGGCAGTTTGACATCCATCACCGCGATTCATACAATCCTGCCGTGGCTGCAGTGCCGGGAGACCCGTACCAACTGCCCCGCTCCGACCTCGTTCGGGCTGCCCCGGTCCTGGCCGCGGCGTTCCGCCAGGACCCGGTCTGGAGCCGGCTCTTCGAATCCGAACCCCGGCTCGACCGACGCCAGGCCGCGTTCGAGGCGCCACTCCGCTTCTGCCGCAGGTACGGCAGGGTCTATGCGACGAGCCCGAACCTGGAGGGGATTGCCGCCTTCGTGCCCGGCGAGCAGGCGGACATGACCTTCGCGCGGATGGTCCTGAGCGGCGGTGTCGTTTCCGGCATGAGAATGGGCATGGGTCTTGCACGCCGGATGATGCCGGTGTTCCAGCCGGTGCAGGCGGACCGGAAGCACAACATGATCGGTCGGTCGTACGTCTATCTCCTCATCCTCGGCGTCGCCCCGGAGCACCAGGGCCAGGGCTGGGGCGGCAGGCTGCTGCGTGCCGTCATCGAGTACTGCCGGCAACGCGGCCGGGCGCTCTACCTCGAGACCGAGACTGAGGCCAACGTCCGGATGTACGAACGCTTCGGATTCCGGACCATCAAGACCATCACGCTGCCCGAGCTGAAACTGCCCATGTGGGAGATGGTGCTCGAACCCGAACAGCGGCCGGCGGCCGCCCCGACGCAACCCCGCGACGGCTGATTGCCGGGCCTCAATCCCCGGTCACTCGCCCCCGAACTCGATCCCTCTTCTCGTTGACTCTCCCGCCCGCGAGTCTTATTGTATTTCTACGATGAGGATGCGCCTTCTGCCGTGGCTGCCGGTCGCGGCAGCCGCGCTGGTCGCCGTGGCCGGATGCCGCGCCCCGGGCCCGGGCAAGGGGCGGATGCGGGCCGCGAATCGAGCGGCCGAAGCTGCCGGCCTGCCTGAGCTCTTGCGCTACCCCGGCGGCCTGGTGAAGGACGTGGTCAGTCGGCAGTACGACTCGCTTCCGGCGACGGTCTATCGTATCACAACGAGGGACCCGGCCGAGCTGGTGCTCGCCCGCTACCGCAAGGCCCTGTCCGGGTGGCGCGAGTTCACGCCGGCCAACATCGAGCGGACCAAACTCGCGGCCGGGTTCCGGCACCCGACGGACGGCCGCCTGGTCATCATCGAGACTTTCGCGCGCAGGCCGCGCGCTACCAACGTCACCGTCATCTGCGCCGGCTCCGGCTGGTAGCCGGCGCACAGGCGGACGGTTGACCCGCTCGCCGGAATCACGTAGATTTACGGCGCCGGTCGCAAGTCCCGGCGCTGGAAAGAACGCAACTCATGCCACTCGAAGTCCTGCTGCTCTGGTTCGCAATCCTGCTGCTGGCAGGCGTCGCTTCGAGTCTGATATCCGACCGCTTCGCAGTCCCGGTTCTGCTGCTCTTTCTTGCCGTCGGGATGCTTGCCGGTTCCGAAGGCATCGGCGGCATCGCCTTCGACAACGCCGGGCTGGCCAAGTCCCTCGGCATAGTCGCCCTGGTCTTCATCATCTTCTCGGGCGGGCTCGACACGGACTGGAAGGAGACGCGCCGGGTCGCCGCCCCCGGCATCCTGCTCTCGACAATCGGCGTGCTGCTGACCGCGGCCATAACCGGCGCCTTTGCGGTACTGGTACTCAGGTTCTCACCGCTGGAGGGCATGCTGCTCGGCTCGATTGTCTCTTCGACCGACGCCGCCGCCGTCTTTGGCGTCCTGCGGTCCCGACGCATCAACCTCGCCCGGCCGCTCAAGCCGCTGCTCGAGTTCGAGTCGGGCAGCAACGACCCGATGGCAGTATTCCTGACCACCGGCTTCATCAGCGTGATGACGGTAAGGGGAACCAGCATCGCCGCGCTGGTCCCGCGGCTGCTGCTCGACATGGGCGCGGGCGCTCTGGTCGGACTGCTGATGGGCAGGATCATCGTGCTGCTGCTCAAGCGCCTGAAGCTGGCGTACCAGGGGCTCTACCCGGTGGCAATGGTCGGGCTCATCCTGCTGACCTACGCGGCCGCGGTGCTGTTCCGCGGCAACGGCATCCTCGCGGTCTACCTGGCCGGGCTCCTGGTCGGGCATTCGGAATTCCCCAACAAGAGGCTCGTCATGAACTTCCACGACGGCGTCGCCTGGCTGATGCAGATCGTGATGTTCGTGACGCTGGGCCTGCTCGTCTTTCCGTCGCGCCTCGCCCCGCTGGTCTGGCCCGGGCTGCTGCTGACGCTGCTCCTGATGGTCGTCGCCCGGCCGCTCAGCGTCTTCCTCTGCCTGCTGCCTTTCCGGCTGAATCCGCGCGCCAAGGCGCTCGTGGCCTGGGTTGGTCTCCGCGGGTCGGTTCCCATCATCCTGGCGATGTTCCCTTTGATGGCGGGAATCCCGATGGCGGACACGATGTTCAATGTCGTCTTCTTTGTCGTCGTCGCCTCGGTCTTCATTCAGGGGACGTCCATCCCCCTCGTCGCCCGGCTTCTCAAACTCGAAGTCCCGGCCGAGCCGCGCGCGCGCTACCCGCTCGAGTTTGAGAAGACCGACGCCATCGACGCCGACATGAAGGACCTTATCGTCCCCTACGACTCGGCGGCCGTCGGCCGCACGGTCGCGGAACTCGGCGTACCGGAGAGGCTCCTCATCGTATTGATCGCCCGGGCCGGGTCGTTCATCGTCCCTTCCGGTTCGACCGTCATCGATGGCGGCGATGTCCTGCTCGTGCTCGCCAACGCTGACGACTACACCGCGCTCCACCAGAGGCTCGCCCGGCTGAACCCCAACGCGCCGGACGAATAAGACGTCGCGCCCGGATTGACCCAGGCCCGGTCCCGCGCTACTATGCCGAGGTGGCAGCCGGGACCGCGGCTGCCACCCACCGGTAGTGAACGAGCACTCCGCCCCTGCGCCAAGCCTGACACGCCGCGCCATCGTGCGCGGGGTGCGGGTATTCCTGCTCATTGCCATCGTGGCCGCGGTCGGCGTGCTGGTGTTCACCGCCAGCCGGGAAACCCTCGCCGGGCTCGCCCGCATCAGGTGGTACTGGCTGGTCGCCACCTGCGCGCTCTGGCTGGTGGCGTCCGTCTTCGACGGCCTGCGCCTGGCGGTACTTTCACACGCAACCGAACACCGGTTGTCGCTCCCGGCGTCGATCGAAGTCATCTTCGTCGGCTACTTCATGGCGGCAGTAACTCCGTTCCAGGTCGGCGGCCTGCCGCTCCAGCTCTACATCATGCACAACCGCGGCATCTCGCCGGGCCGGGCATCCTCGCTGCTCTTGATGCGCGGCGTGCTGTTCTACGGCATGCTGTTCGCCGCCGCTCCGATCGTCGCCGTCCGGCTCAATGCCTCAACCGCAATCGTCAAGGTGCTGGCCGGCTACATCGGAGTGATTGTCGCGGCCGGGGCGGCGCTGGTGATAGCGAGCGTGGCGTTTCCGGCACAGTTCCGGCGATGGCACGCCCGGCTGTCGCAGGCGCCGAAGCCGGGGCTGATTCGGCGCGGCGTGATCTGGGTGCTGGACGAATTCGACGGATTTGTGGACGGGCTAAAGGTCTACGCCCGGACGCACAACCTCGGGTGGCTCCTGCTCGGGGTACTGGTGACGGTAGTCTGCATCGTCTCGCTGTTCGCTATGAGCGCGACCCTCTTGGCCGGGCTCGGCGTGCAGACCGAACCACTGCGGGTAATGGCGCTCAACCTGCTGCTCACCGCTGTGCTCTTGTTCGTGCCGACCCCGGGCGCGAGCGGCGTGGCCGAGGTCGGCGCGGCCGGCCTGTACGCGGCGGTCTGTCCCAGACACATGCTCGGGGTATACGTCGTGCTCTGGCGCCTGTTCAGTTTCTACCTCGGCGCGCTGGTGGGCGGCATCCTCACCCTGCGCCACGTTTCCAAGCGGTAATCCCGCAGTCTGAGCGCAACCCTGCCGCGAGCGGTCGCTGGCAGGTCGCAGGCAGACTGCCTTCACCCCCGACCCGACATTGGAGCCGCGAAACGAACGGGTGCGGGACGTCACCGGCCGGTTTCACTCCGGCTTCGTGTCTTCACGGCCGTCGATTTCGGAATCAGGGCTTTCACCCGGCTCTTGACCGCTTCATCCCCGCGTCCCCCCCAACGCCTTCGCCTTCCGCCCCACTCCGCTCTTCTCTGATTTCTCTTGACACAGTAAGGCCGTGAGTTAACATGACACGCCGGGCGCCGCGAGGCCTGGCCCCGGCAGATAGCGTGAGGTCTCGAGCATGCTTGTGGACGGTCAGGAGTCTATGAGTCAGGTCTGTATGTCCTACGTGCCCGCACCCGTAGTTCCGTAACGAACCCCAAGCGCAAACCGGCCCGGAGGAAGAAGTATGGGAAAGCGCGTGTTTGTAGGGAACCTTCCCTTCAGCGCGACCGAGGACCAGCTGCGTGAGCTGTTCAGCCAGCACGGCGAGGTAGCCTCGGCTGAGATAGTGAAGGACAAGTTCACCGAGCGTTCCCGCGGATTCGCATTCGTGGAAATGGCGACGGACGAAGCGGCGGCAGCGGCCGTCGCAGCACTCAACCAGCACCAGATGGACGGTCGTCCGCTGACCGTCAACGAAGCTCGCGCCCGCACCGAGAGCCGCGGACCGCGTGGCGGCAGCCGCGGCGGCGGCGAAGGCGGCAATCGCTGGTAAAGCTGTCCTCACCAACTACGGGCGGGCGTTTGCCCGCCCGCTGCTTTCGCGGACGAAACGCCGGGAGGATTTCACCACAGAGACACCAAGACCCGAAGAGGATTCGTATGGGAAATCGCAGATTGCGCATACTGCTCGAATCCGGCGTCGCGCCTGCAATCGACAATCGTCAATCGCCGATCGTCACTTGTGGTTCAGGTGTTGATGCGGGAGAAGATGATGGCAAGGATCATGGTCGCGCCGATACCGATGGTCCAGCCGATGAAGGTTCTCATCACACAACCCGAGTCGCGGCGATAGGTCTTTTGCACGTCGGCATGCGAAAGCCTGACCCTGACGGTGTCGTCCGGCGACACGTAGACCCATTCGGTGCCGACCCGCACCGAACCGGCCTCGTAGCTGGAAATCAGGCCCGGCTCTTCCGGGATGGCCCCGAGCTTGCGCAGCCTGTCCCAGAAGTGCTCCGGCGCCTCATCGGATGCCGCCTTGTATACGGTCTTGGGAGGGAAAAGGCTGACGAAATGCTTGCCCGGAAGCGCCTCAACCACGACCGGCGCCGAGGTCATCGACACCGAGGTGGCGTCGAGAAAAACCTGGGCAGGCAGCGAGTCCGTATCGATGGAGACGTAGCCTACCGTGGCCGCGCACGCCATCGCCGCGGCGAGTACCAGCGCAGTCGTGAGCAGTTTCATCAAAGGGCGGCGGGAATGATACAGGGCAAGTCCGTGCGGGTCAAACAATCCTCTTGGAGAAGGACAAATTGATAAGGGCAAAGGACTAAACAACGAAGAAAAGCCAGGCAAAGGACAAACCCGTTTCGGTCTGTCGCTTTCCCTATTGCTTTGTCCTTACGACTTTGGCCTTTGTCCTTGGCCACGCAGCGCCGGCATGACGCGCCGGCATGACGTTGACAGTACTGGCGTGAACCGTATGATTGACGGTAGACCGCAGGAAGCGTGCCGCTGCAGCGCCTCTGGCGCCAGCCGGCCCAACAGAAAGGCAATGCCATGAGTGACCCAGTTGGTCTCCTTTTCCCCGGACAAGGCTCGCAGTTCGTCGGCATGGGCGCCGACCTGTACGCGAGATTCCCCCAGTCCCGTGACGTCTATGAGCGGGCCGAACAGGCGCTCGAACTGCCCGTCAAGGCGCTGTCGTTCGAAGGCCCGGAGGAGGAACTGCGCCAGACCCGCTACACCCAGCCCGCAATCCTGACCCACTCACTGGCGGCGCTCGCCGCCCTGCCGAAGCTGAACCCGGTGCTGGCAGCAGGCCACAGCCTCGGCGAATACTCCGCGCTCTATGCCGCGGGCGCACTCGACTTCGACTCGGTGATGAAGCTCGTGAAACGCCGCGGCGCGCTGATGTACTCCGAGGGCGAGAAGAACCCGGGCACGATGGCCGCGATTATCGGGATGGACGCGGCAGCGGTCGAGCAACTCTGCAAGGAGGTGACCGGCGTGGTCGTACCGGCAAACTACAACGAACCGAAGCAGACCGTGGTCTCGGGCGAAGTCCCGGCGGTCAAGGCTGCGGCCGAGCTGGCCAAGACCCGCGGCGCGCTCAAGGCCCTGCTCCTGCCGGTGTCCGGCGCATTCCACTCGCCTCTGCTCAGGGAATCGGCAGCCGAGTTCGGCGACTTCCTCGCAAGCTTCGAGATTCGCACGCCGTCATTCCCGGTCATTGCCAATGTCACCGGCCGGCCGGTCACGACCGCTGACCAGGTGCGGGACTGCCTGACAAGACAGCTCATATCGCCGGTCCGCTGGGTCGCGACCATCGCGAGCGCCGGGGAGCTCGGCTGCAGGCGGTTCGTCGAAGTCGGGCCGGGCAGCGTGCTCGCCGGCCTGGCTCGCAGGATTGACCGCGAGCTCGTGGTGTCCCCGGCCGGCAAGGTCCCGGACGTTGAAGCGCTGACCGCCGCCGCATAGGAGAAGCCGATGGACTGGAAACTCCTCTTCGTGACCTTCGGCTCGGTCTTCCTGGCTGAACTCGGCGACAAGACGCAGCTCGCCACGCTCTGCTTCGCCACGGGTAAGAACACGCTCGCGCCCGTCTTCGTCGGCAGTTCGCTGGCCCTGGTCACGAGTTCGCTCCTGGCCTGCCTCGTGGGCAACGCCCTGACCAAGGTGCTGCCGATTCGCTGGGTCCACCTGGGAGCCGGGATGGTGTTCATCGTCATCGGAGCGCTGCTGGTCGCCAAGAACCTCCGCGCCGGATAGACCGAACAACGGATTTGAACCACAAAGACACCAAGGCACAAAGCAGAGGGCACGGAGGAAATCCGCAACTCCCCCGCTGCCGGACTCGTTCTCTCTTCGTATCTTTGTGGCTTTGTGGTGAAGTCCGCCTGCCCGCATGAAGCTCAAAGCCCGGCCTGAGGATTTCCGGGTCGAGGAACGTCTCAAGCTCAGACTGAAACGGGCCGGCGCGTTCTCGGTCTACCGGCTCGAGAAGCGCTTCTGGAACACACTCGACGTCATCGACCACCTGGAACAGTGTCACGGACTGAGAAGGCTGAGCCGGGCGGGCTTGAAGGACCGCTACGCCCAGTCGGTCCAATATCTCTCCCTGCCCGGCCGCGGGCCGAGGCAGATAATCGAGAAGAACTACACGCTGCGGCTCGCGGGCATGGCCGACGAACCGGTAAGCCGCGACGTCCTGCTCGGCAACTCGTTCCGGGTAACGCTGCGCGCCCTGACCGACGACGAAGCTTCGGCAGTACTCACGGCGCTGCCCAGGGTCAACCGTTTCGGGTTCCCCAACTACTATGACGAGCAGCGCCTCGGGTCAGCCCGCCACGGACAGGGCTTCATTGCCCGCCGCCTCATCGCCGGCCACTTCAACGGTGCTCTCCGGCTCTGGCTCGGCACGCCCTCGGCAGCGGATGATCCTCAGACCCGGCGCCGGAAGGCCGCGATCGAGGAACACTGGGGCGACTGGCCGCGAATCCTCGAACTCGCGCCGCCCGAGGGCAGGCCCGCGATCAGGCAACTGTGCACCAAACCCAGAGACTTCAAGGCAGCGGCGTATCTCATACCCCGCACCCTGCTCGAGCTGTTCATCAATGCCTATCAGGCGTGGCTCTGGAACGAGGCTCTTGCCATACTGCTGGCCGACCTCAAAGTGCCGTTGCGGCAGCTCGAGTACTCGCACGGCACGTTGACCTTTTACGACGAGCTGAATCCGACCGACGCGAAGTTCCTGTCCAGGCTCGTCATTCCGGCGCCGGGGCCGGATGCGGAGTTCGCGAGCGAGCGGGCAGCGCGGGCCATGGGCCAGGTACTGGCACGGGAAGGACTGAGCCTTGACCAGTTGGAATTGAAGATGCGCATCCGCGGCGTCTTCTTCAAAGCGTATCCGCGTAAGGCCGTTGTCGTGCCCGAGCACCTGAAGGCCTCCGCGGCCGAACCCGACGACCTTTACCCCGGCCGCAAGAAGCTCGTGCTCTCGTTCTTCCTGCCTCCCGGGGCCTACGCAACGATGCTCATCAAGCGGCTGTCCCTGCTGTAAGAAAGGGATCAAGAGATCAAGGGATCGAGGGATCGAGTGTCAGGACTCCACCACTCTATCCCTTTGTACCTCTATCCCTCTATCCTTCTCTTACTCCTCCCCCTGCTCCTCTTCGCCCAGGTGCCCGGGAGCATCAGCATCGACCCGCGCCTGAGCTGGTATACAGCCGAGTCCGACCACTTTGACGTCCACTTCTCCTGCCGCGGCCGGCCGGACAGCGCGCACGTCGGGCTGGCGCGAGAGGTTGCCGCTACTGCCGAGGAAGTTCACGCGACGATTGTACCGCACGTGGGTTGGGCTCCACGCACCCGAACTCAGATCGTAATCGCCGACTTCTACGACTACTTCAACGGCTGGGCTGCACCGTTCCCGAACAACGTTATCACCATCATCCCCACGCCACCTGCAGGGAGCAAGACGAACGAGGGCGACTGGCTGCGCACGCTTATCCTCCACGAGTATTCACACATCCTGCAGATTGACCAGGTCTCCGGGCTCTTCGGCGTCCTGCGCAGGGTATTCGGCCGCATCAGCATGCCGAACGCACTCGCACCGGCCTGGCTCAACGAAGGCTACGCCGTCTACAACGAAACCAGGTTCAGCGAATTCGGTCGCCTGCGCGGTACGGAGTACGACATGATGGCCCGGGCTGCGGCGGATTCAGGCCGACTCCTGCCGGTTGACCGGTGCGGCAACTACGAACTCCGGCGGTTTCCGGGCGCAAACGCACCTTACCTCTACGGCTCTCTGCTGCACGGACATGTCGCAACGAACGACTCCGGAATCTGGGACCGCTACAACCAGAGCCGCTCTAGCGGATTGCCGTTCTTCGAGAACCTCCAGGCGCGGCGCACGCTCGGCCGGAGCATCTGCCGCGCCTGGGACGAAACCCGTGCCGACCTCGTTGCCGCAGCGGACCGCACCGGAGCGCAAGTGCTACAAAAGCCGCTGACTCGACTCAGACAGGTCACGCACGAGGGATACTGGACCGGCTCTCCTACGTGGTCGCGGAACGGTGGCCAGCTCTTCTACATCTCGCAGACCGGCCGCGAGTACCCGGCCATCAAGATGCTCGACACCGCGACCGGCCGGACAAACGTGCTCCACCACGGCCTGGTCACGGGCAATCTGTCGCTCTCGCGTGACGGCCGGCTGCTGGCGTTTGCCGAACTCAAGCTTATCGGCAACTGCTACGAACACACCGAAATCCACGCCCTGGACCTGGTGTCGGGCGGAGTGCGTCAGCTCACTCATGGCCAGCGGGCGCGCGACCCTGATCTGGCCTCGGACACATCCCTTCTCGTCTTCGTCTCGAACGGCAGCGGCCATAACGACCTGAAGCTGCTCGACCTCAAGACCGGCCGGCTCACCCGGCTCACCGACACTGAAGACCACACCGGGTATCACAGCCCGCGCTTCTCGCCTGGCGGCAAGTGGATTGCGGTGGGCGTGAGCCGGCCCGGCGGATATGCCGACATTGAGCTTGTTGACCGTCAGACCGGCTGGACCATCCCGGTGACTCACGACCGCGCGAACGACCTCTCACCGACATGGTCCAGAACCGGCAAGTTCCTCTACTTCGTATCCGACCGCACGGGTGTCTTCAACCTGTATGCCTACCAGCTTGCCACCGGCAAGACCTATCAGGTCACAAACGTCCAGTATGGCGTATTCGAGCCGACCGTCTCCCCTGACAACCGCCGGATTGTGGTCACCAGCTACGCGGCCTCGGGCTATGACCTGGCAGTCACCGACATCCGCGCCGCCGACTGGCAACCCGCCCCCGAGTTCGCCGAATCGCCTCCATCTACTCCCGCCTCCCTCCTCACTCCTCCCTCCTCGATTCCTCGGCTCTACTACTACAACTCCTTCCCCACACTCCTGCCCACATTCTGGCTGCCCTGGCTATCGCTGTCGGACGATGCCGGGCTGCAGGACCTCGGCATATTCACCCTTGGCTGGGATGCCCTCCAGTTCCACCAGTACCAGCTCACGGCCGGGTACCGGCTCGCTCGCTCGTCTCCGTTTCTCACCGCTGCGTACACACTGCGCCGCTATCGTCCGGTCATCAGTGCCACGGCCGACCTCGACCTGGTTCGGCAGTCAGGCTCAATCAACCTCGAACTGCCATTCCTTCAAACCAGTCGGTCGAGCTGGCTCGACTTCGGCGTAGCCGCCGCGAGGGACATGACCGAATTGTCAGACAATTCGGATCGTGTCCCAAGCGAGCTTGTCGCGCGCCTGGACTGGACTTACTCCGACGCCCGCCAGTACCGCTTCAATGCAGCGCCGGTTGAGGGACGGGTCATCGGCTTCCACACGGACCTGCAGTCGCGGTCGCTCTTCTCCGACAAAGACCTGACGCGCGCGCTCGGCTACTGGTATGAGTACCTGGGCAATCCTCCGCAGAACTGGAGCCTGCGCTCCAAGCTGGTCGTCGGCACCGCGTTTGGTGAAGACGCCGGCGCTGCCTTCGCGCTGGACAATGAACCCGGCCTGCTCGGTGTCCGGGGCTACGAAGGAACGTCTGAACCGGCGCGCTCGGTCATTGCGGCAGGACTGCAGTTCCGCGCCCCGCTCGGGTGGGTCGAACGCGGCATCGGAACCGGCCCGCTGTTCCTTTCGAACATCAACGCCGCCCTGTTCGCCGATGCCGGACTCCTTGGAGTGCGGGAGCATAGCTCCCGCTTTGCCGGACTTGCGCAGCAAAGCGGCAGCCGTGCTGCCGCAGTCCAAAGAGCTTCGCTCCGAGACTCCCGTGTTGGAGTTGGAGCGGAGCTGCGTGTGGATGTAATCCTCTCGCATCTTCTGCCCGTGAGCATCTACGGCGGCTGCGGGTTTGGGCTCAATCCTCTCTGGTCCTATCGCCCTTACTTCGGCATCTCCAGCCCGGTACTGGCAGGCATCCTGAATTCGCCAATCGCCACTCGCCAATCGCAATTCCCTTCAAGCCTCCGCCACCTTCCCGAAACCCGATAGGCCCCGGACGCGAATCGACGTGAAGCGTCGCCCCGACGATAATGGGTGACCTCTCCTATCCGGCCGCCGGTCCTCTTCGCCCTCCTGATGAGTCGGGAGATGGCTTGATTGAGCTGCGCTGCCGTCTATAACCTGACGTGGATACAGCGCGGTCAGCGCTCCCGGAACACGTGCTCAAGCTCTTCTGGGATGCGGACAAGTCCGGCATCGACATCGAGAGACACTCTCGGTACATCATCTGCCGCGTGCTCGACTTCGGCGATACACCCGAAGTCCGCTGGCTTCTTGAGACGTACGGCGAGGAAGCCGTCCGGCGCGTGGTTGCCTCCAACCCGCCGCTGCACCCCAAGACCGCCAACTACTGGCGCAGACGATTCGGCCTGCCGGCCGATGACGTCCTGGCCGACCGCGTTGCCGAGAAGCCCGGTGTTTGACCAGGTCCTGCCGCCCGAAACGCTCGAGCTTCTACGCGACCTGAATGGCGAGCTTGCGGGGCAAGGCTTCTACCTCACCGGTGGAACCGGCCTCGCGCTCCAACTCGGGCACCGCGTTTCCGAAGACCTGGACTTCTTCACCGCGGCTGAATTCGACCCGGTCCGGTTGTCCCGGCAGATGGAACAGAGACCCGGCTACTCCGAGACACTCCTGAGTAAGGGATCATTCTACTGCCGGGTCGCGGGCGTCAAGCTGTCATTCCTGCATTACCCCGTGCCGCTCAGGTTCCCGACCACGGAGTACCGCTCGGTGATGGTCGCCGACTGGCGGGACATTCTGGCGGAGAAGTTCAAGACCCTGTCACAGCGCGGTAGTCGCCGTGACTTCTACGACGTCTATGCCTGCTTGACGCTGAAGACGCTGTCGGTTGCCGAAGCCATCGGCATCTTCAAAGGTCGGTTCGCTGGGACAGGCATCAACTACCAGCACGTACTCAAGAGCCTGATGTGGTTCGTCGACGCCGACGCTGAGCCCGATCCGCGGCTGCTGATTCGCGCCGACTGGGCCGAGGTCAAGCGCTTCTTCGAGTCACGCGCGGCCGAGTTCGCCAAGAGCCTGGTCTGACCGCCGCCCCCCTCTTGCCGAAGTCGAGCCGGGACGAAGTAACCCCGGCCCCGCGCCGCTTCCTCAACTCCAGACTGCAGACTGCGGATACAGGCTCGCATCACGCCCGTCTTCGCGTCGGTGCAGAACTCCGCGCCGATGCAATAGCCTCGCATCTTCTTCCGGTGAGCATCTACGGCGGCTGCGGGTTCGGACTCAATCCTCTCTGGTCCTATCGCCCCTACTTCGGCATCTCCAGCCCGGTCCTGGCAGGCATCCTGAATTCGCCAATCGCCACTCGCCAATCACAATTCCCCTCAAGCCTCCGCCACCTTCCCGAAACCCGCTAGCCGCCCTCTCGACGCACCGACCGTCGGGCAACATGGGATTGACAACCAGCCGTCCCTAACCTCGACTGGCGTCAACCACGGCGAGGTGTTGACGTCATGAAGCCAAGCCTGCCGGCATCAGCGACCTCCGGGATTCTCTGCCTTGCGGCAGGGGCGTTTGGCAATAGGTTGTCGCCACCGGACCGCGCGGCGGTGCAGGGGTCGGTGGCGTTGGTTCCAGACGCAGGACTTGACTTCCAGAATCCGGAGATGACAATCACGAAGAGGTAGCGGATGAGATTCCTCGCCACGGTGCTCTCCGGGGTCGCGCTGGCGGGCTCAGTGCTTGCGCGTGCGCCCGGATTCGGCGAGTATCGGGCCGTGCAGGAGTCGCTGGGGAGGATGCCGGCGAAGTTTCACGCCGGGTGGCTGCAGAGGCATGGGCTTGATGCGTCGCGGTACACCGAGTATCGCAGACCTGAAACCACGGGTTTGTTACTAAGGGGTAAATGGGGCAGGGGCACGTCCAACGAGGTTACAGGACGAGGCAACCTTGTCGCGCTGACCCTGGGCAGTGAGGTCGCGCTGCTCAACGTGGCCAATCCCGACAGCCCGGTCGTTCTTTCCGAGATACAGCTCAGCTTCATTCCAGCGCAGTCTGCGCTGCACGATTCCTTCCTGCTGACGGGCGGGAACGGCATCGAGATATGGAGCATCGCCGACTCGACGCAACCCGTGTTCCGCAACGTCATTACCTACGCGGTCAACGACTTTGCCATCTACGACACGCTGCTTTACTTCGCCAGCCGCGGTACATTCCATTCGTACAGCATCGCCAACGCCGCCAATCCCTACGAGCTGGGCACCTGCACCGACAGCGGAGATGTCATGACCGCGACCAGGAACGTAGCAGTAGCTGAGGATACCAGCGGCATGTTGTGGTTCATGGATGTCTCTGACCCGGCAGCCCCTAGGCGGGTCGGTTCGTATCCGACACCCTACTGGGCGTGGTCTGCCGCAGCCCGCGGCAATATCTGTGTTGCCTCGATGTACTGGTTCTCGTCTGGCGACCAATTCAGGCTTGAGGTGTTAGACATCTCAGATCCGGCCAACGTCGTGAGAATCGGCTCAGTAGACGGCGTGGGCGGCTTCGACGCACATCTGAGCGGGCCGGTGGTGTTCGTCTCGGGCTATCAATGGCCGCAGTGGGAATTCACAATGGTGGACATTCAGGACTCCGTACACCCGCAAGTCATTTCATCATGCGCCACGCCTGGCGGCAACTTCGGCGTGTGGGCCGACTGGGCGTCCAACTGGGCCTATGTGGCTGACGTAATCGGGCTAGCAGTGATAAACACCTCCGATATCAACTCGCCGGTCTACGATACGACCGTGCTGGTTGCTCACGAAGCGCGCGATGTCTGGGTGGATCAAGAGCACGCGTATGTTGCCGACTGCGAGGCTGGACTGCGGATTCTGGGAGTGGCGAACCCGGCCGCGCCGGTGGAACTTGGAGGCATTGACACGGCCTTCTATCACTACACTGAGTCTTCGACCGCAGTGGGTCGCGACAGCTTTGCGTTCGCCGGTTGGATGCCGGCGCCGCCTCTCCGGTCTATTGACATCACCGACCCTGCCCATCCGAAGATGGCCGGTGGAGGCGCGGCGCAGACCATTCCGCAAGACATGGTCCTACGCGATACCTTCGTCTATTTGGCTGGGCGGAAGCGGCTTAACGTGGTCAACGTCGCTCGACCGCGAGAGCCAACGTTGGTGGGGAGCTGTGTGTTAGGGGGCGAGGGAACCTCCGGGTTGAGTCTGGTCGATACGCTGGCACTCGCAGCCGCGTACCCCTTTGCCATCATCAACGTGAAGGACCCGACCAATCCTGTGGTCGTGGGCACTATCTCGCGCGGGGCTCGGAACGGTTCGGTGCGAGACACGTTTCTGTTCCTGTCGTCTGGCGGCGTGGTGGTCTACAGCATCGCGGACCCGACCCAACCGAGACTGCTGGATTCCATCAGTCTCGGACCAAACACGAACTGGGTCGAAGCGGTAGACACTCTGCTCTACACCGGCAACACTGATGGCGTGCACGTTGTTGACGCGAGCGATGTTCACAACATGCGGGAGTTGACGTTCTCTCCGACGCCCGCCACTGTAACTCGCTTGACCTACGCGTCTCCTCATATCTACGCCGCCTGCTGGGCCGCCGGGATTTGCATATTCGACACGCTCACGACCGGCATATCGGAGTTGCGACCAATGACGCCAACCGGGTGTCGAATTCGGGTGCTCAGTTCGATAACCAAGGATATTGCGCTCATCGAGTTCAGTGAGAGCGGGGGAAAGGAGGTTCATCTCCAGCTATTCGACATAGCTGGCAACAGACTCGGAAGGGCCGACGTTCCCACGAGAGGCTCCAGCACGACATGCTACCAGCTTGACCTGACAGGCAAGCCGTCCGGAGTCTACATCGTGCGTGTGAACGTCGGCGAAAGGGCATATCACCTGCGCATAACCAAGCTACAATAGAGGAGGTAAGCTATGAGGCGCAGAATCGTCTGCATTCTGGCGATGGCAATCGCCATCGCGTTCTGTTGGTTGAGGTCCTACGAAGTTCTCCCAACCCAAGCGGCATGGTCAGGCTGGGTTCCCGAGGAGGGCTACGCAGGTCAGACCTTCACGGCCAACTTCGACTCGCTAGTGTACTGCGTCTCAAGTCGCCTTCAGTCGTCGCAGTGGTGGAAGACGCGACCGGTGGCGTCTATACGCCTCGGAGATCCACAGGTAGTGGCAAGCGCCGGGCTTCGTAAGTGGAGAAGCGTGTGACGCACTACACTAGCGGAGGCGCAGGTCTTCGTGGACTACGTTGGTGACGCGGGGTCGCTCGCTTGACACTGACCGTATACAGCCGAGAATGAGCCGATGAATCCCAGGGGCAGACGCGCCATCTTGGCACTCATGGTCGCGCTGACAGCCGGGCCGGCCATTGCGCGGCGGCCGGAGTTCGGGGAGTATCGCGCTGTAATGGAGTCGCTGAGCGGCATACACCCCCGGTTCCGGGAGTACTGGTTGAAGTCGCGAGGCTTTGACGTGGACGAGTTCATGCCGACGCCCAAGCCGAACACTGACAACGCTGGCCTGCGCCTTGTTGGCAAGTACGGCAGAGGCCCTTCGGTGGAGGTTACGGGACGCGATACGCTCGTCGCGCTCACCTTGGGTAGCGAAGTCGCGCTCCTGGACTTTGCGAACCCTGACGAGCCGCAGGTCCTCTCCGAAATCCAACTCGACTTCATGCCGGCGCAGTCGGAACTGGTCGACTCTCTTCTCATCACCGGCGGCCGGGGCATGGACATCTGGAACGTGGCTAACCCCGCGCGCCCGACGCGCATCAGCCGATTCCCCATCGGTGCGGGCGACTTCTGCGTTCAGGACTCGCTCGTCTGCTTCATCCAGACCGACACGTTTCGAGTATACTGCATCAGTGACCCGGCCAATCCACGGCTGCTGGGCTGCTATCGAGACAGCGGGTACGTGCTCACTATTTCAGGCAAAACGGTCGTCGCGGGCCACCCGTCAGTCGGGCTGGTCTTTGTTGACGTCTCGAATCCCGCCCAACCACACCGGGTCGGCACGTACCCAAGCGATTACCCGCTCTCGGCGCAGGCCCGTGGCAACCTGTGCTGCGCATCATTCGAGAGCAACGCCTACCCCTACCCGATACGATTCGTGACACTGGACATCTCCAATCCCGCCTCGGTGCAGCAATTGGCGAGGATTGACAGCGCGGGCGGCTACGACATCTACCTCTGGGATACGCTGGCCTTCGCCTCAGGTCGGGACCGTGCCTACGCCGAAGAGTTCCAAGTCATCAACATAGCGGACTCGGCGCATCCCCGCATACTTGGCAGGGGAACCACGCCGTATGACAATTGGGGCGTGTGGGCCTGCCCGCCGCGGCACCGCGCCTACGTGGCCGACCGCAGCAAGGGACTGTCGGTCTTCGACATTTCGGACCTCGCGCACCCGGTGCGAGACACGAACATCATGGTTGCCGACTTGGCCTACGATGTCGCGATAGACGGTGACCGGGCGTACGTTGCAGACTGGGTCGGAGGTCTACGGGTCTTGGATGTGGCTGACCCGAGCCGCCCGCAGGAACTTGGTGGCCGCGACTCCATCGAGTCTACCTGCCGGTCGGTCGTGGCCAAGGACAGCTTTGCGTTCATCGGGTGGAGGCCTAATCCGTACTTCCGAAGTATGCTGGTCAGCGATCCGACTCGACCGGAGCAAGTCGGCAGCGGAGTCGTGCAGACCATCCCTGAGGACATGGTGTTGCGTGACACACTCGTCTATCTTGCTGGCAGATTGCGGTTCAACGTCGTCAACGTCGCCCGGCCGCGGCAACCGGTGCTGGTGGGGAGCTGCGTGACGGGAGACTTGCACATGGCCGGGCTGTGGCTTCAGGGCAATCTGGCGTATTTCGCCGGAGCATACGATGGACTCTACATCTTGGACATCGCGGACCCTGGTAATCCGGCGATTGTGAGAATCCTTAGTGGGGTCAGCGCCTGGGGCTGTTGCGTCCGAGACACACTGCTGTTCGTCTCCGACTTCGATGATTCGCTGCACATCTGGAGTGTTGCGAACCTGTCCAACGTCTACCAGTTGGGCGCTGTGCACGTGAGCGGTGCCGGGCACGACGTGAAGGTCATGGGCGACTTCGCCTACGTGGGAGCAGACGGCCTCGGATTGGTTGACATCTCCGATGTGCGGAATCCCAAGCTGCTGGCCTACTACACCACTCCGGATTTCGTCAGGCGAGTGGTCTGTGATTCTCCCTACGTCTACGCTGCCTGCTACAGCGCAGGCGTCTGCATCTTTGATACGGCCACTTTGGCAGTGGCTGAACGCCCGGACGTGGCGGTTCGGCCAGCCGAGTTACGAGTACTTGGCTCGGTTACGAACGGGCGGGCCACTATCGAGTTCTCAGTACCAGCTAGAAAGGAGGTGAATCTTCAGGTATTCGACGTGTCTGGTAAGAGCATCGGAAGGCCGGACGTTCTCGCCGTGTGTCCCGGTACCACTCGCCATCAGCTAGACCTGACTGGCAGACCGACCGGGGTCTACATCGTGCGCGTGAGCGTGGGCAATAGGGTAGATCACCTGCGCATAACTAAGCTACAATAAAGGAGGTAGTTCATGAGGCGCAGCCGGCGAACCCGACCATTGTCAGTAGAGCTGCTTCATTCGGGTCGGGCATAGCGGTTCGCGACACCTTTGTCTACGTCCCCCACGGCTACGATACGCTGAGGGTCTTCAGCGTGGCGGACCCTAAGCAGTTACGGCTGCTAGGCTACGCGCCACTACAATCGCATGCTTCGGACGTCGCGCTGGCCGAGTCAGTAGCGTTGGTGTCTACATCCAATGGACTGGAGGCATTCAGCTTGGAGGATCCCGCACACCCACGCTGGCGAGCAGCTATCTCAACACCGCGCGGGCCTCGTCGCGTCGTGTATTCACCTCCCTATTTCTACGTGGCGATGTGGGAGGCGGGAGTCGGTATCTACAGCGCCGAGTCTTTGGGGTTACAGGAGCACGAAGCGCCAGTTCTATGGCACTTAAGACTCATGGTAACTCCCAATCCCGCTCGGCACAGATGCTCGGTCTCGCTGGATCCGACGAACACCGGCAAAGTTAGACTGCGTGACGCATCGGGACGAGTGGTTACATCCGTCAACATGCGCGTCGATGCTGGCAGGCAATTGCAGTTGGACCTATCGAAACTCCCCGCTGGCGTCTATTTTGTAGAAGTCAAGGCAGATAGGAGAATTGGTAGTGTAAAGGTCCTAAAGCAGTAGGAGGAGGAGATGAGGAACGGAGTCATAGTGCTGATGGCAGTCGCACTGTCGTCGGCATACGGTCTCGTGTCGGCTTATCATGTGGAGCCCCGGACAGCGGGGCAAAGTGGCTGGACACGGTCGGTCCAGCCGAACGACGTCGTGAGCCAGGTTGTGACGGTCAACTTCGATGAGCTGGACAGCGCGGCGGGCGGCTGCTACGTCGAGCTTCTTGCTGGAGGCAAGTGCAGAGGGCTGGGATACGCCCTTGCGGTCTCGACCTATCCCGGCGGAACGCCGGTAGGATATGCCACCAACCTAGTCGAAGTTGATCACGATTGGGTTAAGTTCTACCTGAAGAACCTGGCGCATCCGGAGTCCATCGTCAGAGGGAAGAAGTTGGAGTTCCAGTTCCGGCGGGTATGGCCGGATAGCCTGTCAGCTTGACATGGTGGTGGCGCGGCCTAGGATGATCGTGCCATGAAGCTCTGGCGGTGGAGTATTCTCCTGCTGCTGGGGACGACGTTTGCCCTTGCGGGTCGGCTGTCGTTCCAGGAGCACGCGGCGGTGCAGGAGTCGCTGAGCCGGGTGCATCCTCGGGCCAGAGCAAGTTGGCTGAGGGCGCGCGGGATGGATGATTCGTACTACACGACATTCCGCAGGCCGGAGAGCACCGGACTAATGTGCATTGGGCGCTGGCCATGGGGGCCAAGCTGGGAGCTGGCGGGCAGGGATACGTTCCTCTACCTCGGTTCCGGTTCCGGCGTGCGGATTCTCTCCATCTCGGATTCGGTGCATCCCCAGATGCTCGGCCAAGTCAATGCGCGCGGCCTCGTCAGCCAAGTCGTCGTGCAGGATTCGCTTCTCTTCGTCGCCTGCGGCTCCTGGGGTGCACAAGTCTACTCGGTATCCGACCCAGTCAACGCACGCGAACTCGGTTCGATGGACGCGGTCATCAGTGACCTCTGCGTGAAGGACACGTTCTGCTACACGGTGGGCGGCGATAGCCTGCGAATCTACAACGTGGCCAGCGCGAGCGATCCCAGACTTGTGGGTGCAGTCCAGGACAGCGGCGACCTGGTAGTTGTTGCCAACGGACATGCCTTCTCGGCCGGACGATGGGTCATGAACATCTACAACGTGACTGATCCTGCTCATCCTACCTGGGCCAATTCCCGTGGCGGCCCAGCCTATGCGATGTTTGTCAGACGTAACCTGCTCTTCTGTACCGGCACGCAGCCCGACTACATGTCCGCGCTGAACATCACTGACCCGCTCAACATAACCCAGGTCAGCACGGTTAGCGGTTACGGCGGCGAAGGTCTATACGTCGATGATTCCTATGCCTTCCTGTCCTGCAACTATGAACATGAGGGGCTATTCATCGTAGACGTCAGCGACTCCAGCCACCCGGCGTTGCGCGACAGCATCAACCCTGAGGGCGTCACTGAGTGGGACCCTCTGGTCCCACACGTACCAGGCTACGGCTATCTCGCGGATGACTACGGAGGCCTCACCGTACTTGACCTTCACGAAGTCAGCGATATCTCCGAGGCCTGGTCAGGCTACAAGGCTAGCCAGGCGGTGGATGTACACGTCGATGGGCAACGTGCCTACGTGGCGAATGAGTACTCCGGGCTGCAGATAATCGATATCGCCAACCCAGCTGACCCGGTGTCGCTGGGCATGTTCGACACGATAGGCTCCAAGAGTGTCCCAACGGCAGTGGCGCGCGATTCCTTCGCCTTCATCAGCATGCGAGGTACGAGCGGAAGGAGATACCTCCGGGTCTTGGACGTGACTGACCCGTCGAATCCCGTTGTTGTCGCGCAGGAATCGTGCTTCAATCCACCCGAGGACTACGTTCTCAAGGATACGTTCATCTACGCCGCCGAGGCCAATCGCTTCCAGGTCTTCAACGTCGCCCGGCCGAGAGAGCCGGTGCGGGTGGGGAGCTTGAGTACCCAGGATGGGGTGTACTTCGGCCTCACGGTTGAGGACACGCTGGCGTTTCTCATTAGCGGCATGATTGAGGTCATCAATGTGGCGCAGCCGGCGAATCCGACCATTGTCAGCAGAGCTGCTTCATTCGGGTCCGGCATCGCAGTACGAGACACGTTCGTCTACGTCCCGTACGGTTACGATACCCTGAGGGTTTTCAGCGCGGCGAACCCCAAGCAGTTGCGCTTGCTGGGCCACGCGCCATTGCAGACGCACACATGGGATGTGGCGATTGTCGAGTCAACAGCAGTCGTCGCGACGTTCAATGGGTTGGAGGCGTTCAGCTTGGAGGACCC
The DNA here is from genome assembly GCA_002347155.1 of Caldifarciminota bacterium UBA2258. Lineage (GTDB taxonomy): Bacteria > Hydrothermota > Tepidihabitantia > Tepidihabitantales > Tepidihabitantaceae > UBA2258. Next base: position 28,894 of record DDXO01000093.1, read on the forward strand.
GGCACACCCCCACTGGCGTGCGGCTATTGCGACGCCGTACGGGCCGCGCCGGGTCATATACTCGGCTCCATACTTCTATGCCGCGATGTGGGAAGCAGGAGTTGGCATCTACAGCGCCGAGTCTCTCGGGTTGCAGGAACAGGTCGCAGCGGTTCTGCGGCCTACTGGTCTTATGGTGTACCCCAACCCCGTTCGTAACAGATGTTTGGTCTCGCTGGGTGAAGTGAAGGCGGGTGAAGTCCGACTGCGTGACGTAGCTGGACGAGTCGTTCCGGCTACCGTCGTGCAGGGCGAGACTAATCGGTGCCTGTCGCTTGACCTCTCGAAGCTGGCCGCCGGGGTCTACTTTGTGGAGGTTGGAATGGACAGGCGAGTCCGGACAAAGTTCGTCAAGCAGTAACGCAAGGAGGAAGGAATGAGGAATAGCGTTCTCGCGCTGATGATGGCCGTGATGTCATCAGCCTCGGGTGGCGTGGTTGGCTACCATACTGATCCAGTCAAGGCCTCGTGGTCGGGCTGGACGACGTTTCAGAACAACTACGTGGCCCAATCGGTGGTGGCCTGCTGGGACAGTCTTGACAGGGTCGAGCTCTTTGCTGGGGCCAAGGGCAACGGCGGGGCATACACGGCCATCGTATACGAGGGTGGCGCTGAACTTACCAGGAGTGCTGGTAATGGCGTGCCGGAACACGGCTGGGTCAAGTTTAGCAACTGGGACCAACAGGTCGCGTTCACGAAGGGGAAGACTCTGACCGTCCGGTTCACGCGTGGCGGAGGGGACAGCCTCCAGTATTACTACAGCGGGAACGACCCTTACCAATACGGCGGAATGGCTGTCGGCCAGCAGGTCCCCATTCCGAATCCGAACGACCTCGCGTGCAGGGTCTACGGAAGGATGAATCCCGTCAGCGACGTCTGGCGGGCGTGCGCCAACCATGGGTACGACCCGCCACGCAGCGGAAGGGGAGATACGGCGCTGGGCAAAGCCAAGTCCATGGGGATCAAGTGGCTCAGAGACGAATTCATGGGATGGCATGGCTGGGAAGACGATTCGGAGTATGTGAAGGGAATCCACACTTGGTACGCAGAGAGCGGGTTCAGCATGGTGGGAATGCTCCTCTTTGGCAGTAGTGACACGGGCAAAAGCAGCCGTGGTTCAGGCACTGGAGATCCGACGATGTATCCGCCACGCCACCTGTGGCCATTGGATTCAAGCCAAGTCAACTATTGGGCGCAATACTGCCACGACATCCTGGTTGGTCTGCCCGAGGTTGAGTATTGGTGCGTCTGGCCTGAGATGAACGCCAACTGGTACTGGAAGAACCCGGACCCGCTGTACTACAAGGACCGGAATGGAGAACCAATCGACACACCGCGAGACCGGTGCAGTCTGTACGTGCGCATGTGCCGCATAGCCGAGAGTACGGCTCGCGTTCTGGGTGGTTCGCCCAGGAGAAAGATAGTCGGCGGCGAGACTGCACGGCTCATTGAGCCGATAGACGACGGTGCCACGGGCGTTGAGTGGCTCGAGTGGATGTTCGACATCGCCAAGAAGGACTACGGCGCTGCCGAGAGCTGCTTCGACATTGTGTCCGTTCACCCGTACATATTCTACGAATGGCCGAACTACTTTCGAGAGGACGTGTTTCGGACCAACTTGGACACCGCGCGATGGGCCATGCGGCAAGCTGGATGTCCGGGCATGGAACTCTGGGCAACGGAGTACGGTTGGCCGCGCTGGTGGAACCCGGGTAGAGTCCCGACCACCGATACACTGCTGCAGGCGGACAACATCTGCAAGTTCTACACGTCAGCGCTAGCGCGACAGGCTGACCCCAGAGGTGGCTACGACCGCGCGATCCACTACGAACTGACCAGTCACCACTCTCCTCAGAATACCGACAACAATGGATTTGGCCTCCTGGAGAGCCTCGATAGCCAACCTCTGGTGCCGGCCGGCTGGGCATTCGCTCAGGAGTCCCTGCTCACCGGCAAGCGGCTCAACGGGCGGGTGATGACGGGCGGGACCAAGGACGACTCGGTGAGGGTGTACGAGTTCGAGGACCCGGAGACTTCACATCGGACGTGGGTGTGCTGGAAGAACGCTGGAGAAGGGCAAGGTGCGGTCAGCGTGAATCTGCCTGCAAGGGCGGACACGTCGGCGTGCACCGTTCTGGACTACGGTGACAACCCGCAGGAAGGTGATTCGTCCGCCCTTGCCAGCGGTTGGCTGCCGCATGCCCTCACTGAGAGGCCGGTCTTCATCACGGAGAAGAGCGACACGACGCGACCGGACAATGTGGTGGATAGCCTGAAGCTGGTGCCATCGCCGTTGATCATCGGTTCGCCGGCAACGGCGCACGTCTACTTCCACAATGCCGGCAACGCGGCGACGCCCGAGGGCCCGGCGACCGGTCAGTACGGCTTTGTGGTGTTGCGTCACAATGGGGACTCGGTCGCTCAGGCAGTGTGCACCTCCCAGCTTGATCCCGACAGCTCGGGTTCCGTATCGATTGGCCTGGGATCGGTGCCGGCGGGCTGGCTCGGTTCGGCTCTGTTCGATGCGACCGTGAACTACCAGCAGGGGTACGTTGAACTGAACGGGATGGACGACAATGACGGCTTCAGTCGGACCAGCATCGTGTGGGGACCGGTCGGGGAATTGCTGAGTGTTCAACCCGGCAGTCACAGCAATGAACCGTTGTCGCTGCTCAGCTTCGAGACTCACTCGATACAGGCCGATACCACAGGCGAGACACCCTGTGACTCGGCGCGACTAGTGCAATGGTGGTATGGCCTCAATGACACGGTTGTGCACGGTGGCGATACGACGGCGTGGTTCGACGCCAGCGCGGCAGTTGCGCTGGACACGAGTTGGCTGTACCTCTTCGGGCAGGGCCGCTATTCCGCCTATCTGCAAGTGAAGGACTCGTGGTCGATGAGCGACCTGATACCGGACACGACGCATCAGTACGTCATCTTCGACACGACCGGGCCTTCGGGTAGCGTGGTCATCAACAGCGGTGACCGGTTCACAACGAGTTCGACGTGCACGCTGGCATTGGCTGCAAGTGACTCGGCGTCGGGGGTCTGCAAGATGAGATTCATGAACGTGCCCAAGGTCGACCTCGTGGTTGGCGGCTCGTTCACGGCGACCGCGGGGTCTTGGATCTTCACCAACGGCGAGGTTGATACTCTCCTGCATATGGCTCGCCTGACGGTCACGCCGGTTGAGGCAAGGGTAAGGCAGTTCATACCGGCTGAGTCGATCTCGGCTTATTCCGGTGACTCGTGCGTGCTGCAGGCAAGCGTCATGGCGCTGATGCACGGCGGGAACGCCCTCGGCGATCTTTCATTCTTCAACTACTTCTGCCGGACCGACACCAGCCTTCATGATACGTCTTGGACTCTGGTCGACAGCGCGACCTTCCAGGACTCGCTGGCATTCTGGGGACAGGCGCCGGGCGCGGGCAACACGCTTGCGAGACGATTCCTGCTTACCACGCCTGCCGCTGAGTCAGGCTGGGTCTGGCGCGGCGGGATGGTGAGGGTACAGGCAGTTGGCATCAATGGCGCTACCGGGACCGTTTGGGCGGACCAGGTAGCCTTGATGGGCTTCCAACCCGATACCGGCTATGCCTGGTGGGGACCGTATGAGACGCTGACAACGTGGAATATCGGGACGAGCGCGGGCCAGCACATCGTCAGGGCGCTATACCTCGACTCCGCCGGTAATGAGAATGCAGCTACCATTGCTGACACCATCATCCTCGACCCGACTGCGCCCGTGGTGGACATCAGCCAGCCCGGCACCAGCCAGTTGGTCAACGGCGTTGTCGAGATAACCGGGGTCGCATACGACACGATCGAGGTTCCCGGGGACACCTGGTTCCAGCGCCGGACGCTCTCCTACCGCCGTTCAGATTCGACCAACTGGCTGCCCGTCCTGCCCGATTCTTGCAGCCATGTCCCGGCCTACCCGGATTCGCAGCAGATACTCGGGCCGGCGGTTCATCTTGGCTACTGGAACACGCTTTCAGTTCCCAATGGCCAGTATTATCTGAGGCTCACGGCCACTGACTCCGCCGGCCACGTCTCAAGCTGCAGCACCTGGGTCATGGTCTTCCACGGCGGAGGCGGCGGCATGGGCAACGGGCCTGAGGGCGGTGGGTCAGGCCTCGGAGAGGGATCTGTTTTCGTGGGAAGTGCCACGGGCACCGTGCTCCATCTGAGCGACGCTCTCGACTCCCTCGATGGGTTCTCGGTCAGTGATTCCGGCTCGCAAGCCAACGTCACGGCCATACTGGAAGTCGGCAATGATTCCCTGCTGGTCCTCGATGCCGCGAATAAGCGTATCCACAAGCTGCACAAGAGCGGCCAGCACCGGAGAAGGCTCGTCTCCAACCTCTCCCAGCCCGCAGACCTTAAGCGGGACGACAACGGTAACCTATGGCTCGCAGACCGGGGCTGGAATCGTATCGGGAAGTTCCGGTCGAACGGGACTCTCGTCTTTGTCCGGGGCGGGCTTGGCGCTGACTCGCTTCACTTCGACGCGCCCGAGGGCATCGCGGTCAAGGGCAGCCTCGTGTACGTGGCCGACGGTGGTAATGACCGCATATGCGTCTGGGATACGTCGGGCAACTACAGGGCGACCGTCACCGGCGACTTCGAGAACCCGACCGCGGTCCACGTAACCGATGAAGGCACCATCTACTTGACTGACGGGAGCGATGGCAAGCTCAAAGGCATCACGTCGTTGGGCGGCAGCATAGTCGCTCTCGGAACGGAAGACTCATCGAAGCTCAAGGGCCTCGTGCCGAGCGAGAATCGACACAGCCTCTTCTCGGTTCCTCGCTGTTTCATGTG
>DDXO01000130.1 GCA_002347155.1 Caldifarciminota bacterium UBA2258
AGTTGTCATCTCTCTCGTCGTCACACATCCTCCAATTCTATGGTCACCCAACCCTGAGTCAACCCATTAAGTTAGCGCATATGGGACACTTCCCAGATTTTTGGTCTGAAGCGTGTCAAGGGCACTTATTCAGTCTGCTGACACGCACCGTCTGACACGCCGCCGACAATCTGGCCGATTGCCGTGTCGCGGCTCAAGCTCGTGAAGACGCTGGCGGACGGCGAGCAGAAGCCGGGCTACTACAGCCTGACCTGGAACCGGCAGGACACGAAGGGCCGCCGTTGTGCCTGTGGCGTCTACTTCTGCACGCTTACGGCTGAGAACCAGCGCTTCAGCAGAAAGGTGATCCTCACCGAATAGACCGAAAGACATCATGACCAAGGGCTGCCCGTGTCCCTGCGGGCAGCCCTTGGCGCCAGGTCCGCCTGAGGTTGGGCAACAACCTGCCGCTAAGGCGCCGGCGCCGGGATGCCGAGGACCTCGAAGCGTGTCCCCACGAGGACGTCCGGTCTCAGGCGGCAAGCCTGCCACTTCTCTAAGAGCACCTGGGCTTCCTTTGCCAGCGTTGCGCCTGAGCCGGCGCTGGGCGGTCAGGCCGGGTTCGTCGGCTTCGGCGGGAGCCTGACCTTCCAGCGGTTGTAGGTGGCAGCAACCGTCTTCGCTGCTTCCCGCGCGTAGTCGGGGAACTGGAGCTTCGGCGCCCACTTCTCGACACTCGCCTTCCACTCCGGCGAGTCGGTGCCGTGCGCGTACGCGATTCCGACCAACTCCCGAATCCACATGAAGTAGTACTCCTGCCCGTGGTAGTGAGCAAGCTTCATGTCGTCGAGGCGTCCGCCGACTTCCTGTATGGCCAGCGCCTCGATCAGTGCCAGAATCTTGTTTGACTCTGCTACCGGTCTGGCCTCGTCGATCTCCAGCCTTATCTCAGCTTTCTCCACCCTGGGCGCATGGCCCCGCTTCTTGATGATCTCTTCCTCGCTCGGGGCCCAGTCCAAGCGTCCTGAGCCGAGCAGCTCGCGATAGGCCTGTTCCGCCGCATCCCGAAGCCTCGTCACCACTCGCGTCGAAAATCCGTGCTCTTTCGCACTCTTCTCGACCCGCGCAAGCGCACCCTGCCGGCGCGCCTCCTGCCGGTAGTAGCGGGTGAGAATCCCGAAGAACCGGCGACCGTGGTTGCAGGCGTACTTCCGCTCGCTCCTCGGCACCTCGTCCTTGAGCTCAAGCATCGCTTCGTAGAGCTTCTGCTCGAAGACCTCGTTCCAGTTCGCGTGGATGAACGACCAGACGACACGGAAGACCCGCTGCCTCGTGGTCTCGACGCGCGGCTTCTTCTTCGCCGGCTCGGCTGCGGCCCGCTCTTCCCGCTTCTCTGTCGTCGCCTTCTCCCATCGGAGCATCGCCCGCTGCTCAGCCTTGGGCAGGCTCTTCAGGAGTTCCGCGACTGCGGCGTCGGCCTTCTCCCTGAGCACCGGCGGCTGCGAGGTGTGCGGCTTCAAGAGGTCAAGCAGGTCCTCGAAACCCGCCCCGCACGCCCGCAGGTAGTCCGCTATCAGGTTGATGGAGGGGTGCTTCAAGTCTCCCCTCTCCAGTTTGGCCAGCAGGTTGAACGAACCGGGCTGGTGCCGGTCCATCAGCAGAGCCAGACCCCGCAGGGACAGGTTTCGACGCTTGCGCAACTGCCGCAACCTTACCCCGAATTCGGACGTGAAAACGAACGTAGTCTTCGTGAATCTCATGTTCGCCTCGATTCAGGCTTGTATCCAACAAAGGATACACGGCGCCTGGGAGGTTTTCAAGCCTATCTGCGCGGTAATCAGGATGTTAGGTGTTGAGTGGCTAACTCAGAGCCCCACCGGGGGAGTAGCTGGGTAGATAGCTATCCCGATTGCTCCGTGAGTTGTCTGGTGAGTTGCTGTCCGGATTGCTCTCGGAGTAGCTTGCCCGGTTGCTCTACCGGTTGCCCTCCGAGGTGCTGTCCCCGTTGCTCCATCCATTGCTCCACCTGTTGCTCGCCCGGTTGCTCGGACCATTGCGGCCTGAGTAGCTCCACGGGTTGCTGTCCCCGTTGCTCCCCGGATAGCTCTGTCCATTGCTCTCCGGATTGCTCGGAGAATCGCCTCCCGAGTTGCTCCGTCCATTGCTTGCCGGATTGTGGGTTCAGCAATGACTCCGGCCAGACTTTCAAACACACTTCACAGCGACCCAACCCGCACCGGTTTATTAGACTCATCCCGCCCGGCGCCGGTTTCCCGACTCGCCGCGAGTACTGACTACCTTGTGATGACGACCTTGGCGACGCCTTGCCCCTGGACGCCCCGAACGAAGTACACGCCGGGTGGAAGGCGCGAGACGTCATTCTCGCCGGGGTGAAGGTCAAGGACCTTCCGGCCTGCCGGATCGAGTAGGACGGTTTCAGACTGAAGATTGCAGGTTGCAGATTGCAGATTGAGCACCCCGCGGATGACGGTAACCGGCGGCCTGAAGCTTGAGGCTTGCGGCTTTGGGCTTTCCGAGACCCCGACGCAGGTGCTCGGGATGAACTGGCAGATTACGGGATTGGGCGAGGCCGGGCCGTCACCCATAACGAAGGACCCGGCGATGCTGTCCATCAGGTACAGGACGCACACGGTATCATCGGACGGACTGCCGACCATGCGGTCGATAATACATGGGTACCGGTGCGAGAAGGTGTTGCGCTCAGTCACCAACAGGCCGGGCGCCCACGTCTGGCCATTGTTAGCCGAGCCTGATATCCACACGCCGGCGCGGAGTCGCTCGGTCTGCGGTTCGACGTTGGATGAGTCGAACTGCTCCCACGCCACGAACAGACGGCCGTCGTTACCCTCGCCCATGCTCGGCCGGTCGGCGTAGATGGCGTTATACCCGATGCTGGCCTGCATGTTCTCGGGTGCGCAGCCGGCGTGGTGAATCTCCGTCCACTGCGGCTGGTTGTCCGGACACCAGTGCCAGAGCTCTGCGGGATTGGAGTAGGCCGTGTCTTGGACCTCCGGGTACACGGCCGCGGCGATGTGCAGTCTCCCCTCAGAATCGAAGAATGGGAACAGTCCGTACAGGCTGAATCTCGTTATCGTGTCGCCCTCGAATGCAGGCGGTGGGTCCAGTTCCACGCGACTTCCCCATGTGTCTCCGCGACTATCCGACAGCATGTAGAACGCGGCGGCGGCTTTGACCCACGTCGCACAGACAGACGGCGTGGTCTTGCTCGCGGCAATCGCATATGTGGGATACGCCAGCGAGTCGAGCATGCGAACGGAATCCCAATTACACCACGTTCTGACGCGGCTGTAGGCCAGACCACCGGACGAGGACATCGCCACGTGGTGTGTCCCGTCGTTGCCGATCGCCATGTGCGGTTCCCACCAGCCTGCCGGGCCGTAGCAGTAGCTCATGATGCCTGCCCCGGGAGCTGCATCACGCGCGAGAACGACACCTGAAGGAGTGTGGGCCACGACGCTGGCCAGTCCGGCCGAGTCCCCGTCGATGGCGCCGTAGCCCGCGCGTTCGGCAAACACGTTGACGCCACTCTGCATGGGATCGGGGTCCGTCCAGTTCCACTGCCGGGTCGTGTAGTCATAGAAGTTGTAGCGCATGTTCCGGTCCGGGAAGTCCGTGCCGGACATCGAGGCCGAGTACATCCACACGGCGTGGATGCCGTATTGCGGTGAGTTGACAAGCAACCGGTGGACATTGCCGCTCGCCCACCAGTCGTAGGTGGTGCCGCCGATGGTATCCAGGCGGCCGATGTAGGACTGGCCCGCGGCGATGGCGACTGCCGCGGCCAGGATGGCAAGCTGTCTCATGTTTCCTCCCTTACGTCTCTAATCCCAAACGAACCAGCCAGGCATCAGACTGAAGGTTCCTCCTGTTGCCCCGAATGTCGCGCACCGTCTGACGCGGGCGGCCGGCATTCGACATTCTTCACTCGACATTCGCCAGTTCCCGGGAGACGTCTCTGCCCTGCTCCCACAGGCGGTCGAAGCCGAGCCGCATCGACTCAACCAGGCTGGGGTGCGCGAACACAAAGACCGTCACTCCTCCGCGTTCCTCCGCAAGTGAGAACAGCGCGGCGCGGCGGTCGAACACCATCAGGTCCATCGGCACCGATTCGATGAGCCGCGCCTCTTCCCCTTTCTCCGTGAGCCGTCGCAGGGCTTGCCGGACCTCGGGATGCTGCAGGGCCGCCTGTTCGTACAGACATCGCACGTGAATCCCTCGTTCGAGCATCGCGGTCTCAGCCCTAACCGCGCCGGAAACTGACTTCGGAGTCTGCTCTTTCACGTACTTGAGGGAAATGAGCAGCTCCTTGGCGGTGGCGGCAGTCAGCTCGTCAATCGAGTGCCGGATCTGCCGGCCTCTCAGCACCTGGACAAAGCTGGCAGGAACGCTCTCAGGTTCGAGGCGGTGGTGCTCCTCGTTCAGAGCCCGAACGCCGTCGGCCTTGGCCTTCAGCAGTTCTTCCTCCTTGCGCAGTACGCCGCGGAATGCCGTGCCGGGAGCGACCGCGGAGTAGAACGTCACCTTGCCGCGGATTTCCCGGCACAGCCCCTTCTCCAGCAGAGCGCCGAGCGCGACGTATATCTGAGGCCGCGGCACAGCGACTACGCGAGCCAGGTCCTGCACCTTGGCCTTGTCTACCTTGAGCAGGGCGCGATAGACCTCCGCCTCGTAGGTCGAAAGGCCGAGCGCCCTCAGCAGTTCCAGCGATTCCACGAGGTGATAATAGACGCGGTCACTCCATTTGTCAATAGGATTAATACTTACATAATCATATACACAATAACATATTGCTAAGTAAGCACTTACTAGTGAGAGCGGGGAATGTTTGTCATTCTGAGGCGTTCGACGCCGAAGAATCTTCGAGTGCAAAGACCCTTCGCGCAGTTTACCCTGAGCAGGAAGAGAAGATGCTTCGCGGAGTTCACCCTTGAGCGTCCGAAGATTCTTCGGTAGGACCTCAGAATGACGGAGGGGAGCGAAGCGCTCAGCATGACAACAAGCGAAGGGCTCAGGGTAACAGGGTATAGGGATACTGAGAGTGACATCAAGAACTGACCAGTATTTCGTGCTCTCCGTAATAAGCTGGGAATCCGTGGCGCATCTTGGCCGACATACCGATTAAGCTCATGCAAAGGGATGGCGACGGTGTCCATATTGCTACATACCTTCGTCTTGGATTTGGCCGGCAGATGTACGTTCCCGCTGCCCGGCCAGCACTGCCTGGCCTGATTTGACTTGTGCCGACACGGCTCTAGACTTAGGGCGATGCCGCACCAGAGGCAAGGAACCCGGCTCAAGGCCAACGCCGTCTAATCGCTGTGCCTTCAGGATATTTCGACCACGCTGCCGCCGCTCCGCTTCTGGAGGAAGCGCGAGAGGCAATGCTGCCTTTCCTGGGCGGCGACTTCGGCAATCCATCCAGCCTCCACCGTTACGGAACCGGACCGCGGCAGGCAGTCGATGCCGCGCGGGCGCAGGTAGCGGCACTTGTCAACGCCCGTCCCGACGACATCGTCTTCACCGCGTCTGCCTCCGAGTCGAACAACCTGGCCATAAAGGGTCTTGCCCTGTCCCGGGGCGCCAAAGGCCGGCACATCGTAGCATCCGCGGTTGAGCACGTTTCGGTTCTCGAATCCCTGAAGTCCCTGTGCCCTCTGGGCTACGAATTCAGTCTGGTTCCGGTTGACCCTGAGGGCAGGGTCGAACCGGATAAGCTGGCAGCCGCGATGAAGACGGATACGGTGCTCGTGTCGGTGATGCATGCGAACTACGAGGTCGGCACTGTCCAGAACATCAAGGAACTGGCCGCGCTCGCGCGCCGGTACCGGGTCCCGTTTCACTCCGACGGCACCGCCGCGGTCGGGCGGATTTCGGTTGACATCGCCGACCTCGGTGTCGACGCCTACACATTCCCTGCCATGTCCGTCTATGGACCAAAGGGCGCGGCCGCCCTGTATCTGAAGCAGGGAACGCGCATCCAGTCGCTCATTGAGGGTGGATTCCAGGAAAGGAACCGGCGCGCCGGCACCGAGGACGTTGCCGCCATCGCCGGCTTCGGAGCCGCCGCGGCAGTGACCAAAACGAAGCTGCCCGAGTGGTCGGCTGCAATGACCAGACTGGCCCAGCGCATCTTCACCGAACTGCCGAAGAAGCTTGACCATATAGTATTCACCGGGCCCGTGCCTGCCGGACGGGTACAGCCACCGTTTTCCTCGACGGAAAGCGGTGGCAGTCCCTCTCGTGCCGGACGGGTACAGCCACCGTTTTCCTCGACGGAAAGCGGTGGCAGTCCCTCTCGGGTGCCGGGCCAGGTCAGTGTCGTGGTCGAGTTTGTCGAGGGCGAAGCGATGCTGCTGTTCCTGGACGACGAGGGCATCGCCGCAGCATCGGGTTCCTCGTGCTCGGCCAAAACCCTGAAGGCGTCGCACGTGCTGCTGGCAATGGACCTGCCCCATACCAAGGCCCAGTCTTCGCTGGTGCTGACCATGGGCAAAGACACGACCGACGCCGACGTCAGCCTCTTTCTGGAGAAGCTGCCGCCGATCGCCGCTCGCCTGAGAGAGATTTCCCCGCTGTACGCGAAGTTCAAGAAGGGCGAAGACCCCTATGCAGTGAAGCCGGGCGAGACGTACGAGGAGCACGGGGAACACGGATAGGACCAATTGGACCTATAGGATACAGGAGAGTTAATGTACTCTGAGAAGGTAATGGAGCACTTCCGCAGCCCGCGCAATGTAGGCGAAATCGACAACGCGGACGGCGTAGGCGAAGTCGGTAATCCGGTCTGCGGCGACATGATGACGTTCTGGGTCAAGATCGAGAACGGCATCCTTGCCGACGTGAAGTTCAAGACCTTCGGCTGCGGCGCGGCCATCGCCGTATCATCGATGGTCAGCGAGATGGCCAAAGGCAGAACCGTTGAGGAAGCGATGAAGATATCCAACGCCGACGTGGCCAAGGAGCTGGGCGGGCTGCCGCCGAACAAGCTCCACTGCTCCAACCTCGGCGCGGATGCGCTCCACCGGGCGATCGAGAACTACCTGGTAAAGAAACGGAAGGCCGAGAAGAAAGACTGCCACTGCCCGTACTGCGACACCCCGATCGAAGCAAGCGAGATATGCGCGCCCTGCAAGGCCCAGGGACGCAACTAACCGGAAGGGAGCCCCTGTGAAGTTCACTCATATCCCCGGCAGGAATGCAAAGCACCGCGTGACCCTCTATGCTCTCTCAACCTGCGGCTGGTGCCGCAAGACCAAAGAGATGCTGGACTCCAACCAGGTTCAGTACGAATACATCAACGTGGACCAGTGCCAGGGCGACGAACGCACCGAGGCCTCGAACAAGGTCCGCGAGTTGAACCCACGCGGGTCGTTCCCCACGATGCAGATTGACGGCGAGGTCGTGACTGGATTCGACGAGGACCGCGTCCGGGAACTGCTCGAGCTATGAACGCAGAGGAACGGTTCTCCGACGAGGCAATCAGGACCTACGAACGCCTGAAGAAGGAAGCCGAGGAAGGGGGCTATAGCCTCAACCCGGACAGGAACTTCACGCTCCGGCTCGTCCAGGGGCTGCTTGAGAACGAGAACCGCTACGGGTACTGGTGCTGTCCTTGCCGGCTTGCCTTCGGGGAGAAGAGCAAAGACCTCGACGTCATCTGCCCGTGTTTCTACCGCGACTCCGACCTGGAGGAGTTCGGCGCGTGCTATTGCGCCCTGTACGTGTCGGATGAATGGATCGATGGCAAGAAGAAGCACGGTTCCATCCCGGAGCGCCGGCCAGCCAAGTTCATGCGCGACGGGTACTCCGAGACTCAGGCTCCTGCCTCGTCACTTCCTTCCTCCTCCCTTCCTCTCCCGGTGTGGCGCTGCAAGGTCTGCGGCTACTTGTGCGCCCGGCCTGAACCGCCGGGCAAGTGTCCGGTCTGCAAGGCCGGCAAAGACCGCTTCGAGCGGTTCATGTAGGAGGTTCCAGTGATCGTCGAAGTGAGCGTCGTGCCTGTCGGCACCGGCGAAACGAGCGTGAGTTCGTACGTGCGGGCTGCCGTCCAGGTCATCGAGGAAACCGACCTCGAGTACCAGGTCAACTCCATGGGCACCTGCATCCAGGGCGAGTGGGACGAGATCTTCTCCACACTCAAGGCGGTGCACGACGAACTGGCGAAGATGGGCTGCAACCGCATCGTCACCACCGTGAAGGTCGACGACCGGCGCGACAAGTTCGGCTCAATGGACGCCAAGGTCGCTGCGCTCGAAGAGCGTCTCTAGCCGAAGTCGATAGTCAACTCGCGGGGCGCGGATTCCGCGCCCCGCTTTGTCTTTGCCGAACCGGATGGCTCAGCTAGTGCTCTACTCGGCCTCGCTTACCGCGTACTGCTGGGCAAGCTGAAGCTGCATCGCCCGCAGCCGTGACGCAATGGTCTGGGCCACCATCTTCATCATCACATACCCGAGCTGAGGTTCATTGTTGAATGCCGTGTTCAGCTTCTCGACATCGAACTCGAGATAGGTGCTGTTCGTCAACGCCCGGCTGCCAGCGGTGTAGTGCGGGTTGCCGACCAGGCCGGAGTAGGCGAACATCTGCCCGGGGCCGATCGACGTGACCATGTAGTTCTTCTTGGTTACGCCGAAGTCGAGCTCCAGCACGACCCCGAGCCGCCCGCCGACCAGGATGTAAAACTTGTTCGCCGGCTCGCCCTGCACGTCGACCATGCTGCCGGCCTTCGCGTCGCCGACCTTGGCCAGCCTCGCCAGCAGGTCGATACCGGCATCGGGTAGCTGCTCGAACTCGGGAATGGTCTTCAGGAACGCCTTAACGTCCATCGTTGTCTCCGTTTCGGTTAGATTTCTCGCAGCTAGGGTAGCGCCGCCGCCGCACGGAGTCAAGCCGGGTCGGATGCTTGACCGGGCTGCCTGCGTCCCTATCATTCTTGTACCGTGACTCGACTCGTCTGGGTCATTATCTTCGCCGTGCTGGTCGGCACTCTGGTCCTCATCACGCTCAAGAGCCTGCCCGGCACTCGCGTCAGCGGCCAACTGGCCGAGGTCCAGCGGGCGCACGATATCCTCTCGCGACGATTCCCGGACAGCCGGTTCCGTATCCAGTTCTCGGCCCCGGACTCGAGCGTCCGCAACCTCGTGGTCACGATCCAGCCGGGCCGGGCCGACTCGGCCTCAATCGCGACCCAGCTCGATTCCGCCGAGTCAATAGTCCGTCGCACGGTTGACCTCTCCCGCTACGACTCTCTGGTGATGGCGGTCTTCGACCGCGTCTATCGGGGTGTACCGGTCCGGTAGCGGACTGGCGCCGCACGCGTCTGGATGGGTTGTTCCGGAAACCTAGAACTGGTCGTTTATCGAGACGTCGAGGACCCGATTAAGCCGGGTCGCGGACTTGTACCCGAAGATGTCCCTCAGTCCCAGCACCATCCTGACCTTCTCGGCAATGGTCACTCCGACGCCGAAGTTGACGTAGCCGGGGCGCAATCCGCGGTTCTCGATGTGGTCGTTGAATGCCGGGTCATACTCAAGCATCAACTCGACGCTGCCGGGCAGCAGCGTGTTGACCGCCAGGAAGCCGTTGAATCCACGCCAGTAGTTCAGACCGAGCTGACAGTGACTGCGAATCACATCAAACGTCTTGCCCGTGCACACATATCCGCCCTTCTCTCGCACCTGGTAGACCTGCAGGCTGCAGTTGTCATACCCCTGGCTCTCGAAGCCCAGCACCAGGTTGGGCGTGTAGCCCTGCTCCTGCAGAATGGCGACTCGCGCCTGGAAGTCCGGGCGGTAGCGGTCGAAGAACCTGGGAACGCCGGGGCCAAGGACGCGGTTCCCGCCATACGACATCCCGAGCGTGACCCGGTTCCACAGCCCAAAGCCGAACCGCATCATGATGCCGCCCTCGCCCCAGAGCCGACCGCCGATGTAGTACTCGGCGTGGGCGAGAGAAATCGGCACCGGCTGGTCGACGTTGTAGAGGATGGCCGATACGGGCAGGATGGCAGCGAGAACCAGCAGGACGATTCTCATGTGTGGTCAGAATAGGTCAATCAACGCCTGCTGTCAAGTATGGTCCGGCGTCAGGTACTGCCGGGCCTGCCCGGCAAGAAAGGCCGCCACTTCCGCAAGCGGGAACGGCCACGCGTAGACAATCCTCCTCCCCGGATGCCGCTCCCGCGCCCGGCTGATGGCAGCCGGGATGTCACGTTCCGAGTGCCTGCTGCCCTGGGTCATTGTCGGTGTCACAACCAGCACCGAATCGGCCTCGGCCGCGGCCGCACGGTCGAGCGCCTCGTCCAGGGCAGGCGCGCAGAACTCGTCGAACCCGAGAAAGACCTCGCAATCGGCGGCACCGCTCAGCGCCTGCACCAATCCCAGCGCGGCCGCGTGATACGGGTCGGTGTCTTCGGTACGCGGCCAGTACCTGAGCCTGGTCTCCAGCTCCTCGTAACGCTCGCAGTCCTGCCTGTCGACCCTGGCCGCACGTTCAAACCGCGTGTGCAGTGCGATGAACTCATCCAACTCCGGCCGCGGGAAGTCGGCCGGCGGGACTCCGTGCATGGCGACCACGATGACCATCTGCTTCTGCATCAAGGCCTCCTCAGCAACGCTGCAGCCCGTCTTCTGTCAGGAACCCGACTCCCTGTCCCACGCCAGCCTCTTGCCGATAACGTCATCACAACAAGATGCATCGGCCGTGTTTCACGAGAGGTCCGCAGCAGGCGCGGCTGTCGTCCATCAACATAGAATCCGCGCTGAGTTGCGGATGTCAAGCCGCGCGGTCTCGATGTCGCGACCAACATTGACGCCCCTCAGTCTGCCTGCTAGACTGGCTGCGGCAATGAAGAAACTCATTCCCTATCTTATGCTTGTGGGACTGACGTCGGCCCTCGTCGTACCGCTCTGGACGAGCCGGACCGCTTATCACCGGCGCCCGATCGTCGGCACGGTTGTGCCGGCATCCGTCACTGATGACGTCTCGGCCTCACGCACCAACGCCATCGTGCTTGCCGCCCGCAAAGTCAGTCCGGCCGTGGTGTCCGTCGTGGTGACCCAGACTCGCGTCGTAACCTATGACCCGTTCGGCGGACTCGGGCTGGACAACTTCTTTGGCGACTTCTTCCCGCGTCGCGCTTTCCGCCAGGAGGTGAAATCAATGGGTTCAGGCGTCATCATCTCCACGGACGGAGATGTCGTAACCAACGCTCACGTCGTCCGGAACGCGACCAAGATGAAGGTGACACTGCCGGACAACCGGGAGTTTGCCGCTGAACTGGAGGGAATCGACGAGACCCGGGATCTCGCCCTGCTCAAACTGCGGGCAAGTGACCTGCCGGCGGCGACCCCCGGCAACTCCGACGACCTGATGATCGGCGAATGGTCGATCGCCATCGGCAACCCGTTCGGGTTTATGCTTGAGGATGCCCAGCCGACCGTCACCGTCGGCGTGATATCGGCCCTGCACCGCGACATCAAGTCCGGCGGCGGCGGCCAAGTGTACGCTGACATGATTCAGACCGACGCAGCCATCAACCCGGGCAACTCCGGCGGCGCGCTGGTCAATGCGGCCGGCGAAGTAATCGGCATTAACACCTTCATCTTCAGCCATTCCGGCGGCTCCGATGGTATCGGCTTCGCGCGGCCGATAAACGACGTCAAGCAGTTCGTCAGGGAGATACGCAGCTCCGGCGGCAGCGGACACTACGTCCGCGTCAAGACCGGCCTCGGAGCTACCGTGGCCGACATCAACCCGACACTGCAGGGCAGCTTCGGTCTGGAATACCGGCGGGGCGTCGTTGTGACCGAGGTCGCCGGTGGCAGCGTCGGCGAGACCATCGGCATGGCGCCCGGCGACGTGGTCCTCATGGCCCAGGGCAAGGCCGTGAACTCGGCCGCCGCTTTCGCCCGCCTCTACAACCTTCTGGCCGGAACCATCGACATTGTGATTGACCGCAGAGGGGAACGCATCAGACTGCTCTACAGACTAAGATGACAACGCGCTACGACACCCCGGAAATGGCCGCGCTCTGGAACGAGGAAGCGAAGTTCCGTTCGTGGTTGCTGGTGGAGAAGACGGTCGCTTCGGTACAGGCCGAACTCGGCATCATACCGAAGCAGGCAGCCCGCGCCATCCAGCGCGCCTCGTTCAAGATCAGCGAGATTGACGAGTTCGAGAAAGTCACCAACCATGACGTCATCGCGTTCACCCGCAGCGTCTCGAAGTCGGTCGGCACGGCCGGCAAATACGTCCACTACGGCCTCACTTCCTACGACGTAGTCGACACCGCGCTGTCGCTGCGCTGCGTCTCGGCGTTCGAGATCGTACTCGTCGCGCTCGGCGACCTGCGGCTCGAAGCGGCGCGCCTCGCCCTCGAGCATAAACACACGCCGATGATGGGCCGCACCCACGGCGTCCATGCCGAGCCGATCACGTTCGGGCTCAAGTGCCTCTCCTGGTTCGAGGAAACCGAGCGGAACCTCCGACGCCTGGCTGCAGCCGCCGATGAGATGCGCCACGGCAAAATATCGGGCGTAGTGGGAGCCTATACCCAGATGGGCCCCGACATCGAGGCAAAGGTGTTGTCCCGCCTGAATCTCATGCCCGAGCCGGTTTCGACGCAGGTGATTCCGCGCGACCGCCACGCCGTGATGCTGAACGCACTGGCCCTGGTCGCGGCCGGCCTGGAACGCATTGCCACGGAAATCCGCAACCTCCAGCGCACGGAAATCGGCGAACTGGGCGAACCCTTTGCCAAGGGACAGCGAGGTTCGTCGGCCATGCCGCACAAGAAGAACCCGATTACCTGCGAACGCATCACCAGCCTTGCCCGCCTGGTCCGCGCCTATGAGCAGGTCGGACTGGAGAACATCTGCCTCTGGCACGAACGCGACCTCTCCAACTCGGCCAACGAGCGCGTCATCATCCCGGAATCGTTCACGCTTACCCACTATATGGTTCGCAAGATGACCGGTGTCCTGGCCGGGCTGGTCGTGCGTCCGGACCGGATGCTTGCGAACATCGAATCCTCAGGGCAGACCTTCTTCTCCCAGGCGGTAATGCTCGAGCTCGTCCGCGCCGGTATGGACAAAGACCGGGCGTACAAGCTCGTGCAAGAACTTTCCTTCACCTGTCAGGTTGACGGAACCTCGCTGCCCGAGTTGTGCGAGGCGAACCCCGAGATATCCAGACTTCTCGACCGCCCCGCCAGGAAACGGGCGTTCGACCTGAAACGGCTGCTGCGCAACGTCGACGCGGTGTACCGACGCGTGGGGCTGACGCGCCGGGGCTAGCAGCACAGATTCGTTGAAGGACTCCTCCGACTTGCGGCGCCCAAACAGGACGCCGGAACGTGCTGAACACCGTTGCCTGATCGACGGTTCCCGCCTGATCGTCGAATCGCTGGCCCGGTCCGGCGCTGATGTCTTCGTTGGCTACCCGATAACGCCGGCGAACCTGATCTACGCCTATGGCTTCAAGCGGGTACCGGTCGCGATAGCTGCGCCGGACGAAATCACGGCATTGCAGTGGATGGCCGGCTTCTCGGCTTGCGGCCGCATACCGATCACCGCCACGTCGTTCCCGGGTTTCGCTCTCATGATCGAGTCGATCGGAATGGCCCACATGATGGAACTGCCGATGGTCGTCATCCTCGCCCAGCGTCTCGGCCCGGCCACCGGCAGCGCGACCGCCGGCGCGCAGGGCGACCTGCTGCTGCTGCACGGCATGATCTCCGGGGGATACGCAGTTCCAGTACTCTGCCCGGCCGACTTCACGGACTGCTGGGAGCTGTCATCCCTTGCCGTTCACACGGCCGTCCGGCTCCGCAGTCCGGTCGTTCTCCTCACCTCGAGGGAAACGGTGATGACTCAACGCGACTTCGACCTCGGTCGATTGCCTGACCTGACAGCCGCAGAACGCGTCCTGTATTCGGGCCCGGACCCGTACGAACCATACACCCCGGAAGAGAATCTCGTACCCGCATTCCTGCCGGTCGGCAACGACCGCCACCAGGTACGGCTCACGGCATCGACGCACGGCCGAAGAGGAGTGCACGAAAGCGTCGCGGCCGAAGCGCTCGCCAACACCGCCCGGCTGCAGGGAAAGGTCATCGCCAACCTGCCCGAGTTCACGAAGTTCGAACTCGACGAGCAGGACGGCTCCGAGACAATCGTTGTCGCCTGGGATGTCACGGCGCTGGCGGCCCGCCAGGCGGTCGCCCGACTACGCTCGCGCGGCCGGCGCGTCTCACTGCTCGTACCTAAGACGCTATCGCCCATCCCCCCCATCTACACCGAGGTACTGGCACGCTACGCTCGCGTGGTCATCGCCGAGGAGAACCTGACCGGTCAACTGCGCCTCATTCTATTCGGCTGCGCGGGAAGGCCCGGCCTGGTCGGCGTCAACGCAATCGGCCGGATGGTCTCGCCCGGCGATATCATCACCGCAGTGAAGGAACAGTGAGCGGCCGCTTCCTTACTGACTCGCCCCTGCCCTTCTGCGGCGGTTGCGGGCACGGCCTTGTCGTCCGCAACACCGCGAAGGCACTCGAACGACTGGGCGTCTCCCCGCTCGACGTCGTGCTCGTCACCGACATCGGCTGCCACGGCATCATCGACGGCCATTTCCTTACGCACACGGTGCATGGGCTCCACGGTCGAGCGGTCGCGCTCGCCGCGGGAATCGCCGCCGGACTGCCCGAGACCAAGACCGTACTCGTCTACGTCGGCGACGGAGGCGCGGTCATCGGGCTCCAGCATCTGGTCGAAGCGGCACACCACAACTTCGACATGACCGTCATCGTCCATAGCAACATGCTCTACGGCATGACCGGTGGGCAGCCGAGCGGCGCAACTCCGTGCGGATACCGCACGCCATCCTGCCCTGCGGGCAAGGCAGAACCGGGCTATGACTTGTGCCAGCGGGTCCACTCGGCCGGCGCTGCCAGCGCCCGCCGCGTAATCGGCAAGGGCGATTTCTCGGACGTCATAGTCGAAGCCATGACCACCCCCGGATTCGCGATGGTCGAGGTGATGGAGCACTGCTCCAGCTACGGCGTCAAGCACAACCCGGAACGGAGTCTCGAGGCAATCGTGCGCGACGCCGAACTCTCAATGGAGCCGCTGCGCAACCCGGTCACGAAACCTTTCCGGATCGAATCGCGCGGGGAGGCTCTGTCGCTGCTCGCAATCGACCCAATCGACCGGCGCTTCCGGGCCGGTCTCGATCGACGCATATCGATCCTGCTGGGCGGGTCCGCGGGCGAAGGAGTGCAAGTGGCGGCCGAGACCTTCGCCCGCGCCGCGATCGCCGCCGGGCTCAGCGCAACGAAGAAGGGAATCTACCCGGTCACGGTCGGCGTCGGCTACTCGGTTGCCGAGATCATCCTCTCGCCCGAGCCGATACTCTATGCGGCGGCAATCACCCCGGACCTGGTCGCGCTGACGTCGCTCGACGGCTTCAAGTACTATCAGCGGGTCATCACCGAGATGCGCTCAGGGCACATACTGATGGACGAGGAGTTACCCGGTCCCGTGACCAATGCAACCGTCACGCGGGCGGACATTCGACGGCCCGCGGGCAAGCGCGGCGCCGCCCTCTATGCACTGGCGTTGCTCGCGCGCCAGCATCGACTCTTCCCGACCGCCGCGCTCGTCGAGGAATCGGCGCGCGGTAGGTTGGCCGGCAAGCTGGACATCAGCCACCTTCTCAGCCAACCGGACAAAGAAGATGCTTGACCGCAGAGACGACCCGACCAGACCACAGATGCCACAACCACAAGACTGGAGGATACATTGGTAGACTTCTCATTCACCGAAGAGCAATTGATGGTACAGAAGCTTGCGCGCGACTGGGCCCGCGGCCGGGTATTGCCGGAAATCGGCAAGCGCGACGCGGCCGGCGAATTCGACCCGGCCGTCCTGAGGGAAATGGGCGAACTCGGCCTGCTCGGCCTCTCGATTCCGCCGCGCTACGGCGGCACCGGCAACGACTACATCGCGCTCGGCCTCGCCTGCGAAGAACTCGAACACGTGGACACGTCGCTGCGGGTCGTGCTCTCGGTCCACATCGGACTGAACAGCCTGACACTGCTGACGTGGGGCTCGGAAGAGCAGAAGCAGCGCTGGCTCGCTCCGCAGGCGCGCGGCGAGAAGGTCAGCACCTACGGACTCACCGAGCCATCGGCCGGCACCGATGCGCTTGGCATCCAGACTACGGCGCACAAAGACGGAAGCGACTACGTGCTCTCCGGCGAGAAGATGTGGATATCGCTCGCTGACGTTGCCGACCACTTCATGGTCATTGCCTGGACCGACGTCGAGCGAAAGAAGCGACGCGACCACACCGGCATGTCCGCATTCCTGGTCGAGCGCGGGATGAAGGGCCTGACCACGGCCACCATTCATGGTAAGCTCGGCGTGCGTGCGGGCAACACGGGCTCGATTGCCTTCGACGACGTGCGGGTGCCGGGAGCGAACCTCCTCGGACGGGAAGGCGAGGGATTCCGAATCGCCATGTTCGCCATAGACCAGGGCCGGTACACGGTCGCGGCCGGGTCAACCGGGCTCATCCGCGCCTGCCTTGATGCTTCGGTCGGATACGCCCAGACCCGCACGACTTTCGGCAAACCCATCGCCGAGCACCAGTTGGTCAAGGAGATGATTGCCGAGATGGCCGGCGACTACGAAGCCTGCCGCCTGCTCTGGCTCAAGGCCGGCTGGCTCAAGAACGAAGGTAGGCGCAATACGCGCGAGACCTCGCTCGCCAAGTTCTACGGCTGCGCGGCTGCCGAGAAAGCCGCCTCCAACGCGGTCCAAGTCCACGGCGCATACGGTTTCTCCAGTGAATACAATGTGGAACGTTTCTACCGCAACGCCAAAGGCGCCCAGATCTACGAAGGCACGCGCGAGATTCACAAATTGCTGCAAGCCGACTACGCGCTCGGTCTGCGGACCGACAAGCCGACCCGAGTGACACTACCCAAACCAGAACAGGAGTAACAAGTGCCAGTCATCTTCCTGAAGTCCGGCGGAACCGTGACCTGTACGATGTACACCCTGAAAGAAGGCATGATTCGAGCTGTTGACGTGAAGTTCAAAGACGTGCCCGGAATTCCTGAGGAGAAGTCGGCAATGACCAACACCGACGTCTCCCCTGCCAATATCCTGTACATCATTCCGGGCAAGCTATAGGTCGGGTCCGTCGGAACCTTCCGATCCGTCCGATTCCAGCAAAAGGCGATGGAACGCGTCCTCGTCCGCAAGGCCACTGACCTCGGCGCCGATGTAGCTGAGGCGCTCGACTTCCTCGAGTATGACTTCGCCGGCAAGCGTGTCTGGGTAAAACCGAACCTCCTCGGACCGCACCCGCCCGAGCATAGCGTCACCACCGACCCGGAACTCATTCGACACGTGGTCCGCGGACTCAGGGCTCGCGGGGCCGGCGAAATCTGGGTAGCCGACAACCCAGGAGGCGCGCTGCAGCGCAACGTCTCGACCTACGTCGCGCCTACCGGGATACCGGAGGCAAGCGAGGGCTGCTTCCGCGGCATCTGGGAGACGCCGGTGACGATTCCGACGGAATCGCGATTCCTCCGCGAGTTCATCGTCTCCCGAATCGTGACGGAAGCCGACGTCCTGCTGAATGTCCCCGTCTTGAAAACCCACGCCCTCACCATCCTGACCGGCGCCATCAAGAACCTCTTTGGCATCGTGCCCGGCGGGCAGAAGTCGCACCTCCACACGCTCGCGAAGTCTGGGAACGACTTCGGCGAGCTGCTCGTGGACCTCTATCAGGCGGTGCCGGTGCCCGTGCTGACCATCATGGATGCCCTGCGCGGCATGGACGGCCAGAACGGCCCGAGCGGCGGCCGCGTACTGAGCATCGGCAAGATACTCACCTCCGCCAATCCGGTGGCTCTCGACACGGTCATGGCGGCAATGGCAGGCGCCGACCCCACGCTCATACCGACCACTCGAATAGCCGCCGAACGAGGGCTCGGCCCGTGTTGCATCAAAGAAATTGAGGTCAGCGGTGAATTCGAGCCAATCAAGGGATTCCGGCTACCATCGGCACGAATTGCTTCAGGCATGGCCGGTCTGGCCGCGGCAATCGCCTACCCGCTGATTCAGCGGCGTCCCTTGCTGGACCGGAAGCTGTGCATCAAATGTCGGCGCTGCGCCGACAACTGCCCGGCCCAGGCAATCGCCATGTCGCCGTTCCCGGTCATCGACCGCAGGAAGTGCATCTCGTGCTACTGCTGCGCTGAACTCTGCCCGGTGAAAGCGATGAGCGTGCCCGGCCCGTTGCGCGGCCTGGTCCAGAGAATCACCGGCCGCTAGCCGCCTCAGCCAGCAGCCGTATCGCCCGACGTATCAACTTCCGGTTCTCGGGCGCATTGGTCCAGGCCGATGCGCCGGACGGGTGCGGAAGTGGAATCAGCGTCACGGCGCGTCCAGATATCGAATGGCGAAATCGGCGACCAATGAGTTCGCCGAGCCTGGCCTTGCCCAGGAACCGTTCGATGGCCAGTTGCCCCACGGGAATCAGGACTTCGGGTCTGACCGACGCCAGTTCCTGCTCAAGCCAGGGTGCGCAGTTGGCCACCTGCTGACGGTTCGGTTTCAGGTCCCCTCGCTCGCCGCTGCCGGGAAAGCATTTCATCATCGCGGTCACATAGCAGAACGACCGGAACTGCTGTTCCTCGAATCCGGCCTCAGTCAGCCACTGGAACAACCGCCGTCCGGCAGCGCCGGCAAAGGGTCGGCCCAGTGCGACCTCCTTCTTGCCCGGCGCCTGTCCGACCAGCATCCACCGCGGCGCGTCAAAGCATCCAAACACGGCGCTGACTCCCTCAGGCAATCCGCACTTCCGGCACCGCTTCATCGCTGCGGCAAGGGACAGAAAGCCTGACGCTCGACGCAAGACGCCGGAAGCCCGATGCCGGTTGTTGCCTGTCACACCCTCACCCCGACCCTCTCCCGCAAGCGGGAGAGGGAGAGAAGTGAGCGAATCACGCTTCGCCCCGTTCCTCCCGTCCCCTCTCCCTTCAAGGGAGAGGGCAAGGGTGAGGGTGGTTCAGGCATGATCACCTCCCGAAGCTGCAAGGATGGAAGCCAGCACTGCCTGAGTATTGCGGAGGACGTCATTGTCCCAGAAACGGAGGACGCGGTATCCAGCCTGGGCCAGGGCTCTCGTCCGTTTCGCATCGGCTGTTCGGTTGACCATGTGCTGGGAGCCATCAAGCTCAACGACGAGCCGGCACTCGGGACAGACGAAGTCCACAACGTAGGGGCCGATAGGATGCTGACGTCTGAACTTGAGATCCCCGAGTCTGCGATCTCTCAGATGCCGCCAGATCAGTTGCTCTGCATCGGTCGAGCGCTGCCTTAGCGCACGGGCGAGTCCGGCACGGCTCTTCTGCATCACCCTCACCCCAGCCCTCTCCCGACCAAGGGAGAGGGAGAGCTTCGAGAGCTAGCTTCTTCCCTTTCGTGCCCTCTCCCTCTAAGGGAGAGGGTAAGGGTGAGGGCATCCATACCGCTTCACTCTCCCTCTCCTCTATGAGGAGAAGGTTGGGGTGAGGAGGACTCTCGAACACAGGACCACTTGACCACTATCGCCTCTTCATCCTGCTCTTCCTGGCCGCCTTCCACTCCTCGTCGTCGATCTGCTGGCGCACCTGCTTGAGCCGGTCGCGCAACTTCGCCGCCTTCTCGAACTCGAGCAGCGCCGCGGCCTGTTCCATCTCCCGCTGCAACCTCGCAAGCAGCGCTACTTTGTCTTCTTCCTCACTCGATCCCTCGATCTCTTGATCCCTTTCCTCGTCCGCCTTCGCATCGGCGACGGACGTGGTGAGCCTCACCTGGTCAATGGACTTCAGGATGGAACGCGGCTCGATGCCGTGCGCCGCGTTGTACTCAATCTGTTTCTGCCGCCGCCGGTCGATCTCCTTTAGCGCATTCCGGATCGAGCGCGTCACGCTGTCCGCGTAGAGTATCACCTCGCCGCTGACGTTGCGCGCCGCGCGGCCTGAGGTCTGGATGATCGACCGCTCGTCACGCAGGAAGCCCTCCTTGTCCGCATCGAGAATCACGACCAGCGACACCTCGGGCAGGTCCAGCCCCTCGCGCAACAGATTGATGCCGACCAGCACGTCGAACTCGCCAAGGCGCAACTGCCTCAGGATTTCCACCCGCTCAATCGCGCCGATTTCCGAGTGCAGGTAGCGTACCTTCAATCCCATCTCGGTCAGGTACTCGGCGAGGTCCTCGGCCATCCGCTTGGTCAGGGTCGTGACCAGCACCCGCTCATTCTGCTTGACCCGGTTCCTGACCTCGGCAATCAGGTCGTCAACCTGTCCCTTGGTACGCCGGATTGTCATCTTCGGGTCGACCAGCCCGGTCGGACGAACAATCAGCTCTGCGACGCGCCCCTGGCTCACCGTCGCCTCGTATGGCCCGGGCGTGGCCGACGTGAATACCGCCTGATGCACCAGCATGCTGAACTCGTCGAACCGCAGCGGCCGGTTGTCCAGACACGACGGCAGTCTGAACCCGTAGTCAACCAGTGTCTGCTTGCGCACACGGTCGCCGTTGTACATCCCCTGCACCTGCGGCACGGTCGCGTGCGACTCATCCATCACCATCAGGTAGTCGGCCGGGAAGTAGTCAAGCAGAGTGTACGGCCGCTCCCCTGCCTTCTTGCTCAACAGGTGACGCGAGTAGTTCTCGATGCCCGGGCAGTATCCGAACTCACGCATCATCTCAAGGTCGAACTTCGTGCGGGTCTTTAGCCGCTGGGCTTCAAGCAGCTTGCCCTGCGCCTCAAACTCAGAAACGCGCGCGGCGAGTTCCTGCTCAATCGTCACCTCCGCGCCCGCAATCTGCTGCTCGGTCGTGATGAACTGCTTGGCCGGGTACATCACCATTCGCGGCTTCCGGTCGATCATGTCTCCGGAGACGATGTCGAACACTGTGAGCCGACCGATCTGGCTCCCGTCGAACTCAACTCGCACGCCGTAGTCGCGGTGCGAGGGGTGAATGTCCACCACGTCCCCGCGGACGCGGAACGTCGACCGCTTTAGGTCAACGTCGTTACGCGTGTACTGGAGCTTCACCAGTTCCTCGAGTAGTCGCTCCCGGTCCATGTCCTTCCCGATTTCGACCGGCAGAATCGAGTTCCGGAACTCCCACGGCTCGCCGAGATTGTAGATACACGAAACCGAGGCGACCACTACCACATCCCGACGCTCGACCAGCGCCGACGTGGCCCGCAACCGCAGCCGCTCAATCTCCTCGTTGATGGAGGCGTCCTTCTCGATGTACAGATCGTGCTGGGGCACGTACGCCTCGGGCTGGTAGTAATCGTAGTACGACACGAAGTACTCCACCGCGTTCTCCGGGAAGAACCCCTTGAACTCGCCATAGAGCTGCGCTGCCAGGGTCTTGTTGTGGGACATGATGATGGTCGGCCGGTTCAGCCGCTCGATGACGTTCGCCATCGCGAACGTCTTGCCCGAACCGGTCACGCCTAACAGCGTAGCATACTTCGCCCCGCTGCTGATGAACTCACACAGCCGGTCAATCGCTTCTGGTTGATCACCCGACGGCTTGAACGGCGCGACCAGCTTGAATCTATCTGTCTGCTCAGTCACGACGAGATTCTAGGAGTATGCTACGCCGGGTCAAGCCGCCGGCATGCCGAACCGAAGGCGAACCGCCAAGGACGCCAAGTTCGGGGCATTCGGCCATTCGGACCCATACATGAACCTGTTGACGCATGACGAACTGAAGGTATAGTCGATGTGTTACGGTTTGCACAAAAGGAATCCGCATGACACGTCGCCAGAAGCTGGCTTTGGCTATCGCCTCAGATCGCCTGCATCGGAAGCTTGTCGCCGGATACAAGGCAATGACGAAAGAGGACCGCGAGACCGCAGAGGATCGCGTCAGGAGCGGCAGCGAGAACCTGGACCCGGCCGATCCGCCATGCGCGCGGTCTTGACATCATGGCCGGGAGAGGCCAAACTAGTTGCAGAACAACGACTGGAAACGGAGCACTTGTGAGAATTGAGATAGAACGGGAAGCCGACGGACGCTGGCTGGCCGAGGTCCCGGACCTGCACGGCGTGATGGTCTATGGCCAGGACCGGGCGTCGGCTATCGCCAGCGTCAAGGCGCTGGCGTTGCGGGTTCTCGCAGACCGCATCGAACACGGCGAGGAAGTGCCGGCGCTCCGGGAAGTATTCGCCGTACCTGCATGAGCAACTGACCTTCCACCAAGGCCAATCGAGTTCTCAGCGCCCTGCTCCGAATCGGGTGGAGCATCAAACGTCAATCAGGAACGTCCCATCGTGTGCTAGGCCGTACCGGCTGGCCGGATTTCGTGTTCGCATTTCACGACCACGACGAGATTGGCCCGAGAATGCTGGCCCGAATCGCCAAACACAGCGGTCTCACTCCCGAAGACCTGTAGTCGAGTAGCGGCTGGCGACTAGCTGTGAGCGGACGACTCGCTCCTGAACTGCAGACCGCAGTCAACCGCGCCCTGCGCATCAGCCTCGGCCTGGACTAGCCGGGCCGCGCTGGCCTGCGGCTTGGGGCTTGTGGCTTGAGCTGTAACGAAGTCACCAGTGTTGCACTTCACCCTTGGACTCACGCCGGTGCGCGTGTCTCCGGATAGCCGTCTACCTCGGGCGACGCCGACGCGTGCGCGATGCCGGCCTGTCGGAGGCCCGGAAATCGTCGGCGACTGGTTCCGCGTCGAATCCTACGTCTGTAAGGGCCGGCAGACGCGGGCCGCCCGCAGCCGGATGGTCATCGTCTGACACCCAGTTCTGAGCAGGACGCCGGCGGTGCCGAACGCAGTCCCGCAGGTATAGGTTGATCAGGCTCTGATAGGGAACGCCGGTATCGGCCGCAAGTTCCTTGAAGTAGGTAATCGTGGCGTCGTCCAGCCGCATCGTAACCGACCGCTTCAGCCGGCGAGCGTACGGATTCCGCCGGCCTTTCATCCGGGCAAAATCATACTCAACTCTCATGCTTCGTGGCTCCAATACACTTCTTCTTCGCTCCGGCGTGCCCTGCGCGCCGAAATGATCCTTATGATGGACTCGCCCTCACGGTAGCAGTGACACACGACCAGCACGCGGAGACGGCGGCTCATGCCCAGCAGGATGAAGCGCTCCTCACTCTCAGAATGGTCCGGGTCGGAGTATTCCCGCGCGCGCTCGTCGTAGAAAACGGTCTCGGCTTCCTCAAACGCGATGCCGTGCTTGCGCCGGTTGGCACGGTCCTTCTGCTCGTCCCAGACGAAGCGCAAGTCATGCACGATTACATTGTATGTATCTCAGCCATACAGTCAACTGCCGGCAGTGGGCCTCTTGGACGAGACCCCGCCATCGGCGTCGGGGCGACGTCATCTGCTGTCGTCTGCAATCTGAAGTCTGCAGCGGGTGCGATGGTCACTCGGGGCGAAGCCGCGCTTGCCTGCCGCTTGAAGCTTGTGGCTTCAGCCACTATCTGATTCTGGAACCAGCCGGCCCGCGTCAAGCAGCCAGGTTGCGGTCAATCTGCAACGTGAAAGCCGGGGTCCGAAGTCGGTTGGCTGCTAGCCGCTAGCTACCGACCGTATTCCCGCTGCCGCCGCGCCTCGCCGCCGGGGTCAAATGGGGGAACTGTCCCATATGCGCTAACTTAAGGGGT
>DDXO01000044.1 GCA_002347155.1 Caldifarciminota bacterium UBA2258
GATGGGGCCGGTTTTCGAGTTTCTCGGATTGAGTGTGGGCGTCATACAGCACGACATGTCCGATGAAGCACGCAAATCAGCCTATGCCTGCGACATCACTTACGGCACGAACAAAGAGTTCGGGTTCGACTACCTGCGCGATAACATGGTAGGGCGCTGGCAGGACAAGGTGCAGCGCGGCTTTGCCTACGCCATCGTCGACGAGGTCGACATCATCCTGGTGGACGAGGCGAGGACGCCGCTCATCATTTCCGGGCCAGTGGAGACCGAGGACAAGGGATTCGATCGTTTGACCCCGCCGGTGAGGAGGCTGTTCGGACAACAGAGCCTGCTCGCCAACCGGTTCGCCGCCGAGGGACTCAAGCTGCTTGACGCCGATAACGAAGCCGAGGCGGGCGTGAAGCTGTTGACGGTTCGCCGTGGTGCCCCCAAGAACAAAAAGCTGCTCGAGGCCGAGCAACGGCAGGGTGTGAAGTCGCTGATCGAGCGGACCGAACTCAGCTTCATCCGTGACAAGCGCTTCCCCGAGATTGACGAGAAGCTGTACTTCGTCATCGACGAGAAGGACCACTCGGTCGCCCTGACCGATATGGGGCGGAAGGAACTCGCCCCCGGCGACCCGGAGGCCTTCGTTCTGCCCGACCTCGGCGAGGAGTTGGCGCGGGTTGACCATTACACGTCCGTGACCCCGCAGGAGAAGATAAAGGCACGGGAGGAAGTCTACCAGCGTTACGCGCGGAAGAGCGAGATGCTGCACAGTTTCCAATCGCTGCTCAAGGCGTTTTCGCTTTTCGAGAAGGATGTGGATTACGTTGTGCAGGAGGGGAAGGTCATCATCGTTGACGAGTTCACCGGCCGTCTGATGCCGGGCCGGCGGTACTCGGACGGTCTGCACAGTGCACTCGAGGCGAAGGAGAACGTGAGGGTTCAGGGCGATACGCAGACGTTTGCCACGATAACGCTCCAGAACTACTTCCGGATGTACAAGAAGCTGGCCGGGATGAGCGGCACCGCGATGACTATCGCGGGAGAGCTTTTCCACGTCTACAAGCGTGACGTGGTGGAGATTCCGACGAACGAGCCGTGCCGGCGCATCGACTACCCGGACATCGTTCACAAGACGCGGGCGCAGAAGTACCAGGCGGTCGTGGACGAGATTGATACCTGGCACAAGCGGGGCCGACCGATTCTCGTCGGCACAACGTCGGTGGACGTGTCGCAGGTGATATCGGACATGCTCCGGCGCCGGAGGGTGAACCACGTCGTGCTTAATGCGAAGTTCCACCAGCACGAGAGCGAGATCATCAAGGACGCGGGCCAGGCCGGCGCGGTCACGATTGCCACGAACATGGCGGGCCGCGGCACCGACATCAAGCTCGGTCAGGGGGTGGTGAAAGGCGAGTGCTGCTACGTCGTCAAGGACACCGGCGGCAAGTGCCCGGTGTGGGAGGAGAACCCCGGGAGCTGCGAAGAGGACGTACCCTGCGGGCTCTACATCATCGGCACCGAGCGGCACGAGGCCCGGCGGATCGACGACCAGTTGCGCGGGCGTTCGGGACGGCAGGGCGACCCGGGCTCGTCGCGGTTCTTCCTCTCGCTCGAGGACGACCTGATGCGGTTGTTCGGGTCCGAGCGCGTGGCCAAGCTGATGGACCAGTTCGGCGCCAAGGACGACGAGCCGATCGTACACCCGCTGGTGACGCGGGCGATTGAGGGTGCGCAGAAGCGGGTCGAGGAGCGCAACCGGGAAATCCGGCGGCACCTGCTGGAGTACGACGACGTGATGAACCGGCAACGGGAGGCGGTGTACGCCATTCGCGATGCGGTACTCAAAGACGAGGACGGGGTTCAAGGGGCCGAGGGTTCAGGGGTTCAGGCCGGGACCCCGGAACCCCGGGACCCCGGAACCCCAGAACCCTCTTTGGCCCGGCTGCGGGCCGTCTACGACGACATGGCAAAGGGGCTCGTGGACGATTTCGTGAACAAGACCATTGTGGCCGGGAAGCGCGCCGAGGAGTGGGACTGGGATGGGCTGCGCGGCGAGCTCTCGATGACTTTCCTCGCCGACCTCAGGCTGGAGGACGACTACCGGTTCCATGCAACCCCGGACGAGTTACGCCAAACCTTGACAGATATCGCTTCCCGCCGGTATGATGAGCGTCGACAGGAGTTGGGTGACAGGCAGTTTGCCGGGCTCTGCCGGAGCGTGTTCCTGTACGCCATCGACAGCCGGTGGCGCGAGCACCTCTATGCACTGGACACTTTGCGTGAGGGCATCAGCCTGAGCGCCTACGGCCAGAAGGACCCGCTGGTCGAGTACAAGCGTGAGTCCTTCGACCTGTTCCAGGAGATGATGAGGGACCTGTACAAGGATGCGCTGACGATGTTGTTCCGTGCCCAGGTGCGCGGCGTGGAGGAGAGGCGGCAGCCGGCGACGCGGACGGTCCGCGCCTACAAGCCGGAAGCGTCGTCGTCCGCGGGAGCGCCGGACGCGCTGTCCGACAGGGGCCCCGGAGGCCAACCGGTCAGGGCAGCCCAGGCGCGGCGTTCTACCGACAAAGTGGGACGCAACGATCCCTGTCCGTGCGGGTCGGGCAAGAAGTACAAGCGATGTTGCGGAAGCAACAGGCAGGAATGAAAAGGCAGTCACAAACCCGGGTTGCGGTTCTGATGCCGGGGCCGCGCCCGATAGTAGCTCACTAAGGAGGAGCGATGGCACAAGGCAGCAGTAAGAGCCGAACTGTGATCTGGATGATCGTCGGCATATTAGTCGTGATCGCGGTGGTGATGCTCGCCACCAGGCCGAAGACCTCCGACCGGATGCCGGTGAACCCGGAGCGGTTCGTGCACCAGTATGAGAACAGGTACGACAAACTTGAGGTGAGGGTCGCGGATGCGCAGGCGGAGAACCCGGGTGCGCCGGCCGAGCAGTGGCAGGCAATAAGCGACCATATCGCCCGCGGCAGACAGGTCATGGCCGGGATGACCGGACTGACCGAGCAGAAGGTCCTGCAGGCGAAACGGGACTCGGTACAGAAGGCCTACCTTGCCGCAGTGAAGGTCCTGAAGCAAGTCACAGGCGAAGACCACGACAGCGGCGACACCGAGTAGCTCTGCGGCTCGCGAACACAACTGTCATCCAACGACCGGGCCCGGGAGCATCCGGGCCCGGTCGTAGCTTCTGCGGCGACAGCCCGGCCGAAGCCGGAAAGTAGAAGCAGGCGACCGGCGAGGGCTGCCTCCGTGTCGGACCGTGCCGGCCGTATGCTTGACGCCGGTTTTGCCGGCGCTAGACTACAGCCGCAGGTGAACCAATAACCGGAGGAACCAGTTATGAGCAGGATACTTGTCTGGAGTCTGGTCGGAATCGTTGTGATTGTCGGCGTCATAGTGCTGGCGACGGCGCCGAAGCGGACGGCGTCGGGTCCCGTGATAACGCTCGAGGTGGTGAAGAAGCAGGTCGCAGACGCTGAGGTCCAGCTCGACCGGCTGGTAGCCCGGCTTGAAGCGCGGCGGAAGGCGGTTCCCAGCGGCGCCGACACAGAGGCGTTCGCTGAGGCCGACCGGCTGCTGGCGCAGTCACGTGACAAGCTGGGCCAGGCAAAAGCGGCGGATGAGCTCAACGAAGCACGGCAGTTGATGGTTGAGGCCCGCGGAACGCTGCGGAAGGCACGCCGGGCGGTTGAGGTGGCGACAAAGTCAGGGTCGAGACCGCGGAGAATGTACTAGGCGGAACGCAACCCGGAACTACCAGGGCTGATATCCGGCGGTCGGGATTGACTTTCCGGCCGCCCGTCTTTTTTGAGCGGCCCGGCGAGTACTAGATGTAGCGGAGGCGCGGGAACCCGAAACCGCCGAACAGGCCTTCGGTCGTTCCTTCCAGCAACCGCCGCAGCCAGAAGTTCAGCTTCCGACTCGGTCTTATGAGACGAGGTTCGCCTTCAATGCCGCAGAGCGACGCGGCGATACGTTTGGCATCCTCGAACGTGCCCAGCGTGTCAACCAGGCCGAAGGCGAGGGCCTGGCGGCCGGTCATTATCCGGCCGTCGGCGAAGGCGCGGACGCTGTCTTCGGGTATCTTCCGCTCGGTGCTGACAATCGAAACGAACTGGTCGTAGGCATCAGCCACTACGTTCTGCAGCAGCTCGCGGTCCTGGTCGGTCATGTCCCGAAAAGGCGAGCCGATGTCTTTGTGAACGCGGGATTTCACCACCTCGACCTTCACGCCGACCTTCTCCATCAGGCCCTTGAGCACCGGGAACTCCATGATGACGCCGATTGAGCCGGTGAGGGTCTGGGGATTGGCGACAATCGTGGTGGCAGGAGCCGACACGTAGTAGCCGCCGGACGCGGCGAGCGCCCCCATCGAGACGATGATGGGCAGGCCCTTGTCGCGGATGCGCCTGATCTCATCGTATATCTCGTGCGAAGGTGAGGTGACTCCCCCCGGGCTGTTGACCCGGATGAGGATGCCCTTGACCTGGGAGTTGTTTTCGAGTGCCTTGAGCTGACGGACGGTCTCAGTCGCGTCGACGATAGCACCCTCGATTTCGATGTAGCCGAGGCCCTTGTTCCACGACCTCAGACCGGATGCGTCTGACCCGGAACCGGCGATTGCCAAAGCCAGGAACAGACCGAGCAGGATCAGCAACAGCACGGCCGCGACGACAACAAGGACGATAACGGTCTTGCGGCTCATGGGAGGATGGGCCCAAGTAGATTCGAACTACTGACCCCTGCGTTATCAGCACAGTGCTCTACCACCTGAGCTATGGGCCCGACAGAAGTTAGCAGTGAGCGGGTAGCAGTTAGCAGAGGGCTGGCCAGTGCCCTGGGTCTGCTAACTCCTAACTCCTCTCTCCTAACTGCGAGAATGATACGGAAACGAACCCCGGAGTCAAGGGCGCGGCTTGACGCTGCAACCGTCCTTGGTGTCCTCAACAACGTAACCGCGGTCAAGAATATCCCGCCGCAGATGGTCGGCCGCGTCCCAGTCTCTGGCATCACGAGCGGCCTGTCGTTTCTCGGCGAGTGCCACCACTTCGGCCGGTGTTCCAGGAGGGGAAGCGACGAAGCGTACCGCTATTGTCACGTTGCTGCTGTCAGACACCTTGTACTCGTGCACCTGTGTCTCCGAGAGTTTCCCCAACCCAAGCCCCAGCACGCGGTCGAAGTCGAGGATGGCGTCCCAGGCCGCGCGGTCCTGGCGCTGGTTGCCTTCACGTACCAGGCTCCAGACCGCGGCCAGGCCCTGTGGGATGTTCATGTCGTCGGCAACCGCGTCCTTGAACTCCTGCCTATAGGGCTCGGTCCAGGCAGCGTCCTTCACCGGCCAGCCTTGAGCGTTACGGCCGAAGTCGACGAGTCCGCGCAGCGAGTTCTGCGCGCTTGAGAGCGACTCGGCGGTGAAGCTCAAAGGCATCCGGTACAGCGCAGTCTGGCACAGGTAGCGGAATCCGGCCGGAGAGACTCCTCGTTTCTCGAGCTCGGAGACGGTTACGAGGTTGCCCTCGGACTTGCCCATCCGGGCGTCGCCGATGACCAGGAAGGCGTTGTGCATCCAGTGGACCACGACCTCTTTGCCGGTCGCGGCGAAGTTCTGGGCTCGCTCGTTGGTGTGGTGGACAGGTATGTGGTCGATGCCGCCGGTATGGATGTCAAAGCGCTCGCCCAGGTACTTGATAGACATGGCCGAGCACTCCACGTGCCAGCCCGGGAATCCCCGTCCCCAGGGCGAGTCCCACTGCATCAGGTGGTTGGGCTGGTTCGTAATCCACAGCGCGAAGTCGGACGGGTTGCGGCGTTCCGGGTCAACCCGGGTGCGCGCGCCCGCCTGCTGCTCGGCCAGATTCAGGCGCGACAGCAGGGCGTATTCCGGGTACTTGCCGGTGTCGAAAATCAGGCCGACGGCCGTGCGGTAGGCAAAGCCGTTTGCCTCTATCCGCCGCACCAATTCGATCATCTCCGGGATGTGCTCAGTGGCCCGGCAGACGACGTTTGGGCGCAGTATGCTCAGCTTCGCCGCATCGGCGAAGAACGCCTGCTCGTAGAATTGAGCTATCTCCTCCGGTTTCTTACCTTCCAACCGGGCTTCCTTGTCGAGCTTGTCCTCGCCGGTATCTTCGTCGCTCGTGAGGTGCCCGACGTCCGTCACGTTCATCACGTGCTTGACTTCGTAGCCGAGATACTCCAGCACGCGGCGGAGCGTGTCGGCAAAGACGTAGGCGCGGAAGTTGCCGATATGGGCAAACAGGTAGACGGTCGGGCCGCAGGTGTAGATGCCGACCTTGCCCGGGACGAGCGGAACGAACTCGTCCTTGCGGCGCGTGAGGGTGTTATAGAGCTTCATCGCAACGGGATTCTAGTCATGAAGGCCCTGTTCGTCAAACGGAAGGTCCCTTGGGACCAAGCTCGAATCACGAAGCTCGAAACTCGAATCAAGCCCGAGTTACGGAGAGTGCCGAATTGGTCATTCGGATTTCCAGCCGCCGATTCACGCAGGCTGACCCCGACCGGCGCCCGGGTCCTGGGACATATCTGCGTCCATCTGCGACTTCATTTCCGCGTTCGGGTTTCAATCGTCATTCGAACTTCTAGTTTCGGACTTGGCTCCTGGCCGGCTCACCCCAGCGGCGTGCGGGGGGCGGCGGGCAGGTCGAGCTCCGATGGGCCGAACCGGGTGAACCGCTCAACTCCGGTTGCGGCAATCATTGCCGCGTTGTCGGTGCAATAGGCCGGCCGCGGAATCACCAGCGTGAACTCATGGCGCCGGGCCAATTCGGCCAGACGTTGGCGAAGAAAGCCGTTGGCAGCGACGCCGCCGGACACGCCGACGACGCGAAACCCGGTTTTCCTGACCGCCTGCTCGATGCGACCGGTGACCGCTGCCACGGCTGCCCGTTGAAACGACGCGGCGACGTCAGCGCGCGAAGCCTCCGGATGGTCGCGCCGGTGATAGAGGACCGCGGTCTTCAGGCCGGAGAAACTGAAGTCATACCCGCCGGCGTCAGGGACCGGGAACTCGATGCTCTCGCGGCCCTCGCGGCCGAGCTTCTCGACTTCGGCTCCGCCCGGATAGGGCAGACCAAGCAGCTTGGCCACCTTGTCGAACGCCTCGCCGCAGGCATCGTCAATCGTCGAACCGAGAGGTCGGTACCGGCACCAGTCCTCGACGACCAACAGCTCGGTGTGGCCGCCGGAGAGCACGGCCGCGAGAAAGGGCGGCTTCAGTTCCGGCTGCTCGAGGCGCAGCGCGAAGATGTGGCCCTCGATGTGATTGACCCCCACGAACGGTACGCCAAGGCTGTAGCACAAGGCCTTGGCAAACGGCAGGCCGACCAGCAGCGCGCCCATCAGCCCCGGCGTGTTTGTTACCGCGACAAGCGACAGGTCGGACCAGGTGACGCGCGCTTCGGCAAGGGCGGCTTCGACAACCGGGACAATCGCCTGCATGTGAGCGCGGGCCGCGAGCTCGGGTACGACGCCGCCGTACTCGGCATGCACCAATTGCGACGAGACGATACTGGAGAGGACCGCAGTCTGTCCGCGAACGACACTGGCCGCGGTCTCGTCACACGAAGTCTCGATGCCGAGACAGAGCATTGGCAGTTAGCAGTCAGTCGTTAGCAGTTAGCAGTCAGCAGTCAGTGGACAGACCCAATTCATAACTCCGGCTCCTAACTCCTAACCCCTAACTGCTAACTTTCCCTGTGCCTACTTGACTATGACGTCGAAGAGCTGCGGCTCGCACTTCACCAGGTGGAAACCGGGCGGGAGGGTGATTTCGGCGGCGAGCTGGTAGTCGCCCGGCCCCAGGCCCGATACCCTTACCTGGGCGGTGATATCAGCCTGATTCAGGGAGTTGATTCTAGATGCCGGCCCGGCCACCGCAATCTGCGCCTCGTTCGGGTCGATCTCTACTCGCTGGGGGTCCATTCCGACCGGCGCGACCGCAAGCCCGAGGAATATCCGGGCGGCTTCCTTTTCCAGTACGATTGCCACGTCGACCGAGTCCGGTTCGAACGAGTAGCGAGCGTCATCGGGCGGGATGACCTTGAGGCGACGCCGGCCGGGCGCGTTCACGGTCGCAAGGTCGAGTGTCTCGGTCTGCACCGGCGGCGCGGCCTTCAGGTCCTCCTCGGTGCCGGACAGCTTCACCTGCGCAGGCGGGTCGTTCACCGACAGCGTGATGCCGCTGGCCGCCTGCCCCTTGGTCGGGACCCGCACCGGGGCAGTGCGACTGGAGGCGGCGCCGAGCTTCAGTTCCACCTTGTCCGGGTCGAGCGCGCGCACCCGCACGTCGGGCGGGAGCTTGATTGCGGCCGGGGAGAGTTGAAGCTGGCGGGTGCCGAGCTTGCCGTCAGGGACTTCGAGCCGGAAGGCGAGCTGCCGGGGCCTCACGCCGAGCAGGTCCCGGCCCTTGCCTTCGAGCGTGGCCGTGGTGTTCTTTGCGTCGACGTCGGTAATCACCTGCTTCCCGCCGGGCTTGGCCGTCGAAATCGGCACGACCACGCGTACGTCGTACGTGCGGTCGAGCACGGCCACAACCCAGAAGAAGAAAGCGATGAGCAGAGCGAGGACCTTGAGCGAAACATCCCGGGTGACGAACCGGAGCAGTTGAAACATCAGAGAATGTTAGTAGCCGAAAAGCAACTGTCAACCAGTTCCGGCCTGACGCGCACAGCCGACGACGGCCGTGGTCACGTCGCACCTGCCGGCGTGTACTTTGTCCGCTTCTCTGCCGGCGGCAAA
>DDXO01000031.1 GCA_002347155.1 Caldifarciminota bacterium UBA2258
ACCACGGACAGATATCCGTGGGGCGTCTGGGAGAATAGCGGTCTGAACCGAGCGCTGGTCGCGGACGAGTACCAAGGCTTGGCGGTCGTGGACATCAGCAACATCAACAACGCGGTGCTGGACACTTGCGTCCTTGTGGCAGGGGCCGCGGTGGACGTGCACATTGACAGGAGTTACTGTTACGTCGCAAGCTGGTTGTCCGGCTTGAGGATTCTCGATGTCACGGACCCACAAAGGCCGACCTGCATCTCAGAGCTGGATACGATGTGGGCAGGCATGGTATGCAATACGGCCACAGCCCGCGACAGCTTCGCCTACATCGGCTGGACTCCGAGCCCAACCTTCCGCTCGGTCGACGTTTCTGACCCCCTGCGACCGCGAATCGTGGCCGGATGCTCGCTGGGCGGTTTCCCACAGGATGTTGTGCTTCGTGACAGCTTCGCCTACGTGACACAGAATTACGGGTTCCTGGTGATCAACGTCGCCCGGCCGCGCACCCCCGTGGTTGTGGGGTCGTGCGCACTGCCGGACTACTCATACGAGATGGACCTGAGGGATACGCTGGCATTCGTGGCCACCGGCGTTTCCGGTCTCCAGATAGTCAGCATCGCGCGCCCGGACAGCCCGGCAGTCGTCGGCACGCTGATTCCGCCCAACGGGGCCTGCGGCGTCGCGGTGGTGGATACGTTCGCATATGTGCCATCCGGTAACCTCTACATCATCAGCGTTGCTGAGCCAACTTCCCCGTATCTGGTTGATAGCGTAGTCCTGCCGACATTTGGCTGGACTGTGGTGGCCGGTGACTCGTTGCTCTTCGTCGCGAGCAACGGCTATGTCTATGGCCATCCGGGCAATGACATCGGCGTCTTCGACATCAGGAACCCTGCTTGGCCGGTGCCCATTGGCTCACTTGGGGTACCCGATAGAGCCCGTCGCCTGGCTTGGGCTGCCCCTCATCTGTTCGCGGCGTGCCGCGATGCTGGTGTAGCGATTGTCGAAACAACCGCAGTCGGCGTACAGGAACCGAGTAGAGTGGTCGGCGTGCGACCTGGGCTATTGGTGTCGCCAAATCCTGCCGGCAGGCTGGTGCGCATCCAATTCGGCAAGCCGCTCTGCGTCGGAAGTCGGTTGAGCCTGTACGACATCACGGGCAGACAGGTGTTGGTGAAGCAAATCGGAAAGGAGGTTGCATCGATTGAACTAGGATTGACTGGGTTGAGACCGGGACTGTATTTCGTTCGGGCAGAAACAAAGACGGGAGTTCTAAGTACCAAGCTAGTCAAACAATAGGAGGTATTCATGAGACAGGCTGTCTTCATCGCAGTCCTGCTCGTATCGGCGTCATCACTGGCGTTTGGAATCTCCAAGAGCTACGACGTGGTGCCTTACGGAAACTGTGTCGCAGAAATCGTCACGGCTCCCAACAACGGCATTACGCAGTACTACAGAAACACGCTGGACTCGCTCAGTTCCATCTCGGTCTGGATTGGTGATACGTTCGACACGGTGTCATTCAACGTCGACGTCGTCGATTCCGCGTCTCCGTCGAACGTCATTGCCTACGGGTATGGAGTTCACCCGCACAAGAACTGGTCTTGGGTCGACTTCCCCCTCACCAAGCAGGCAGACCCGGTACGAGGCAGGACTTACCGCGTCACCGTCAAGCAACAAGACGGTGGGCCGATCTCGTTCGCCTACGACCCAACCAACCCATACCGTTACGGCAAGGCGGTTGCGAACGGCAGTTCGCCGTCGCTGCCTGAGACCGCCGACTTGGCCCTGCGGGTGGTAGGGCTGCATGATCCGGTCAGCGACGTCTGGCGGGCGGTCACGAATCATGGTTACGACCCTCCGCGCGGCGGCGCGGGAGACACGACCCTGGCGAAGGCCGAGTCAATGGGCGTGAAGTGGCTGAGAGACATGTTCAGGGGATGGCATGGCTGGGAGGTCGACCCGGAGGATGTGAAGGGGATCTACAGGTGGTATGACTCCACTAGGTGGAATCAGGGCAGCGGGTTCAGCATGGTGGGGATACTGTGTTTCGGCAGTAGTGACACGGCCAAGAGCACCTGCGGTTCAGACACGGAGTACGCGACTTCGTATCCACCCCGACATCTCTGGCCGGAGGATTCAAGCCAAGTCAACTACTGGGCTCAGTATTGCCACGACATCATGGTAGCCTTGCCGAAGGTCAAGTATTGGTGTGTCTGGCCTGAGATGAATGCCTGGTGGTACTGGCTCGATCCCGACACGCTGTACTATAAGGACCCGAATGGCGGGCCAATCGACACACCGCGCGACCGATGTAGTCTCTACGTGCGCATGTGCCGCGTCGCCGAGAGTACGGCTCGCGTTCTGGGTGGTTCACCCAGAAGGAAGATAGTCGGCGGCGAGACTGCCAGGCTCATTGAACCGACGGGCGGTGCCACGGGCGTTGAGTGGCTCGAGTGGATGTTCGACATCGCCAAGAAGGACTACGGCGCTGCCGAGAGCTGCTTCGACATTGTGTCCGTTCACCCGTACATATTCTACGATTGGCCGAACCACTTTCGTGAGGACGTGTTTCAGACCAACCTGGACACAGCACGTTGGGTCATGCGGCAGGCGGGATTATCGGGCATGGAACTGTGGGCGACGGAGTACGGGTGGCCGCGCTGGTGGGTGACCCGGCTTACGGACTCCACAGCGGACACAGTGCTCAAGACTGATACCCTCGTGCAAGCGAACAACATCTGCAAGTTCTACACGTCAGCGATAGCGCGGCAGGCTGATCCCAGAGGCGGCTATGATCGCGCCATTCACTACGAACTGACGAGTCACCACTCACCTCAGAATACCGACAACAATGGATTTGGTCTCCTGGAGAGTCTCGATAGCCAACCTCTGGTGCCGGCCGGCTGGGCGTTCGCCCAGGAATCCCTTCTCACCGGTAAACGGCTCAACGGGCGGGTGATGACGGGCGACAGCATGGTTCGGGTCTACGAGTTCGAGAATCCGGCCGACAGCTTGAAGACATGGGTGTGCTGGCGGAGTGACGGCGGCACACAGGAGGCAACGGTCCAATTGCCGGCGCGGACAGATAGCGGATACATCGAAATGCTGGCGTACCGAGAAGGAACGCCGCCCAACGACATGAGACAGGTGAACTCCGGCACGGGGTGGCTGACCGTCGGAGGATTAGGCGAGCGGCCGCAGTTTGTCACCGAGCCGGCCAGCATGCCGATCAGCCGGCCGGACTTGGTCGTCGACCGCATCCTGATTCCAGCCGGCGCCAAGGTGGGCTCGGTCATGGACATTCACGCCATCGTCAAGAACATCGGCAATGACACCACGCCGGACACAGTTGCCCTCGACTTCCTGTGCGACGACAGCGTCTTCCGCCATGCGACCAGCGAATGGCCAATAGCTCCTGGCGACAGCTACGACTTCTCCTTTGAGATCAACCCGATTCCGTACTGGATGCACGGCTGGCACCTGTTCTCGGCCCGGGTCAATCCGGGGCAGACGTATGTCGAGAAGGATGGCATGGATGACAACTGCGGCTACGCGCGGCGCTACATATCGTATGCTCCGGGCGGCGACATCCGTGGTGTGGTCTGCGGCGGACACAGCAACGCCCCGCTGCCATTGTTCGCGCTGGAGACCCATTCCTATGAGGCCGAGACGCTGGGTTCTGTGCCTTGCGAAAGCGCTCGGCTTGTCCAATGGGCTTATGGCAACGATACGATTGTGGACGGAGGGGATACGACCGACTGGTTCTGCGTGAGTCAGGCGGTGTCGCTTGATACAAGCTGGCTATACCTGTCGGGGCAGTCGAAGTACAAATTCTTCCTACAGGTGAAGGACTCGTGGTCGATGAGCGATTTGATACCTGATACGACTCATCCATTCGTGGTGTTCGACACGACCGGGCCGACCGGCAGCATCCTTATCAACGGCGGCGCCCGGTTCACGCCAAGCTCGACCTGTACGTTGCGATTGGCGGCGGTGGACTCCGCCTCTGGCGTGGCCGCCATGCGCTTCATCAACGTGCCCAAGGTTGATCTCGTGGTTGGCGGTTCGTTCACAGCAACTGCGGGGTCGTGGCAGCATGAGAACAGCGAGGTCGATACCCTGCTACACATGGCGAGGCTGTCGGTTGCGTCGATTGAGGCGAGGGTGAGGCAGTTCATACCGGCTGAGTCGATTTCGGCCCATGCCGGTGACTCGTGCGCGCTGGAGGCGAGCATTCTGGCTCACGTACATGAGGACGATGCAACGGGCGGAGTGTCGTTCTGGCTCTACAGCATCAGGGAAGACTCGTTCAACTTCCATGACACGCTGTGGGAACTGGTCGACTCGGCGTGTTACTCCGGCGAACTCCTGTCGCTGACCGGGCGCTACGGCCTCTCCAAGCACTTCCTGCTGGAGGAACCGACGCCGGAATCCGGTTGGGTCTGGCGCGGCGGCATGGTCAAAGTCGAGGCCAGCGCGGAGAACGGTAGCGGCGACGCGTGGGTCGACAACGTTCGACTGCAGCCCTACGAGCCTGACTCGGGCTACTTCTGGTGGGGCAACTACGACACGCTCGCGGTGTGGGATGTGGGTTCTGGTGCCGGGGTTAAGGCTGTCCAGGCGCTCTTCATGGATTCTGCCGGGATGTCGAATGCCACGCCATATGCCGACACGGTCATCCTCGATCCGACCGCGCCGGTCGTGAGCATCAGCGTGCCCGATCCCGGACAGCTTGTCAGCGGCACGCTTCAGATCACCGGCTGGAGCTACGACCCGGTCGAAGTGGCCGGCGATACGTGGTTTGCGGCAAGGCATCTCTTCTACCGCAGCGTAGACTCGACCGAATGGCTGCCCGTGAGCCCTGACTCGGTTTCGTACGAGCCGGCCTACCCGGACTCGGGGTCTATCCTCGGTCCTGCCGTCCATCTTGGATACTGGAACACGGATTCAGTTGCAGATGGAGAGCACTACGTGCTGCTGACCGGCACCGATTCAGCCGGCCATGCAGCCAGTTGCACTACCTGGGTCATCGTCTCGAACAGTGGCGGGGGCGGTGACTTCTGCGGCGGGCCTGAAGGCGGCGGCAGCGGCATGGGAGAGGGAAGCTGCTACATCGGGTCTGCCACCGGCCATGTGTTGCACGTGTCGGACGACCTCGCCTTACTCGACACTTTCGCGGTTGCTGACTCCGGCTCAGAGGCCAACGTCACGGCCGTACTGGAGGTCGGTAATGATTCCCTGCTGGTCCTCGACGCCGCGAACAAGCGGGTCCACAAGCTGCACCGGAGCGGACAACACCGCCGAAGGCTGGTCTCCGGGCTCTCTCAACCCACGGACCTCAAGCGCGACGCTAA
This sequence comes from Caldifarciminota bacterium UBA2258, assembly GCA_002347155.1. Taxonomy (GTDB): domain Bacteria; phylum Hydrothermota; class Tepidihabitantia; order Tepidihabitantales; family Tepidihabitantaceae; genus UBA2258. The sequence goes on from DDXO01000031.1 coordinate 5,349, forward strand.
CGGCAACTTCTGGCTTGCGGACCGAGGCTGGCACCGGATCGGGAAGTTCCGGTCGAACGGCACTCTCGTCTTCGTCCGGGGCGGGCTTGGCGCTGATTCGATCCACTTCCATAGTCCCGAGGGCATCGCGGTCAAAGGCAGCCTTGTGTACGTGGCTGACGGCGGGAACAACCGCATAGCCGTCTGGGACACGTCGGGCAACTTCAAGACAACCATCACCGGCGACTTCGAGAACCCGACCGCGGTCTGGGTGACGGAATCGGGCACAATCTACCTGACGGACGGTAGCGACGGCAAGCTCAAGGGCATCACGCCCTTGGGCGGCAACATCGTCGCAATCGGCACAACCGACTCATCGAAGCTCAAGGGCCTCGTGTCGAGCGAGAACCGGCACAGCCTCTTCTCCTTGGCGAGTGTGCCGAACCGCGTCTACAAGCTGCGCATCCAGAGTGACGAGAGCATCCCGGGCGGTCAGCAGTCAGCCGGCAAGGTCAACCTGCCCAAGACACTGAACCTTGCGCAACCCTTCCCGAACCCGGCAAGGTCAAGGCTTAACATCGCCTATGCCTTACCGCACCAGACCCGAGTCGTGCTCAAGCTCTACGACGTTGCTGGTAAGCTCGTGACGACCATCGTGAACGGCGAGCAGAAGCCGGGCTACTACAACCTGACCTGGAACCGGCAGGACACGAAGGGACGCAGTGTTGCTTGCGGCGTCTACTTCTGCACGCTGACCGCTGAGAACCAGCGCTTCTGCAGAAAGGTAGTGCTGGCGGAGTAGTCCTTGGTGCTGGAGCGACACCGGTCCGCGCCTGAGACGCTTGGGACACGATCCGAAACGTCGGACGTTTCAGTCATGTTCCGCGCTCGCTTCTGCAAGAAGGTGATTCTGGCCGAGTAGGTTGAAGCAACGCATCACTGAGGACTGCTCGATGAGACGCGGGCAGCCTTTCTATGGCGTGAGGGCGCGAATGATGTGAGCCGGCTGGCGCCTGGGGTGTACCTCGTCAGAGAAGCCCAAGCGCAGGCTCAAGCTCAAGCCGGCAGCAGGCCGCCAGTCGTGCGCAGGATTGTCTCGACAGAGTTACAGAAGAGCTTCTTTTCCCGACGGCAGCTCGCATTCCATCAGGCTGCTATCTGCTATCTAACCTGAGCCTAACATGTTGATTTTACAGCACAGGGGAGAGGCATCGCTGTGGCGGACTGACAGCGGACTGCATCTGGCATCACTCCCTGGACTGGAATGGTCGGGTATGATGAGAGCCACTACTTATCATAGATGCCTCCTGTAGATGTAGGGCATAATCTATCATGCTAGTGGTCATAGTTTGACCGATATTAGCTATGGTAGTAGACCCACTACTAGATATAGTTGTACCTGACTGCAGACCACCTGGCCTATCTCCGGGTGGCTGGGGGCTAGCCCTGGGGCTAGGCACTGGGTACGACAGTCAAGTTCTATCCCAGGTTCAAGCGGAGATAGTAGACGTAGTAGTAACACCATGTGTATGAGCGTTAGCTTTGGATCGCGGCACCGCTTGCTCTGCTGGCCACGGCGAGCTATAATCAAGATGTAGCAAGATTGCGCGCCTGAGTGCCTGCTTGTGCGAACGTCCGGATGTCGCCGGCAGCGATTAGAGGCGCGAAAGGAGTAATATGCCCGGCAGATTTCACGACAATGCTGACCGCGATTTCGCCTATCGCATCAAGACCACGCCGGAGCGCGTGAAGCAGACCAGCGAGGCTATTCGCGAGAGGTCGGTGCAGCGCCACTTCGATAAGCAGACCGCACTCGCCGCGTTCGAGATCCAGGCCAAGAAGGCCATCGACCCGACCGGCGTGCCATCGACGTTGTACGTTTCGTACCTCAACTACTGCCGCGAGATATGGAAGAAGTCGAATACCTACGGCGGAGCCGTGCTGGAGAACGAGATTGAGGCCATCATCGCCAAGTGGAAAGTACGCCAGCTCGATGAGGCGGTGCTCAGAAAGCTGAACATGGAGCTCTTTTCCATCCGCAGCTAGCGCAGTCCCGGCCCGAGCGTGGCCGTCAAGAACCGCCCGCGGTTTGACTCGCCGTGGGTTTGCTTCTAGCATCTTGCTGTGAGCGTCGCTGCCGCGGATCGAAGTCGCGTTCGAGAGGAGTCGCGCGTGACGGTGACCGGGATGGTCACCAACGTTTTTCTGACCATCGCGAAGGTAGCGGTCGGGCTGCTCTTCAATTCCGCCGCCATCATCGCCGACGGGCTGCATTCAGGTTCGGACCTGGCAAGCGACGTGGCAGTGCTTTGGGGCATCCGCGCGGCCCGGCGGCCGGCTGACGCCGACCACCAGTACGGTCATTCCCGCTACGAAGCCATCGTCAGCATGGTCGTCGGGTTCCTGCTGGTTGTTGCCGCGCTCTGGGTCGGTATCGAGAGCATCAGCACCATGCAGGTGAAGCATGGCGGCCCGACTTCCTGGTTGCCGTTCTGGGCCGCGGTCGCCACTATCGCGGTAAAGGAGGTGCTGTACTGGTTGACGGTACGGGTTGGCCGCAAGCACAGAAACTCGTCAATCGTGGCCAACGCCTGGCACCATCGGTCGGACGCTTTCTCGTCTCTTGCCGCCGCAGTGGGCATCGCCGGCGCCACTGTCGGCGGTCCGCGCTGGGCTTTCCTCGACCATCTCACCGCGGTCGTGCTCGCGGCTTTTCTGGTTATCATCGGGCTCAACATCATCCGGGGCGCGATGGCTGACCTTTCGGACCGGGCGCCCGACCCGGCGGTCAAGGAGCGGATACACGCGGCCATATGCGCCATCAAGGGCGTGGTCGGGTTCCATGCCTGCCGTGCCCGCCGGTCGGCCGGCATCATCGAGATGGACGTACACGTCCAGGTAGCGCCGGACATCACGGTTCGGGCCGGCCACGACATCGCGACCGCGGTCGAAGAGGCGGTGCAGAAGGCGGTGCCCGAGGTCACGGACGTCGTAGTCCACGTAGAGCCAGAGGAGTAGTCCGCAATACCGTTCCGGGCGAAGTCAGAAGCTAGAAGCTAGAACACAGAAGCTAGAGCCTCCGCTGGTCTGAGTTCTAGAATCTTGCTTCCAGCCTCAAGCTTCGTCTGCGCAAAGACGACTGCCTGATCCGGATCCGGAGATTCACCACGAAGACACCAAGACACGAAGAGAACAGAGGTTGCGGAACAGACTCCTCCGGTCTGGATCCCCGGGCCTCTTTGTGTCTTTGTGCCTTGGTGGTGAGATTCCTTTCCTGCCGACCTTCCGGATTCGGAGATTCACCACAGAGACGCCAAGACACCAAGACGGGCTACGGCACAAGGGCGTCCGGACTTCTGACTTCCCGCATGTAACATCTGACGTCTCACTTCGATCGGCGGCCGGCGCAATTCCCACCGGACTTGACAAGACCGGCGGGGGTTGTACAATCACGCTACAGGGGCGTGACCATGGCCGGTTGGTAAGGCACCGATGCTGTCAAGGCGGTGTAGCGAGACCGCCACCGGGCGTGGCCGGCGCCCACTATCTGCAGAATGCACGCTGAAGGAGGCAGAGATGAGAGACGGACCGAGAACGGTTGTACTGCTGCTCGCGATCATCGCGGTTGCGGGCCTGAGCAGCGCGCTGGGCGAGACGCTTTCCGTCGGGCTCAGCGACATCGCCATGATAACGGGCAACGTCAGGAACAACAACGTGGCGCGTATCGTGCTCCACGTGGACGTACCCAAGCAGGTACAGAGCGCCAGAATCGACTTCGCAGAACTCACATTCCCCGCGTTTCTGACAGATACTAGTCAGGCCGCCGTCTCAATCGTAACCCACTGCGCGCAGACGGCGTGGGGGCGCGACAAGGTGACGTGGACGATGCCGTGGAAGCGGCACGGAGGTGACTTCGACTCGCTGAGCTGTTCGTGGTACATGGCGCTGCCTGGCCGCAAACATCCCGTAGCGCTCGATATCACCAAGACCGTCCGGAGCTGGCAGCGCGGCAGGAACAACTACGGGTTGTTCCTGAAGCGGCCGGACGCGGAGGGCGACGGTTTCCTGGGCGAGCGCGAACGTTTGCGCGAGGCGCTGAAATCGGCCCGCGTGCTGTTCTACTTCACTCCCGTCAAAGAGTAATCCAGGCGAGGAGCGAGTATGCGCTCACCGACTGTCTTCGTAGCGCTTCTGGCGCTTTCGACCTGCGTGTTCGGCACAGGCTGGGACGGGCAGCAGATGGTCAACCGGCCGGATGCAGATACTGCAGAGGGACAGCCGTGCATTGCGCTCGACAGCGCTGGTTGTCCATGGATCGACTGGGATAGAAACTGCACTGACACCACCATGCTCTACACTCGGTGGCAAGGCAGCCGCTGGGATGAGCAAAGTGGCGCGGGCGCCAATGCGCCCGGGGTGGCCGTCCGACTGCGGCCTTCCATCTGCTTCGACTCTCGTGGACGAGCTTGGTTGGCATGGCACAATGTCCATTCGAATGACAGGCGAGACATTGCCGCCTGCCATTGGGACGACTCTCTGTGGACTCCGGAGCAGCATGTCAGCCCGCCAGAATCGACCGACCGGTACTTCGCGCCGAAGGTTAGCTGTGGAGGTGGACAGGTCTGGTGCGTCTGGTACGGAGGACCCAGCGACGGCCTGCCCTACTCGGTATTTGCGAGCCGCTGGGACAGCCTGAAAGGTAGCTGGACCCCAGAGACGCGCGTGAGTCCGCCGGACAGCAACCACCACTGGTGGTGCGACGTGGCAGTTGACTCCGTAGGAACTCCTCACGTCGTCTGGTGCACTCACCCGCTGTACACAGTCTTCTATAGCTACTTCGACGGCCAGCAGTGGGTCGAGCCGATTCCGGTGAATGACACCACGCAGGTCACAGCTTCGCCTTGGGCGAGTCCGCGCATCGTGATAGACCGGACTGGCGTGATGCACCTGTGCTTCACCGGTGCAAGGGTAGGGGCTTCGCACCGCGACATCTTCTACACGCGCAACGACGTCTCCGGTTGGGCGCCCTGCCAGATGGTCACGCGCGACAGCCTATACGACGAATGGTACTCCGACATTGCCGCCAACAGACCCGACAACGTATGGGTGGTCTGGAACCGCCAGAACGAGGGCTCTGACCAGTTCCGGGTATATGCATCACACTGGGACGGAACAGCATGGTCGTTCGAGCAGCGGCTTGATGACACCACTTCATACTACGACTTCGATCCCGTCGTATGCCTGGATGACGACGGTTACCCTTGGGTCGTATGGTCGGGGACTACCTACGGCGCCACCGATGACGTGTACTACAATAGGTACATGTCGCATGGGAGCCTGGTGGGAGGGCCGCACGGAGCGTGCGGCAGAGCCTTCACGCTCGCGGTCACCTCGCCTGCGCGCCACGGAATACGTTTCAGTTTCTCAATCGCACAGAACGGCCGCGTCGGGCTAGTGGTCTATGACGTGCTGGGACGCTGCATCAAGCGCGTGGTGGACGGAGTTCTGCCTGCGGGCCAGCATTCGGCTGTGTGGAACCGGCGCATGGCTGACGGCGAGCCTGCTCCTGCGGGAGCCTACATCGGTCGCCTGGATGCAGCAGGGTGCGTGGCGAAGTGCAGATTCACGCTGGTGTCTGACTAAACTAGTAGAGGAGAAGACATGAGAATCACTGAGAGAATGCTGTTGCTGGCTTTCGTGGGGGCGCTCACCGCTGTCGCGTACGGCGTGCCCATTCGAGTGCCAGAAGACTACACGAGTATCCAGCTGGCGGTCACCAATGCCAGCGACGGTGACACAATCTCGGTTTGGGGCCCGCCGCCGGGCCAGCCGTCTAATCCGCCGTATCACTACTACGAGAACGTGAACTACGCATTCAAGAGCCTAGTCGTTGCGAGCCGGTGCTTTCTGCCGAATTGGCAGGGCTGCACGCCGACTTGGGATTCGGTGGTCATCGACGGCGGGCAGTCCGGTCCGGTCGTGTCGATGGGCGGGTCTGATGACGCGGTGCTGACGGGGTTCACGATCCAGAATGGGTTTAACTACTCCAGTGGTGGCGGGGTCAACTGCGGGAAGGGCCACATCCTGAAGAACCACATTCGTAACAACTACACCGCGTCGCGAGGGGGCGGGGTGTTCTTCGGGAACTGGGCCGGCAAGTGCTGGATAGACGACAATCTGATCGAGAATAATACTGCTCTTATGGGAGGCGGTGGTATCGAGGTGGAAGCCAAGTGTTGCTACATCCGGCGGAATGTCGTCATGGGTAACACGACTCCGAACTACGGCGGCGGCATGAGACTATTGTACTATGACCCGATGCAGACCGGGCCACTTCCGAATCCAGACGACAGCGTCACGGACAACGTGGTTGTTGCCAACCACCTGACCGGGTCGGACCCGAAAGGCGGCGGCATCTTGGCCTGGGAGTGGCCGCGGCCGGCTCGCAGGAATGTGGTGACAGACAATGACAGCAACGGTGTATACGTACACGCTCAGTACGTCGGGCCGCTGGACTTGGGCGATGCCGACGACCCGGGCCTCAACGTTCTGATGCGGAATGGTAGCTACGACCTCGTGGACTCGTCTTTCGGTCAGAATCCTACTCTGGTCCATGCAATTGGGAACTACTGGGGCTACCTGGACACCCACACAATACTCGGGCGCATTCTATCCTATCCGTCCTCGAACGTGCTGTACGACCCGGTGGCGGCGTCCAGCCAGTGGTTCGATGTCGATCTCACTCCAGTGTCCACCTGCTCGACCGACGTGCTGGTGACGAGCGCGCTGCGGGTGACCCGTTCGCTTACCGTCGTTCCCGGCAAGAAGTTCGTGTTCTACCTCGACCCTGACACGTCTGGAATTATCCCCGAACTAAACGTGTCAGATTCGGGCACGGTGCTGACTTCGGTCGGCACGGCCAGTGACACCATCAAGTACGTGCCGCAGCAGACCACGAATCCCAACCGCCTGGCCTGCTGGCAGGGAATCCGGGTGCATTCGTCCGCGCACGCGCAATTCGAGTGGAGCGAGATCAAGGGTGCCTACTGCGGAATCGACGTTGGTAGTCCTTACGGTAAGGTGGAAGTGAAGAACTCCAGGCTCGACAGTTGCCGGTTCGCGGGCGCGTATGGCCACTTCGGGTCGCTGGATGTAGACTCAAGCGACGTCTCATGGAATGGGGTCTACGGAGTCCGCTACGAAACGCATAGTGATCCGAATCTGCACTGCTATGTGGGCTACTGCACCATTAGCAGCAACGGTTTCGCCGGCGTGTCCCTTACCGGCATCGGACCTCTGCCGTATACTAATCACTACGATCGGATTGAGTACAATCAGATTGATGGCGGCGACATAACATTGTACGGAGTCGAAGTCAGCGACACCTGTTGCTGGCCCGCTATCGCTGACAATCAGGTCTCCGGGTGCGCTCAAGCGGGTATGGAGATTTGCGCAGCCGGCCCTTGCCTGGACGGCAACGTCGTGGAGAGTAACGGTCCCATTGGAATCGACTGCAACGCGGGGTTCCCGGTAGTCTGCTACAACACCGTGCAGAATCACGCCCGAATCGGGATCTTCTGCAGACAGGGTTCGGGTGCATATATGCACCACAACATCGTGCAGAACAACACCGTCTACGGAATCGCCTGCTTCGACGGGTCGAATCCGTTCGTAGAGTCGAATACAGTGAGCCAACATACCATTGGAGTGAACTGCGACGCAAGTTCGTATCCGGACTTGGGCGGTGGCGTGTCGGCGTCTCAAGGCTACAACAGCATCCTGACGGACAACACCTGGTGGGTCGTCAAGGCATATAACCCCCAGAACCCGGATTCGGTGATGGCGATCGACAACTGGTGGGGTACGGATCAGCCAGACACATGCACCAAGTTCGACGGTCCTGTCAAGTACACCCCGTGGTTGCTTTACCCGCCCCAGGACGGCGGACAGCAGGCCGCGGGAGGCGTCGTTCAGCCCTTGGTGACAGGCCTCGACCGGGTGCAGCCGATGCCCATGAGAAGGTTGGCGCGGATTCCCTTCCAGGTCGCTCATGCCGGTCAGGTAACGCTGAGCATTGTGGACGCCTCGGGTCGATTGGTTCGCGCGCTTGTCCGAGGGGAACGCTTGGCCGGGCGGTACAACGTGACCTGGAACCGCACGGATGATCATGGAAGGAGTGTTCCGGCAGGTATCTACTTCTGTACCCTTCACGTCAAGGGCCAGCGTTTCTGCAGAAAGGTGGTTCTAGCCCAATAGGCTGAACTGTCATCTCAGCTCAGGCTGCTCGCCCGGCGGGCAGCCTTCTCGTCAAGGCCGGCTTCGGTCGGTGATCGACGCCAATTGACACCTGTCTACCTACGACTAAGATTAGCAGTTGCGGACATAAGTTCGGGGCTGTAGCTCAGTTGGGAGAGCGCCGGCTTTGCAAGCCGGATGTCGCCAGTTCGACTCTGGTCAGCTCCATCAGCGACACGAGTCCACAAAGGGGGACTTCGGGTTACCGCTGAACATCGCAACTTTGTTGCGATACGCCAGTGGGGCGAGTCTTCTCCAGTCCCGAAAGGGCAGGGGTTGACTCGCCCCGCCGCTTTCGCGGCTAGCGCCTTCTGGTCAGCTCCATCAGCGACAGAGCATGTCAAAAGGGGACATCGGGTTACCGCTGCTCGCCTCCGAGGCGGTGCCATCAGATGGCTCAACACGCATGAGGCCGGCCTTCGGGTCGGCCTCGTCGCTTCTGCCGGCTGCAAGGCCGTCAGCACGGGTTTGGGTCCGTTTGGTCCTCAGTTCTGGCGCTGATCCCAGATGGGGCAGTGATGATTCCAGTGATGATTCCAGTTGACACGGCGTATCGGGGAGTATAATTGAGGTGTTGGCGCCGATACGGGGACGGCGCAGGCCGCCTCCCGGCGCTGAATGGCCGATGAGGTCAGAACTCAGCCGGAGGGCCGAGTGTCTGGAGACCACAGTCCAGACCGCTACCCTACGCTCGCAGGAAACCAGGCTCAAGACCTGAAGTTGACCCTGTGCGCTGAGGCCGAGGTCTGCTGCTGCGGCTCTTCGCGCCGGTTCTCCCGCAAACATCAACTTGCCGAAATGGCGAGAGGAAGGAGACAGAGATGAAGCTCTCTATGACCATTGCAGTCGCGGGGCTATTGTTCGCCCCTGCTCTGCTCAATGCCGATTGCTGGTACTGCGGCTTCGAGGGCTACCCGGGCTACGGGCTGTGTGACGCCAAGGCAGGCAGTGCGCTCTGCTATGGGCTGGAGTATGTCCCAACGAGCCCTCCCACGTTAGTCAATTGTGTATGGCTTCTTCACGGGAGCTGCCCGCAAGACCCAAACCATTTCCAGCGCTTCTCTACTACCTCACGGACCTGGACCCAAAGGGCGAACCTACCCTACTCAAATCCGAGAGAGTATGTTGGCTGGGGTGGTGCGCTCGCCCACGGCCCGACCCCCTCTACCGTAGACTCGGGTCGGGTATTCGCTTTCACTGGCAACAATACGTGTCTGTTCTGGGGCTACAGCCCTCCTTCTAACCAATGGTTCTCCCGGCCATCGGTGCCGTGGCCTGTGGGCGCGGGCGGCGCCCTATGTTACGGCGGCGTCCAGAACTTGGACGGTACCCTATCCGCAGTCTTCTATGCGCTCGTTGGCGGTGGTTATCCGTACTTCTATCGCTACAGTTACCCTATGCAAGGCGCAAGTGATGGATCCTGGGTTGGCCGCGCCAACTTCTATCAGGGTTACGGAGTGTATGCGGGTGGAGCCCTTGCCTGGGTTCCGAGAACTGACAGCCCTGCCGTGTATCCTATGGGTCAGGTGTTTGCACTTCGGGGCCAGGGCTCTTACCACCTGTACAGCTACAACCCGGCAACAAACGCCTGGCGCCTTGAATGTACCCTCCCCTACGAAATGCTCGTGGGTTCTGGCGCGGCGATGTCGCCCGGACCGGATCGCGACGATCCGCTACCGTACGAGGACATCCGGTTCTTTGTCGGCGGACACGCCAGAGCCTACGTGGTCTGGAACCCGGCGGGTGGCACGTCGAAGTTGACGCTCTCACAGCCGACACCCTGTCAGCAGAACGCTGGCGCTGCTCTGTGCGAGGCGGAAGCGACCCATGCCTGCTATGCGGTATTTGGCGAGTCTACCCGCGATACCTTTGCGTATCATGATGGGTTTGACCCGCCGGAGGAGGAGGGCGGACAGAGCCGGGTTTCGGCCGGGCCCCAGGGACTTCCGGTGGAGGTGCGTGCGGGTCCGGGTGAACATCGGTTCATCGTCTCCTGCGCGGCCGGGCCGGTTGCCCTGAAAGTGGTCGACGCACTCGGAAGGGTCGCCGTAAAGGCCAGTGCTGAGGCCAGTAGCGCGGGGGCTGAGTTGACCTGGCGGCATGGGAGCGCCCGTGCCGGCGTCTATTTCTATACGATAGGAACCCAAGCAGGTTCGGGTTCAGGCAAACTGGCTGTAGCGAGATAGCCGAGTGTGGCCATGCGACGGACCGCAGCCCTGGTCGTGCTGATGGTCGGCACCTTCGGAAGAGCAAGTGCAGCCGACTCACTCAACTGCCGTCTGGTCGGGAGTCTCGACTTGGACTACGGCAGTGGCGTTGCCCTATCTGGGAACTACGCCTACGTGTCCGACGGTTACGGCTCGCTGTACATCCTTGATGTATCAGACCCAACCGCGCCGCATGAAGTGGGACGCTTTGACACAACGGACATGTCCCGTTCTGTCGCCGTGTCCGGGGACTTCGCCTACTTGACTGCATACGGCAGCTTTGACGGCCTGTGGATTATCAACGTGTCAGACCCGCAGGAGCCGCATGCGGTGGGACGTTATTCCTCGCCCTGCCGTGTCGTCGGTGACTTTGTTCTGTCTGTCGGCTTTGACTATGGCTATATGCCGGCTGGTTATAGGGGTTTGCGCATCCTGGATATGACAGATCCGCAGGAGCCGTACGAGGTAGGACACTGGGAGGGCTTGGGCAAGACCTGTGGCGTTGCCCTGTCTGGCAAACTCGCCTATGTGACAGATAACGACTCGGGTTTGCAGATACTGGATGTGTCAAACCCGAAAGCGCCGTATGAGGTGGGGCGCTGCTCCTTGCCGGGTAATACCCTGAGCGTCTCCGTGTCCGGTGACTTTGCGTACGTGGGGGGAGGGGACCTGTTTGGCAAGTTGCGAGTCATCGACGTGTCAGACCCGCGCGAGCCGCGTGAGGTGGCTTGGGTCGGCTTCCGCGACTTGGGTGCTGCCGTTGCCGTGTCCGGCAACCTCGCCTACGTGGTGGACTGGGAGGGATTGTACGTCGCAGACGTGTCAGACCCGCATAGTCCTCATCTGGCTGGATGGTATGAGGGGCTGAAGGTTGCCAACGACGTTGCCGTGTCCGGGAACCTGGCCTACATGCCCGGCTTGGAGATAGTTGAGTTCCTAGGCGAGGGGGTTGAAGAAACGCCGAACGCCGTAGTGCGAGCATCGGAGTTCGGTTCGACGGTGGTGCGCGGCACCCTTCGCTTGCCTCCGGCGTCGGGCGTTGAGCGTAGGGCGTCATGCGTCCTACTCGACGTCACCGGGCGCAAGGTGCGTGACCTCCATCCCGGCGTGAATGACGTGCGGGCGCTGGCGCCGGGAGTGTACTTCGTGCGGGAAGCGCAAGCGCAAGCACAAGCCGTCCGGAAAGTCGTGATCGCTAGGTAGCGAGAGTCGAGATAGGGGAGTAGGCCGAGACTCATGCAGGCGGGCACGGCGCTCGCCGGTCTCATTCTGGGCCTCGATTACTGCTTGGCGCGCTCGGAGAGGTAGACACCGATGCGGCCGGGCGAGAGGCGTGCGGTGAGTCGCCTACTGCTGCAATCGACAAGGAAACTGCCTATCCCGATTGCAGGTCGAGAGTTGAACACCCTCAGTGGGGCCGGACAGTCAAGAGTAGATGTCCCGGCGATGACCAACGTGAAGAACCAGTACCGTGCGGGCCGCGTCGTCTATCTCGTAGATGACGCGATAGTCGCCGAGCCTGACTCGCCAACCGTCGCGACCGACCAGTTTGCGGCAGCCGGGCGGGCGCGGGTTCGAGGCGAGGGCGCGGACTGCGTCACAGACTCGCTCGAATGTGGGAGAGGAAACCAGACCGAGTTCCTTCTGCGCTCGGCGCAGGATGGACACCGAGTAGCTCATGCGCGGTCGCGCTTGAGCTCTTCTATCGCCTTGTCAAACGGCACCGCGTCTTCACGGACTGCGACTGCCGTATCGTAGGCGCGGATTGACTCCAGTTCCTCCAAGGCATCGAGCAGTCGGCGGTATTCCTCGACTTCAAGCAGAACCGCGACACGGTTGCCCTGGCTGTCGGTTACATACTTCTCTTTTGCGTCAATCATGAGGCTATCCTTGAGTGAGTCTAAGGCGGCGGAATGAGCCAGTCAAGCATGTCCGCATCCCGATGCTGGCCGCGAGCCTACCGGGTACTTTGCCTCGACCTTGTCCCAACTCGACGGTATAGCCGAGGTTGGTCGTGTACAGAGCTGACTCGGCCAGAACCGAAGCCGGGCTCAGGGCGAAGCAGCAGGGGTCCGAGAGTTCGCGGGTTCATTGGTTCACGCCTCCTGATGAGTTGTAGCCGGGGTCGAGCCCCGGCTGCTACTCAGTTCATGCACAAGGGTCACTTGAGCAGGAAGCGGGCGTCGAGGACGAGAGCGCCTTTGCCTTCCTCGTATACGAGCAGGGGGTTCATGTCGAGTTCGTCGATTTCCTTGAAGTCGATGACGAGCTGTGAGAGCCGCTGCAGGCACTCTTCGATCTTCGCCACGTCGCGCGGGGCCTCGCCGATGTAGAAGAACTGGGTGTGGGTTGGGAAAGCCGAACCCTTGACAGGGCGACCGAGCGCAAGGTAGAATGTATCAATGCTGTGGTGCAGGTCGCTTGGTTCGCTGCTGAGCAGGCTCGTGTTGCTGGCACTGTTGGCGCCGCCGCCGGGCCTTGCGTCGTGCCGGTTGGTCGACGGGTTGGCGTGCGGGCAGGAGCCTGTGTGCCGTGTCGACGAGCAGGCGGCCGCCAAGCCGGCCGGTTGCTGCGCGGCCGACGTCGCGGAGCAGGGCGGCGTCTGCGGGGCCGCGGTTGCGCCGTGCGAGCGCGCCGGCGACGAGTCGCGGCCGTGCCTGTGTCTGCGCGCGCAGTTCCCGGCGCCGGTCGAGCGCAGAAGCCGGTTGCGGCAGGTGCCGGGCCGAGTCATTCCCGCACCGGGTGTTGCGCTGCCCGAGCCTGGAACCCGGGGCTCGCCGTCTGCCGAACAGCCCGAGCACCGGCCAGACCCGGATGAGCACACCGCCGGCAGTTCTCCCCGAAGTCCTCCTGACAATTGAGCCGTTCTGACCCGGGCCGCGGCCGCGATGAGGCGGTGCGGGGCCGGGCGGGTACGCGCAGTCAGCCCGGCCGCATCCAGGGCCGGGGCTGCGGATGACGGACAAGGCAGGACAACAGGAGTGTTATGATGAGTTTGCGGATTTCGCGGTTAGTGACAGCGGTTGCGGCGCTGGTCGTCGTCGCGACGGGCGCGGTGATTTCGGGCCGGGTGATCGATGGGCGCGACGGGAGCCCGGTGTCGTGGGCAAGCGTGGAGGCCGGGGAAACCGGGCTGGGAGCCGCGGCCGACAGCCTGGGCCGGTATGCGATTGCCAACGTGCCGGCCGGCGATTACCTGGTGACGGCCTCGGCCATCGGTTTCGCCCCGGAAACACGCCAGGTGAGCGTGCGCGGCGCTGCGGCCATGGCCGACTTCCGGCTGAGCCGGCAGGCCGTGGAGTTGGGGCGGGTGGAGGTGCGCGCCGGCGCGCCGGTGCGCAACCTGGGCGATGGGCCGAGCCCGACACGGGTGGTGACGCAGCAGAGCATCGAGCAGAAGGGCGCGGGCGACCTGCAGGAGGCGTTGCGAGCCGAGCCGGGATGCAAGGTGGCGTCGTGCTGCCCGGTGAGCGGTGCGGGCGAGGTGCAGTTGCAGGGTCTGCCCGGCAAGTACACCTCGGTGGTGCTGGACGGGATGCCGGGGCTGGCTGACCTGGGCTGCTATGGGTTGGCGCACGTGCCGGTCACGGGAGTTGAGCGGGTGGAGATCGCGACCGGGGCGGGCGGGCTGAGCTACGGCGGTGACGCATTCGGCGGGGTCATCAACGTCGTGCCCAAGGCGGTGACGCGGACCGGGGGAACGGTGCAGGTCGACGGCGGCAGTTACGGGACCGCCAACCTGCAGGCCACGGTCGACGCCGGGCTGGAAGCGCTGGATGCGACCGCGACGCTCAGCCGCCGCCAGACCGGCGCCTCGGACGCCAACGGCGACGGGCTGTCGGATTTCGCCGCATCGAGCCAGTCCGGGCTGACGGCCCGGATGAGGCTGCGGCCGCACCCGCGGTTCGATGTCACGTTGTCGGGCCACTCGTGGAGCGACGAGCGACAGGGCGGCGACATGGGGCGCGTCGCCGGCCGGTCGGGCGACGGGCTGTATGAGAACCCGAACATATCGAGCTGGGGGCCGATGGCAGTGGTGCGCTGGCAGGCGAGTTCGACCGCGCTGCTGACCGGCCGCGGGTCGTACTCCGGGTACCGGCAGCGGGTGTACTCGCGCGAGCAGTGGTTCAAGGCGTTCGAAGAGGTCGGCTACGGCGACCTGCAGTATGCCGGGGACCTGCCGCTGGGCCAGCGATTGACCGTGACGCTGTCGCAACGGCTGGAGCGCCTGACCGAGAATACCAGCGCCGAATCGAGGTCGGCCGCGCGCACCGGGCTGGTGGCGGAGGACGAGGTCGAAATCGGCCCGGTGACGCTGGCCGGCACGGGCCGGTACGAACACCATTCGCAGTACGGGTCGCGGTTCATGCCCGGCGTGTCGGCTCTTTACGCGCCGGTCGAGTTCCTGCGGCTGCGCGGCTCCTACGGCACCGGGTTCAAGTCGCCGCCGCTGTTTTCCAAGCAGACGCACTTCTGCGTAGGCCGGGAGATGTCCGAGTTCATCCAGAACCCGGACCTGCTGCCCGAGCGGTCGCGCAACGGCAACCTGAGCGCCGAGCTGCGCTGGACCGACCTGGCGCTGTCGGCGATGGCGTACCGCAGCAACATTTCGGACATGGTGACCGATTCGATGGTCCGCCACGACACGGTTCGCGGGGTCCGGCAGTACCAGCAGTTCAACCGCGGCTCGGTCGTCACACAGGGACTGGAGCTGGGCGCGGCGGTACGGCCTTTCGCGGCCCTGCGGCTGCAGGCAGGCTACACGCTGCCCGACGCGCGCGAACTCGAGACGGGGATTGCGCTGCCTTACCGGTCGACGCACGCGGCAAACTGGAACGCGGGCTACAACTTTGAGCGCATCGGGCTGGATGTGAGCGTGAGCGGCGAGTTTGTCGGCAGTATGGTGACGCAGCGGCGCGAGGGCGAGCGGCTGGTCGAGGGGCCGCGCTCGCCCGACTACACGCTCTGGCACGCGCGGCTGGCCAAGCGGTTCGGCCGGACCGCGGACGGCGGCGGGCTGAGCTGGGAGGTGTTCGCGGCGGTGCGCAACCTGTTTGACTTCGTGCAGACCGACTGGATCGAGCAGGACGTGCCGCTCTGGGCGCCGACGCGCGGACGGTGGATGAGCGCGGGGGTGAAGCTGGGTTTCTAGGGCCGGGTTGCCGCGGCCGAAACCGGCGGTGGAAGGTGCCAGGTCGAAGCAGCGGGGCGTGTGGACCCCGGGGACACAATGCCCGATTCACTTCTTGACAAGGATAGTGCTGTAGTTCAGGCATCGCGATTGGCTTCAGTCGATGCATGTGCCTGGTGCCTGGCAGGCCTGTGAATCTACGCCTGGGTAACTGCCCGCTATCGTGCGGGCAGTTTCTTCACCTACAGGACTCGTGGCTCAGGCGGAGTGCTATTTCAGCAGGAAGCGGGCGTCGAGGACGAGGGCGCCTTTGCCCTGTTCGTAGACGAGCAGCGGGTTGATGTCCAGTTCGTTGATTTCCTCGAAGTCGGTGACGAGTTGGGAGAGGCGCTGCAGGCACTCTTTGATCTTCGCCACGTCGCGCGGGGCCTCGCCCCGGTAGCCCTGGAGTATCTTCACCGCCTTGATGCCGTAGACCATCGAGTCGGTCGAGATGTCGTTCAAGGGTGCGATGCGGAAGGTGACGTCCTTCAGGACTTCCACCAGTATGCCGCCAAGACCGAACATCAGGATTGGGCCGAAGGACGGGTCGCGGTTCATGCCGAGAATCGTCTCGGTTCCTTTGGGCGCCATCTGCTGGACCAGCACGCCCCAGATATTGGCGTCGGGCTTCTTCGCCTTCACCCCGGCGAGCAGGTCGGCATGTTCCGCTTTCAGCCTGACTTCGTCGGTGATGTTCACGCGCACGCCACCGAACTCGGTCTTGTGCAGAACGTCAGGCGAGACAATCTTGAGCACGACCGGGTAGCCGATTTCCTTGGCCGCCGCGACTGCCTCGCTTATGTTCTTGCAGAGCCTGAACTGCGGCACCGGCAGGCCGTAGGCCTTGAGGATTTCGTGGCCCTCGGGTTCGGCGATGAAGACGGGATTGCGTTTGCGGGCGCGGTCAATGATGGCGCGCACGACTTCGGGTTTCGCATCGGGGAAGTTGAGCACTTCGCCCTGGGGCCGGCGGCTCCACTCGCTGAAGTCGGCCATCGCAGAGAGCGCCCGGGCGGCGTTCTCGGGGAACTGGTAGTGGGGGATGTGGTCCCGCATCAACTGGCGCCGGATTTCCATCGGGTTCATCATCGACTGGATGCAGGCGAGAATCGGCTTGTCCGACTTCGCCCCGATATCGGCGGTGATGCTTGCGATGTCCTTGGATTCGGCCATCAGCGTCGGCGCCCAGATAGGGAGGAGGGCGTCGACGTTCTCGTCGGCCATGAGCAGTTCGAGTGCGATGCGGTAACGGTTGACGTCGGCGTCGCCGATGACGTCGACCGGGTTGCTGGTTGAAGCCGTGACGGGGAGGTGCTTCTTCAGCTCGGTCTTGGTCTTCTCGGCGAGGGGGGCAAGCTTGAGCCCGTTGCGCACGCAGGCGTCGGTCGCCATGATGCCGAGGCCGCCGGCGTTGGTGACGATGGCAACGCTTCGGCCCTTGGGGGCCGGCTGGTAGGCAAGCGCAGCGCCTTTGGCGAAGAGTTCGTTGATGGTGTCGACGCGCAGGATGCGAGCCTGGGCGAAGAAGGCGTCATACGCGGCATCGGAGCCGGCCAGCGCGCCGGTGTGGGACGATGCGGCCTTGGCGCCCTCCGACGTTCGGCCGGCCTTGATGGCGAGAATCGGCTTTGGCTTAACCGGGTGCGACGTGGTCTCGCGCGCAATCCTCATGAACTCGGGCGGGTTCACGAGGTCTTCGAGGTAGAGCATGATGACGTCGGTCTCAGGGTCGTCGCGCAGGTAGGCAAGGAGGTCGCATTCGTTGATGTCGGCCTTGTTGCCGATGGACGCGAACTTGGAGAGCCCGGCCTCCTCGGAAATGGCGTATTCGAGGGCGCTCAAGCCCACCGCGCCGGACTGGGAGATAAGTGCGATGTTCCCGAACGGCGGCATGGCGCGACCGAAGGTGGCATTGAGCCTTACCTTCGGCGAGCTATCGATGATGCCGAAGCAGTTGGGGCCGATGAGCCGGATGCCGTACTTGCGTGCCCGCTCGCGGACCGCGAGCTCCAGTTGGGCGCCGGTCGGTCCCAGTTCCTTGAACCCGGCGGAAATGACGATGGCGCCTTTGACCTTCTTCTGGCCGCACTCGGCCAGGACCGCGGGTACAGCCAGTGCAGGGATGATGAGGATCGCGAGGTCTACCTCGTCCGGTATCTGGAGCACTGTCTCGTACGCCTTGACGCCCAGGACCGACTTGGCGGTATTGTTGACCGGATAGACCACGCCGGTGTAGCCGTTCATCAGCACATTGGCGAAGAGCGCGCGGCCGACCGAGCCTTCCCGGTTGGAGGCGCCGATGACCGCAGTCGACCGGGGGCGGAAGATGAAGTCGAGAGAAAGCGATCGAGGGGGCGAGGGGTCGAGGGGTCGAGTGCTGGCCACGGTCACCTCCTACTTTCCGTCCTGGAACCGCATGGTCAGGGTGTAGACGCCGTCTTCCCACTTCGTCTCGATCGGAAGCCCGGTGCGGGTCATCAGCCGGTAGGCGCGGGTGTTGGAGTCGAGCACGTAGCCGACAAAGCCTTTGATGCCTTTAATCTTGGCGATCTTGGTGAGATGGTTGAAGAGCACCCCGCCCAGTCCCCGGTTCTGGAATTCGTCCTGGACCTCGATGGCGTACTCGGCGAGCCCGGTCGCCTTGTCCACGTAGTAGCGGGCCGAGCCGACGATGCGCTCCTCGCCGCCGCTCTTGAGGCTGGCGACGAGCGCCATCTCGGATTCGTAGTCGACGTTGACGAACTTGGACAACTTGTCGTGCGGCATCGCCTTCAGGTAGGAGAAGAAACGGTAGAAGACGGTGTCCTTGGAGAAGGAGTAGAAGAGGTCGCGCATCGCCGGCTCGTCGGTCGGCCTGATGGGCCGCATGAAGACCGGCGTGCCGTCCTTGAGCGCCCCCTGCGCCTCGAACTCCTCGGGGTACCGGGCCTCGACCAGCGGCAGCTCGGGCTGGTCGGCGTAGATGTAGTGCTTGTCTTTGGCGAGCTTGAACAGCTCCGACCGGAACTTGGGGTGGGCGACCGAGATGAGGGCCATGGCGCGGTCGCGGATGGTCTTGCCGTGCAGGTACGCTACGCCCCACTCGGTCACAATGTAGTGGACGTCGCCGCGCGAGGTGACGACGCCCGCGCCTTCAGTCAGCGTTGGGACGATACGCGAAAACCTGTCGTCGTCGCGGGTCGAGCGGAGTACGATGATGGCCTTGCCGTCCCTGGAGCGGGCCGCGCCGCGGACGAAGTCCACCTGGCCACCGATGCCGGAGAAGAACCGGTAGCCGATGGAGTCGGCGCAGACCTGGCCGGTCAGGTCGACCTCGAGGGCTGAGTTGATTGAAACCATCTTGTCGTTCTGGGAGATTACGAACGGGTCGTTGGTGTAGTCCACCGACCTGAACTCGAACATCGGATTGTTATCGATGTAGTCGAACAGGCGCTGGCTGCCCATCGCGAACGAAGCCACGACCTTGCCGGGGTGGAGGGTCTTCTTGCGGCAGTTGATGACGCCGGCATCAATGAGGTCGATGGTCGAGTCGGAGAATACCTCGGTGTGGACGCCCAGGTCCTTCTTGTCCTTCAGGTAGGAGAGCAGCGCATTGGGGATGCCGCCGTAGCCGACCTGGATGGTCGAGCCGTCCTCGACGAGGTCGGCGACGTTCTTGGCTATGCGGCGGGCGACTTCGGACTCCCCGGGCGTGACGAATTCGTAGATGGGGGCGTCGTTCTCGACTACCGCGTCAATCTCGTTGACGTGGATGAAGGCGTCGCCGAGCGTGCGGGGCATCTGCGGGTTGACCTCGGCGATGACATACTTTGCCGCCTCGGCTGCGGGCTTGGTGATGTCGACCGACACGCCGAAGCTGCAGAAGCCGTGCTCGTCCGGCGGCGTGACGTGAATCAAGGCGACATCGAGCGGCAGCCGGCCCGTACGAAAGAGCTCCGGTATCTCCGAGAGGAAGACCGGCGTGTAGTCGGCGCGGCCTTCCCAGACCGCGGGCCGCACGTTGGGCATGATGAAGAGCGCGTTGACCCGGTAGCGGCTGGCCAGCTTCTCCTGGGCATAGGGCGCGACGCCGAGGGTCAGCAGGTGGGTGATCTCGACGTCCTCAATCGGGCAGTCGGCGAGCGCCTGGACCAGCTTCTGGGGAGTGCCGCAGGCAGAGCCGATGAAGAGCCGGTCGCCCGGCTGCAGCACGCGCAGGGCCTCATCCGCGGTCTTGATTTTGTCGCGACACCGGTCGCGCCAGTCAGTGTTCTTCATGGTCTCCTCTTGGTTCCGCCATCGGACATGTCCGCCAAGTCCGACGAATCATCGCCCCGCGGCTCACTCCGCGGTTGGCCTTAGGAATGGTTTTCCGTTCTCCTCTTCGATTACACCGCAGGCGTACTCCGGGTCGTGTTCGAGGAACGAGAGCCACTTTCCGGCGATGGCCTGCTGCACGAGCTTCTCCTTCTGCTCCATTGTCTCGAGCGGAAGTAGATCATACCCCATAATATAGGGCGTGGCAATATGTGCACTTGTCGGTATCAGGTCGCCCCAGAAGACGGCGAGAACAGGCATCGAGGGATCAAGGGGTCGAGGGATCGAGTGTCCGGAATCCGCCACTCTATCCCTTTGTCCCTCTATCCCTATGTCCCTTACCAGCACTATCTGGTGGCCGGGCGTGTGGCCGCCGGTGAGGACCAGCTCAAGCGCAAGCCCAGGCGCAAGCTCGAACCGGACGTCACCTTCAATGAATTCAAGCAGGCCGGCGTCCTTGACCGGCAGGAAGTCACCGGGACGATAGGATGCGCGCGAGCGGCGGTTCGGGGTGACCGCGGCTTCCCATTCCTTCCGTTGTACGTAGTGGCGGGCGTTCGGAAAGCGGGGGACAGGCCGGCCGGAATCGTCGAGCTTGGTTGTCGCCCCTGCATGGTCGAAGTGAAGGTGCGTGAGCACCACCCTCGTGATGTCCTTGGGTCCAAACCCGGCGCGGGCAAGCGACGATTCGACGGTATCCGACTTCTCAATCCTGTAGATGTCGCGCGCCTTCTCGTCCCACTTGTCGCCGATGCCGGTGTCGATGAGAATGCGGTCGGCGCCGCTGACCACCAGCAGGGGCCGCGCGGCCAGCCGGATGCGGTTTCGCGAGTCGGCGGGGTTCGTCCGTTCCCAGATGGGCTTGGGTACGACCCCGAACATCGCCCCGCCGTCGAGCCCGAAGAACCCGTCAGACAGGCTGTGTAGTTCGAAGCCGCCGCACCGCATCGGCAGTGATTCTAGACTGCGGCGCGGGCTGGTCAAGACCGCGCCGGTCTGCATGGCCGGTTGACATGGCGTATTACGCTGTATAATATGCTGTACACGTTAGAGTAACGGGTGCGGTCTGCATGGGTCCGAACTCCCTGTTGGAGGTCGCTGGATGAAAGCGGTTTTGCTGCTACTGGTCGCCGTCGCGACGGTGTTCGCTGCCGACGCGATTGTGTGGTCCGGCCGAACCGATGGCGGGGTGCTGTCCCTGGCCCCGGCGAAGCCGGCAGTCGGTATCATACGCGAGGCCGGCCGTGAGTACTGCACGCTCGGTCTGCCTGCGGCTGGGCTTACCACGGAAGTGGGGAGCCCGGCACTGCCCGTGTACGTGCGGCTGGTTGAGGTTCCGTACGGTTGCGAGGTGGGCGTCTCGTTTGACGCCAGCGCGTCTGAGACGACGCAGCTTTCCCTCCCGGTGTTGCCTTTGCAGCCTCCAGTCCCAAAGAGGACGAACGCCGGGTTCCGCTCGCCGAGCTTTGCCTTTGACAACGATGTCTATTCAACCGACACCTGGTCTCCGGCGATCGGGGCGAAACTGGTCGAGATTGCCAGGGTGCGCGGACGAAGGGTTGCGGTCGTCGAGATACGCCCGGTCGCCTACAACCCGGCGCGCAATCTCGTTGAGCATGCTCCGTCGATGAAAGTGACCGTGAAGTGGACAGGCGCGGACTGGGCCAAGACCGGGGCGATGCTGCGGCGTTATTCGTCGCCACCGTTTGCCGGACGGCTGGAAGGGATTGCCCTGAACGAGAGGCAGTTTCGGACCGGTCTCGGCCCGGCTCTGCCAATCGGCTACCTCATCATCGTGCCGGACGAGTGGCAGTCGAACATCGCTCCGCTGGCCGAGTGGCGCCGGCGCAAAGGGTTCAACGTCTTCGTGCGTACACTGAGCCAGGTCGGCGGAAGCGACTCGAGCACGGTCAAGAACTACATCCAGAACGCCTACGACAACTGGACCATACCGCCGAGCTTCGTGCTGCTCGTCGGCGACGTGGATCGCATCGGCTGTTTCAACGGCAGCGGGGCGCGCACGCCGCCCACCGACCTGAACTTCTCGCTCTGCGAAGGGAGCGACTACTGGCCTGACCTTGACCTTGGCCGGGCCTCGGTCGCGAGCGCTGCCCAGCTCGACTCGTTCGTGGACAAGGTCGTACGGTACGAGCAGAACAACTGGACGAACGGCACGTCCTGGGGCAAGCGGGCTTACTTCGTCGCCTCGGGCGATACCACTTTCCACGGCAAGGCGGAGAGCACGCACAAGTACGTGATGGCGAAGCTGAGGCCGCCGGGCACTGAGTGCGACTCGTACTTCGCCTACTACCAAAGCGGCACGCCGGCAGCCACTGCCCTGAACAACGGCCGGGCGTGGGTTGCTTTCTCGGGCCACGGTTCAGAGGTCGGATGGTCGGACCCGGGCATCACTTTCCATTCGGACGATGTCCGGGCGCTGTCGAACGCCGACATGATTCCGTTCGTTCAGAGCTACGCGTGCGAATGCGGCAACTTCGCGTCGGCGAGCCACCCGGAGTGTTTCTCCGAAACGTGGATAAGGCCCGGCCGCAAGGGCGGCATCGTTTCTCTCGCCGCGTCATCCGAGTCCTACTGGGTACAGGACGACACGCTCGAGCGCCGGGTCTTCGACTACCTGTTCGACTCGAGCTACACCTGGGTGATGGGCGGGGTCAACAAGGCGAAGATAAGGTACTACGAGCAGATGGGTGCCGGGCAGAGAACCAGGGCCTACTTCGAGATGTACAACTGCATGGGCGACGGCGCCGTAGATATCTACTCGCTCGAACCCAGGCCGCTCTTTGTCAGCTACCCATCGGTCATACCGCTCGGTCCGTACACGCTGTCGGTATCAGTGACCAGCGGCGGGAACGCGGTTTCAGGCGCGCTGGTCTGCGCCGCGGCTCGAAGTCAGGCGGACGCGTGGGCCGCAGGCTACACCGACGCGGCCGGACAAGTGGACCTCAGCATCACGGCCGAAGTTCCCGACACCGTCTTCGTGACCGTGACCGGCCACAATCTTGCCCCGCACCTCGGCTACTGCCTCGCGCTGGCTTCGGACGGGCCCTACGTGATGTACCAGCGCCACACGGTTGACGACTCGGCCGGCGGCAACAACGATCACATCATCAACCCGGGCGAGACAGTCAACCTGCCGATGTGGCTGAAGAACTGGGGAAACGAGCAGGCGCAGGGCGTGACTGTCCGGCTGCGCAAGACCGATCCCAACATTACGTTGCTCGATACCGTGAAGAGCGTCGGAGACATCCCGGTCGGTGATTCGGGCTGGACCGGCTCGAACTCGTTCAAGTTCGCTGTCGCGCCGTCCTGCACCAACGGCTACGTGCTCCGCTTTGCGGTCGTCGCCAAGGACTCCCGCGACACGACCTGGACGTCCTCAGTGACCATTCAAGTGGGCGCGCCGGTTCTCGGCTACGCCTCGCACCGGGTCGATGACCCGCCGCCGGGCGGCAACCGCAGCGGAACTCTCGATCCGGGCGAGACCGGGTACTTGATCGCTACCCTGCACAACGGCGGTCTGGGCAAGGCCTATTCGGTCACCGGGACGTTGCGCTCGGCCGACCCGCGGCTGCATGTCCTGGACTCGACCGGTTCGTTTGGAGACATCGCGCCGGACACGACCGGGTCGAATGACGCTGACCGGTTCACGGTCTTTGCCGACTATTCGATTCCGCGCGATTCCTCGATTCCCTGTACGCTGGTGGTAGCGACCGGCGACATCACGAGGCGGCTGGGCTTCAGCATCAAGATTGGCTCTATCCGAACCATCGACCCGATTCCGGACGGCCCGCGGAATCCGCCGCTCTACTGGGCATATGATGAAGTCGATACCGGCTACGCCGAATGCCCGGTGTTCGACTGGGTCGACATAGCGGACACCGGCACGCGGCTGATGGACGGCATCATCCCCGACGACACCACCATCGTTATCGACCTTCCGCCCGAATTCGGCCCGTTCCGCTACTACGGCCAGGACTACTACCAGCTCTCCATCTGCAGCAACGGTTTCATCGCGCCCGGCGCGACCGCCTACCAAAGACTGCTCAACGCGAACCTGCCGATGGATTCGGGGCCGCCGATGCTCGCGGTCAACTGGGACGACATTTACCCCGAGTTCGGCAACGGAATCTGGTACTACCACGATGCCGCCAATCACCGGTTCATCGTGCAGTGGGACTCCGTGCCCTACGTCTTTGGCTATACGACATACGACTGGTACGAGATAGTGCTCTATGACACGACTCTGAGTGCTTCTGACGGCAACTGCGAGTTCCTGTTCCAGTACCTGACCGCGAACAAGACCAATTCGAGCACCATCGGGGTCCAGAACCCGGCGGGCACCATCGGCATCACCGCGCTCTTCGACGCGACCTACACCAAAGGGGCTTCGCCCTGGATTCCCGGCCATGCCATCAAGTTCACGACCGACGCTCCCAAGGTCGCGGTCGAAGACCGGGCAGTCGGACGGGATATGACCCGATTGTCCTCAATCGGGATCGTGTCCCAGACCCCCAACCCGTTCACACGCACGTCCCGGCTGCGCTACGCGGTTCCGCGCGAGATGAGGCTGTCGCTCGCGGTCTACGACCTCACCGGCCGCAAGGTGACGAGTCTCTTCTCCGGTCTGGCCCAGCCCGGCGTGCACTCCGCCGTCTGGGACGGTCGCGACACGCAGGGCCGCCGTGTCCCGCAGGGCGTCTACTTTTATCGCCTTGAGACCGACGAGGCCACACTCACGCGCAAGGTCATCAAGATGGACTGATGCGGAGGGAATGTGAACCACCAAGACGCCAAGAACACCAGGCAGACCAGACGGCGAGCCCCCAGCCGTTGGCTTTCCGCGGCCTCCGGGCTGTTGGCTGTGAGCTGTTGGCTGTCAGCCGTCCGCGCCCAGTGGCTGGAGGCGACGATTCCGGTTCCCGATACGTTCGGCGGAATCGCCCTGCCGAACCAGTTGGCCTACGCCTCGGCCGGGAACCACGTATACGTAGCAGGTGCTGTTACGCGCGCCATCTTTGTTCTGGACGCGACCGACGGTCACCGTCTTGCACGCATACCGTTCGAGGGTTACGTCCGCGCTCTCTGCTACAGCTCGGTGAGCAACAAAGTCTATGCGGCCGTCTTCGACCAGGACATGATGGTAGTTGTTGATGCCGCAGCGATGCAGGTAGTAGACACGATTTCGACCGGCGACTCGCCTATCGCGCTCGCTTACAATGAGGCACTGGACCGAGTCTACTGCGCGAATCTCTCCGGGCAAACCGTGAGCGTGATAGACTGCGGTGATGACAGTGTGGTCGCGACCGTCCCGGTCGGCCTCCAGCCCGACGCGGTCTGCTCTAACCCGAACCGCAGCGTGGTCTATTGCGCCAACTGCGGCAGCAACACGGTGAGCGTGATTGATGCGACAAACAACACCGTCGTGAGCACCATTCCGACCGGCAGCGCGCCGTCTGGGTTCGTGTACAACCCGGACCTGAACAAGCTCTACACCGCGAACTACGGCTCGGGCACGGTGACGGTAATCGATGCTCTGGCTGACACCGTAATCGCGGATGTTGGAGACGGGTATTCTCCGTGCAAGCTCTGCTACAACCCAGTGAACAAGAAGGTGTATGTGGCGGATGAGGATTACTACCTGATGGTCATTGACTGCGTCGCGGATACGCTTCTGGGCGAAGGCGAAGTCTACGGCAGTCTGGACGTCGCCTACAGCCAAATGAACAACGAGGTCTACGCGACTGACGGCAGCTACGTTCTGGCGATGGACGGCGCGACGGGCGACTACATCACGGATGTTCGCATCGGCTACTATGTCAGCGCGCTCTGCGTGGCTGATTCAGGCAGACGGGTATTCGCCGCCGCAGATGATGACGCAGCGGTCGGTGTCATCGACTGCACGTCGGACTCGCTGCTTGCACTCGTCCCGACCGACCCTGTCCTGCAGCCGACCGCGGTGTGCTTCAACCCGACAACCGACAGGGCCTACTGCGCCGTCGCGGGTGCCAACGCCGTTATGGTTCTCGATGGTGTGGACAATTCCATCAGACAGATTGTGCCTGCAGGGGTACAGCCGAGGGCGCTCCTCCATAACCCGCTCGGAAACAAGGTATATTGCGCGAATGCGGGCACAGGTGGTGCACAGGCCACCCTCACAGTCATTGACGGTGCAGGCGACAGCGTATTGCGCACGATAGAGACCGGGCCCCTGGGTGGGAACTGGTACTATCCGCAGGTGCTCTGCCTCAACCCGGCGGGCGACAGGCTGTATGAGGCCCTCTACCGGAGCAACTCGGTACTCGTGGTGGATGCGGCTGCTGATACGGTCGTCTGCGAGGTACAACTGGACGCGCAGCCCTATGCGCTCTGCTACGAGTCCGAACACAACTACGTCTATGCGAGAACCTACAGCGCGGTGTACGTCATTGACGCGGACCTGAATCTCATGATTGCCCGGGTCGGGGTCGGCAGCGGTGCGCATGCGCTCTTGTACGTGCCGGTCGGGGCAAAAGTATACAGCGCAGATGTGAACAGCGGGACGGTCAGCGTTGTAGCCGGAGAACGGCCGGAGCTTGTCGCGCAGATATACGTCGGTCGTGGAGCCTCCGCGCTCTGCTGGGACTCGCAGGACAACAAGGTCTACTGCGCCTGTCGGGACAGCAACCGCGTTGCGGTGATTGATGCGTACGCGGACACGGTCGTGGCATTCGTGCCGCTCGGTACCCAACCGTGGGCGCTGTCCTATGACTCCGTGAACAACTGCGTACTCTGCGCGTGCCGAGGCGACAGCAGCGTTTCAGTAATTGACTGTGAGCGGGACAGCGTAATCACCACGATAGCAGTCGGCGAGCAACCGATTGCGATGGTCTGGAATCCAATTGACATGCGGACGTACGTGGCGAACCGCGAAGGCTACAGCGTGTCGGTTATCCGCGACAGCCTGCGGGTGGGCGTTCTGGAAGCGATGAACGATGAACGCGGAACGATGAACAGCCGGGCCACCGTCGTCCGCGGCGTCCTCAATCTGCAACCTGCAATCTGCAACCTGCAATCTGAAATCGTCCTGCTCTCCTCCGACGGCCGGAAGGTGATGGACCTTCGTCCCGGTGCGAACGATGTGCGGGCACTCGCGCCGGGGGTCTACTTCGTCCGTTCCGACCCGCCGGCCGTCACCGGGCATCCGTCATCGGTCACCAAGATCGTGCTCACGAGGTAGGGGACTGGCTTGAGAGCGAGCGCCGTTCTTCTCAGTCTGGCCCTCGTGGTCTCGGCCGCCAGCGGCCAATACGTTGAGGCTACGATATACCTGCCGGACTCGTTTTCCGGGTTCCCAAGCGTCAGGTCGGTTGTCTACCACTCGCCCAACAGCACTGTATACGTCGGCGGGGAGGGCGGTCCGCTCCTCGCAGTCGATGCGCGCACCAACGCAAAGCTGGCCAGAATCCCCGTCAGCCCCGGCCTGCACAACCTGTTGTGCAGTGCCACCCGCGGCAACAAGGTCTACAGCGCCAGCACCAACACGGCCACGCTTGATGTCATAGACGGCGCGACGAACTGCTCAACCAAAGTGATAGAGGTTGAGCGGTCCGTCACCGACCTCGTATACAACGAACTCGATGACAAGCTCTACTGCGGCAACGGGAATGACAGTCTGGTTCGGGTCATCGACTGCGCGGGCGACAGCGTGGTGGCGCGCATAGCGGTCGGCTTCGGGCCCCGCACGCTGTGCTACAATCCACAGCTCAACCGTGTCTACTGCGCGCACTATGACCGGGACGATGTGAGCGTGATCGACTGCGCCGCAGACACCGTCGTGAGTACGATTTGGGTGCGCGGGGTTGCGCCATTTGACATCTGCTACGACTCGACCACCAACTGCGTGTACACCGCGAACGCGGTCAGCAACACGGTCTCAGCGATCGACTGCGGGGGTGATACCGTACTGCGGCTTGTTCCAGCGGGACGCTCACCTCGGGCAGTTGTGGCCGGTCCGTCGGGCAAGGTCTATTGCGCGAACTACTACGACAGCAGCGTTACGGTGATATCCGCCAGTGGCACCAGGACGCTGCGGGTCTGCCGGTTTCCGGTGTCGCTGAGCTACGACTCAGTGAACCACAAGGTGTATTGCGGAACCAACTCCCAGAATCGGGTCACAGTGATAGACGCCGTGGAGGATTCAGTCCTCACCAATGTTGAGATCGGCTCGCGTTCACCGACCTTGTGCTTCAACCCGGATGGCAACAGCACGTACGCAGCGGGTTCTGACAAAGCGACTCTAACTGCCATCGGCGGAGAGTCCGACACCATCGAGGCGGTGATTGCCTTTGGCTCGAGTTACCCGGGGCCGATGTGCTACAATACGGTGAACAACCACCTCTACTGCCTGGACGACGTGAGTGGACTGCTGTTCGTCATCGATGGCGAATCGAATCAGGTGCTCAAGACAATCCAAACCGCCAGCTACCCGGACACACTCCTCTGGAGTCCTGCGAGCAACAAGGTGTACGTCAGCAGCCCGTATAACGGCGTTGTATCCATCCTCAACTGTAGTAGTGACAGCATCGTGGCGACCGTAGCAGCAGGTCCTGGTCTGGATGACATGGACTGCAGCGACGATGGCAAGGTGTACGTGGCGTTCGACAGCGGCGTAGCCGCGATTGATGGCAGCGGTGATACAGTGCGTGCGACAGTGCAGTTCCCGACCGGAACCTATGGCTCTCCTTCCACGCTCTGCTACGACCGCACCAGTAAGAAGATGTACGTTGGCACCGCGTACGGGGCAGACTCTGCCGTGGTGCGTGCGATTGACACGCGAGCCGATACAGTGGAGGCAGCCATCGCTTTCTGGACGGGTCTCTTTACGTATCAACTGGGGTTGTGCTGCGTCGAGGGCTACGACAAGCTGTACGTGACAGGTCAGAGCTCCGATAGCATCGTAGTCATCGACTGCGCCCGAGACACGATTCTGAAGAACATTCTCGTGGCGACCGGCATCGTTCTTTCCTACAGCGACTTGGCCACGGGCAAGGTATACTGCTATGACGGCTTCAACTATTGCCTTCGCGTCATCGCGGCGGCAGCAGACTCACTCACCCGTAGTTTGAGCGTCGGTGACGTCTCGGCAATCCTAGACAACGGGAAGCACGGCCCGGCCAATCGGCTCTACTGCGCGGCGGATGGCGGGAAGGTCCTGGTGGTCGCAGGGTACAAGATGGACAGTGTCATCCGCCGGATCAGCGTAGGAAGCTGGCCATCTGCCCTTGCCTGGAATCCGACGTACTCGCGGATGTACGTCTCCAACCGCGGCAGTTCGAGCATCAGCGTGATACGCGATACCCTGTCGCCGGGCGTTCTGGAAACGATGAACGATGAACGCGGAACGATGAACAGCCGGGCCACCGTCATCCGCGGCGTCCTCAATCTGCAACCTGCAATCTGCAACCTGCAATCTGAAATCGTCCTGCTCTCCTCCGACGGCCGAAAGGTGATGGACCTTCGTCCCGGAGCGAACGACGTGCGACATATCCCGCCCGGAATCTACTTCGTCCGTTCCAGCCCGCCGGCCGTCACCGGTCATCCGTCATCGGTCACCAAGATCGTGCTCACGAGGTAGGGGACTGGCTTGAGAGCGAGCATCGTTCTTCTCAGTCTTGCCTTCGTGGTCTCGGCCGTTCACGGCCAATACGTCGAGTCGACGATATACCTGCCGGACTCGGTGTCCGGGCTCCACAACGTCAACTCGCTGCTCTTTCACTCGCCGAGCAACACCATGTACGTCGGGGGCGACGACTACTTCCTTGTCGCTGTTGACGCTCAGACCAACGCAAAGCTCACAAAGGTGGGTCTAGGCGGAGGGCCGCACCTGCTCTGCAGCGACGCGCCGGGCAACAAGGTCTATTGCACCAACTACAGCGGGAGCGTCACAGTAGTCGACGGCGCGACCAATCAGTCGATCAAGACGATTCCAGTCGAGCGGTACGTGACCGAGCTCATCTACGTTGAGCGCGCCAATAAGGTCTACATGGGGAACGCAAGCGATACTCTGCTCCGTGTCATCGACTGCGCGACTGACCTTATGGCGGCGCGGATTCCGGTTGGTCCCTGCCCCCAAGCCCTTTGCCACAACCCGCGGCTCAACCGCGTGTACTGCGTGAACAGCAACGACGATGTCGTCGTGATTGACTGTGCTGCGGATACGGTCGTCGGCACCATATGGATGCGCGGGGTTGGCCCACACGATATCTGTTACGACTCGGCTACGGACTGCGTGTACACGACGAACAGCGCTAGCGCCTCGGTTTCGGTAATCGACTGCGCAGGCGACAGTTTCGTGCGGCTCGTGCCGGTAGGACGCAAGCCTGGTGTCATCTCGGCGGGTCCACCGGGTAAGGTCTACTGCGCGAACTACTCCGACAGCAGCGTTGCGGTCGTTTCCGGCAGTGGCGTGGAGACGATCCGGACCTGCCCGTATCCACGAGCGTTGAGCTACGACCCTGTCAACAACAAGGTATACTGCGCCTGCGAGTACTCGAATACGGTCACAGTGATAGACGCGGCTACTGACAGCGTGATCGCCCGGGTTCGAACCGGCTACAGCTACTACACGGCGGCCCTTTGCCACAATCCAGCCGGCAATAACACCTATGTTGCCTGCGGCCGCGACGATGTCGTTGACGCAATCGGAGGCGTGTCCGATTCGGTCGAGGCCGTAATCACCTTCTGGTCCTGCAGCCCCGGTCCACTCTGCTACAATACCACGAACAACCAACTTTACTGCCTGGACCGGCAAAACAACCTGCTGTTTGTCATAGACAGTGACTCGAACCGAATCCTGAAGATACTCAAGACCGGGATCGGCTCTGAGGCGCTCATCTGGAGCTCGGCGAGCAACAAGGTCTACTTCGCCAATACGGAGGACAGTACCGTATCGGTCCTGGACTGCGCTAGCGACAGCATCGTGGCGACCGTGACGACCGGGTATCAGCCGAATGCACTGTGTTGCAGCGACGACGGCAGAGTCTACGTGGCGAATGACGAAGGAGGCGTAGCAATAGTCGACGGTGCCGGTGACACCGTGCGCGCGGTGATTCCGGCCGGTCGCTATGTCCGTGCGCTCTGCTACGACCGTACAGACAACAGAGTGTACTTCCGTCAGTATTACGGGGATACCGTGAGAGCGATAGACGTGGTCGGTGACTCAGTCGTTGCGACCATCCCCTTGCCGGCCTCGGCTGGTGGGGCAATCTGTTGGAACCAGAACCACGACAAGCTGTACATGTGCTGTCCCAGCTCTGAAAGCGTCACCGTCATCGATTGTCGTGGCGATACGGTCCTCGGGAGCGTGGGCGTGTCCACAGGGCTCGGTCTGATGTACAGCGACTCTGTCTGCGACAAGGTCTACTGCGCCGACAGGTGGAATGGCTATCTGCGCATCATCCAGGCATCAACCGACACGCTGTGCGCGAATCTCTATGTCGGATACGTGACTGCCATTACGGACAACGGCAAGCGGGGTCCTGCCAATCGGCTCTACTGCACCGTTGCCGACCGGTGGGCGGATCAGGTTGCGGTAGTTCACACGTACAAGACGGACACCGTTCTCCGCAGCATTTCGGTCGGATATCGTCCGGGCGCCGTCGCGTGGAATCCGGCGTACTCTCGTATCTACGTATCGAATCGCTACGGCTCGAGCATCAGCGTGATACGCGATACGCTGTCGCCGGGCGTAGAGGAAGCGATGAACGATGAACGCGGAACGATGAACAACCGGGCCACAGTCGTCCGCGGCGTCCTCCTCCTTCCTCAACTCCTCCCTCTTCACTCCTCACTCCTCTCCTCCGACGGCCGCAAGGTGATGCACCTTAGTCCCGGTGCGAACGACGTGCGGGCACTCGCGCCGGGGGTCTACTTCGTGCGCGAAGAGCCACAAGCCGCTGGCCACAAGCCGCAAGCTGTCCGGAAGGTCGTGTTGACGGAGTAGCCCGCGGTCGGAGCCGGCCAGACTGCCGGGCAGGCTATCTGCCGGGCAGCACTCCGAGCAATTCTCCGGACTGCCTCCCTGACAGTTCAGCAAATTGTCCTCCGGATTGCCTGCCGGGCGATTGTCCAGGCAATCTGCGGAGCAGTTCGTGGAACAGCGGTCCGCGCAGCTTCCCAAGCAGCTCGCCCAGCTCCCCGCCGGACAGCCTTCCGAGTAGCTGAGCATACAGCAGTCCAGGCAGCTCTCCAGATTCCTCTCCGGATAGCGTACCGGGCAATCTTCCAGACTGCTCTCCAGACAGCTTGCCGAACAGCCTCCAGAACAGCCGGGGGGACGGGATAGGGGAGAAACGGGAAGAGTGAATAGGGAATTGAGAATAGGGAAGTTAGGGTACTTTCGGTCAGAATCGGAATGGGACATATACTAAACTGGCCAGTCCTGCCCGCTTCAGAACAGCCATTGGATTCTTCCCTGCTTCCGAAGGAAGCAGGGCGGCCGGCACGGGCCGATGGCCGCTTTGTACCTGGCCGGTCAGGCGGCTGGGCCGTCTGGGGCCGGCGATTGAGGCGTCTCGGTCACGGGCGAAGCCGTGGGGCCGCGGTCTGCTGCGGGAGCCGCGAGGTCCGGGAGATTCTGAACGCGCGCTTCGGCGCGCCGGAAGCAGCCGGCTGCCCGAAGGAACCGCCCGGGTTGCCCCGGGCGGAGATGGCTGGCACGATGCGGTGATGACAAAGAGGCGCGTCTCGCGCCCGAGGTCATCCCGCTCGCGTCCTGCGTCTACTCAATCCACTCGACGTCGGAGAGTCCAAGTTCTTCTCTTGTTACCGGGCCGAGCACGACCATCCAGTAGCGGCCGGGGTTGAGGCGGTCGCGGGCTGCCTGGTTGACATCGTCAAGTGTGACCGCACTGACCTTGTCCGGGAAAGTGCTCAGCCAGTCCATGCCGTAGCCGTGCAGCTCCATCGTGCGGACCTGGCCGAGTTTGCCGTAGGTGCTGGCGTAGGTCAGGGGGAAGGAGCCGGTGTAGTAGTTGTGGGCCTTCTCGAGTTCTTTCTTCGTCGCGCCGGAGTCGTGCATCACCCGGATGTCCTGAAGCATCAACCCGATTGCGGTTTTGGGGTCGGCGGTCTGCACGGTAGCGTGGAACCCGCCCTGGAGACGGTTGCGGTCGAACCAGCAGCGGACATCGTAGGCGAGGCCGCCCTTTTCGCGAACACTGATGCCCAGCCGCGACGACATCGCGCCGCCGCCGAGGATGTAGGACATGAGCCGCGTGGCGAGCATGTCCGGGTCGGTGGCCCGGATGCCGGGATGGCCGAACTGGACATAGGCCTGGTTCATGTCGGACCGGGTGATGACCTTGACCTGCATGCGGTCGGGCATGGCGAGCGGCGCGACCGTGAGCGCCGGTACGGTGCCGGGCGTCCATGCCGCGAGCCGTTTTTCCATCTCCGCAACGAAGTCTTCACGGATTACGTCGCCGACGGCAACGACGAAGCAGTTGTTGGGACGGACGTAGGTACTGCAGAAGGCGACGAGGTCTTCGCGCTTGATGCGGGGCAGGGACAGGGTATCGCCGCCCGTCAACCGTCCGTAGGGGCGGTCGCCAAAGAGCAGCTTGCCGAACTCGTATTCGACCTCAGAACCGGGGTCGTCGAAGACGCGGCGCGCGTTAGACAGCATCCGGCTGCGGGTCAGTTCCAGCTCTTTGGGATCGAACGCCGGGTGGAGCACCGCGTCGGCCATCAGGTCGAGCGCGGTCCCGAGGTCCTTGGACAGGGTCCTGATGTTGAGCGCGCAGTTGTCCTGGCCGGCATCGCCGGAAAACCGGGCGCCGAGGAACTCGACGATTGACTTGACCGAGTCATCGGACATCGCGGCCGTGCCCCTGGCGAGCAGGTCGGCCATCATCGCCGCGGTGCCGGCCTTGTCCTGCGGGTCGCCGGCAGCACCGGAACGGCACACCAGGCTCACGGCCACAGTCGGAAGTCGAGGGTCTTCATAGGTGAGGACGATGAGGCCGTTGGGAAGGGAGTCGCGGTAGAGAGGCAGAGCAGAGAGAGAAGAAGTCAAAAGGCAAAAGGCAAAAGGCAAAAGGCAGAGCGCGGGCAATCTGCAATCTGCAATCTGAAATCTGAAATGTCTCATTTGTCCTCCTTCGATGAGACAAGGATGCCGGTGGTGCGGTTGTCGGTTTTTAGCCAGGCGGCGCAGTAGTCCCGGACCTGCTCGGGCGTCACGCGATTGATGTGCTCGGCGTAGTCGATGACCTGGCGCCAGGTGCCGAACAGGATGTAGCTCGAGGCAAGCCAGTAGGTCATGCCGAACATGTTGTCGCGGCGGTAGGCCTGGCCGGCCAGCACCTGATTGCGCACCTGCTGGAGTTCGCGTTCGGAAGCGAGCTCGGAGCCGGCGCGGTCGAGTTCGGCCTGGACTACCTGTTCAATCCGCGGGATGAGGCTCTCGGCCTTGGGGGTCACGCCGACCTGGAACAGGCTGGGGTCGCGGCTGACACCGCTGCCGCCCCAGACGCTGGTGGCGAGCCCCAGTTCCTTGACGAGCTTTTTGTAGAGCCAGGAGGTTTCGCCGCCGCCGAGGATGGCGCCGGCGACTTCGCCTGCGTACCAGGCCGAGTCGCGGATGCCGGGCACCTGGTAGCCGACCAGCAGGCTGGGAACGCGCACGCGCCGGCGGATGGTGATGCGGCGTTCGCCGTTCTGCTTCGGTTCGACGTCATAGAAGTCCCGGCGCTCGACCGGCTTGCCCTTGAGCCTGCCGAAGTGCTTTTGAGCCCTGGCTCTTACGTCCTCAGGTTGGACATCGCCGCAGACCACGAGTACGGCGTTCGCCGGGTTGTAGTACCTGGCATACCATTCCCTTACGGCCTGGACGGTGTAGTTGCGGACGTCGTCGGACCAGCCGATGGTCGGATTGCGCTCGGGGTTGACGAGCTGGGCAGTGGCCCCGAACAACTCCCAGAGTTCGCCTGCCGGGTGGTTGTCGCGGAGGCGCCGTTCTTCCGACACGACCTGGTGCTCGCTCGCGAATTCAGAGTCGGAGAAGACGCAACTGCCCATCCTTGCCGCCTCGATCTTCATCGCCAGTTCGTAGCGGTCTTTGGCGAAGTCTTCATAGTAGGCGGTGTAGTACGTCGACGTGAAGCCGTTGTTGTTGCCGCCCGCAGAATCGATGATACGGTCGAGTTGGCCCGGCTTGTAGAAGTCGGTGTGCTTGAAGGTCATGTGTTCGAGCATGTGGGAGAGCCCGGTACTGCCCAGCGGCTCGTCGTAGGAGCCCACCTTGTACCAGACGCTCGTCGTCGCCACCGGGGCCGACGAGTCGACGTAGACGATGATATGGAGTCCATTCGCGAGGTCGTACTCGAAGACCCGCGACTCGATGTCGGAGGCCGGGGCCGCGAAGGCCGCCGCCAGCAGTACCAGGAGCGCGAGGGCGAGTGCCGGGATTCTCACAGGGTCGGTCTTCTGTTTCATGGTTCTACCTTACTGCAACTGACTGCACCGGTGCAGCGTTGCCGGAGTTGGCTGTTGCGGGCTGGATTCCCGCGGGCGTTCCCGCGGTTCCGAATGACTTCCGGCGCCCGGGCCGGCTCTTTCGGATTCAACTGACTATCATACCTGACCAGTCTTCGTTATGCAAGGGCTCAACCGCGGAATCCAATGCTTTGGTATATATACTAGATGGAGTCGTTGGCATGGCATCAGGCTCGGTCCGGCGGCTACAGCGGGTCTTGCCAGCCGGGTTTTTGCGAGTATGCTTTTAGCAGTACCCCGCCGGAGGCGGGGCCTGTCACAGACGCTTGACTGTGAGCGCTGATTGACTAGATTGGTTTAGGTCCGAGTGCCTTAAGTTAACCAAACGGAGGCTGTTCGTGATTCAGGAATTCAAAGACGGCGGCGGCATGATGTGGTTCCTCCTTGCCTGCGCGGTTGCAGGTATCGCATTGACTATCGAGCGGGCGTTCACACTGACCTTCCGGCTGCGTCTTAACGTGAAGAAGTTCGTTCAGGAGTTGATGGAGACCATCGGCAAGAACGGCGTGAAGGCCGGCATCGACCTGTGTAACAACACCAGGAGCCCGGCCGCCCGCGTACTGGCCGCGGCACTGGAGAAGTCCGACCAGGGCAAGACGTCCATGGAGGATGCTATCGTCAGGTCGGGCGCAACCGAGCTTGCGTTCCTGGACCGCGGCATGGCGCTGATTGCAGGTCTGACCACGGTCGCGCCGTTTTTCGGTTTCCTCGGAACCGTCACGGGTATGATTGGTGCCTTCAAGGCGGTGGCAGCGGTCGGCGAAGTCGAGGCAACGGTCGTGGCATCGGGCATCGCCGAGGCACTCATCACCACCAAATGGGGGTTGATGGTAGCGGCGCCGCTGGCGATAGTCCACATCCTGTTTCAGGGACGCGTGAACAGCTACCTGCGCGACATGGAAACCGCTTCGAGCGAGTTGCTCGATTTCCTCGTCGCCAAGGGCATGTGCGGTCAGGAGAAGTAGATGGCGGTCAGTCTGAGAGGCAGGCGCGGCGGGAGTTCGGGCGCCAGCATTCCAACCGCCTCCACCGGTGATATTGCCTTCCTCATACTGATATTCTTCATGTCCACCAGCATGTTCGCCAAGGAAAAGGGCCTGAAGATCGTGCTGCCGGAAGCCGGCGAGGGCAAGAAAATCCCACCGGAGAACATCCTGCAGGTGAACGTGAACCCGCAGGGTCAGGTCATGGTCGGTACCGCGCTGGAAACGCCGGTTGTCGTAGCCATACCCGAGCTGCGGGAGCTGGTAGTCAAGCGTCTTGCCGCCAACAAGGACCTGGCGATAGCGTTTCGCGTCAGCCGCGGGGCTCCGTACCGCGTGATGGTTGACGTCTTTGATCAGCTCAAACTGGCGAAGGCGGAGCGAATCAGTCTGATTCACGTTCCTCTACTTGAGGAAGGGGGCGGGCCGTGAGTAGAATCGCGACCAGACGTCCGGCGAGGTCCGAGATTCCGACCGCTTCCACCGGAGACATCGCCTTCCTGCTTATCATCTTCTTTCTGGTCGGCACGACGTTCCGCGCCGCGCAGGGGCTGAAGGTAGTGCTGCCTGACGCCATGTCGACCGAGCGAATCATCAAGAAGCGCAACGTCCAGAACCTCTGGATAGACAGGACCGGCAGAGTCTCGGTGAACGATAACCTGGTGACGATACCGTCGGTATCCCCGATTCTCTCCGAGAAGATAATCGAGAACCCCGACCTGGTCGTCGTGTTGCAGGCCGACAAGGACGTGCCCTACGGCTACGTGACCGACGTGCTGGAGGCGCTCAAGGCGGCGCGCGCGTTGAAGGTGACGTTCGCCACCAAATACGAGATGGGGCGCGGAGGTTAATGACATGGCAATGACCATCAGCAGCAACATTGCTTCCCTGGAGTGGGAAGACCGGTACTACGGGCGGGCCATCCGCGTGGCCACGGCCGCGGCCCTGGTTCTTTCGACACTCGCTTTCCTCGTCCTGCCCAGGGAGTTCACGGTCGAGGCATACAAGCTCAGGCGGTCGGTTGAGACCATCATGGAAGCCCTGCCGCCCGAGCTTGAGGAAATCGCGAAGCCACCCGAGGCGGTGAAGCCGGCGACCGTGCCCGTGGCGGCCGCCAGCGAGGCCGAAGTCGAGGCGACGACCATCGAGGCCACCAACGTCGTCGAGGTCGTCAGGCGGACCGACGAGACCGACATACCGGTCGTTCCGTTCTGGAAGGTCGAGGTCAAGCCGCAACCGATTAACATTCCGGTGCCGACCTACCCGGAGATGGCCCGGGCCGCAGGCATCGAGGGACAGGCTGTGGTCGAGGCACTGGTTGACGTCGATGGTTCGGTCGCCGACGCGCGAATACTGAAGCCTTCCGGTAACGCGTCACTGGACCAGGCCGCAGTGGATGCGGCAATGAGGTCGAGATTCTCACCCGCTAAGCAGCGCGACAAGGCAGTCCGGGTATGGGTTTCCGTCCCGTTCCGCTTCACGCTGCATGACTAGGGTGAGGCAAACGAGACGATGCAGTAGGGCAGCAGCCGCCCGGCCCCGGGCCGGCGGCTTCGCTGACAAATCAAAACCAAGGAGAGAACCGATGCGCAACGTACTATGCTTTGCCTTGCTGGTGCCGATTCTGGCGCTGGCGGCAGGCACGCTACAGCCGGTTACGGTGCTCGCGCCGGAGAACGGCACACCGAACGTAGCCCCGGCGCCGTCCTCGACACCGGCACCGGCAAACCAGGGACCGAGCATCCCGCCGCGGGCCCTGATCGGCACGCTTGACACGGTCGGCGGAACGACCTATGACTGGTGGACGAACGGTCCGAGACTGACCGGGATCGTGAACTCGCCGGCACACGGCGTGCACGCGCTGTGGATGTACTCGACCGCGACCACCGGCACGGACTTCCCGGACCGGAACATGCGGTACAACTTCTACGACATCAGCACGCGCGCCTGGAACTGGCTCGACGTTGACCATATGCAGTCGGGCGTGAACGTGTTCGACAAGCGCGCAGGCTACGGCAACATCGATGCGGATACGGCCGGGAACGCGGTTGTCGGAGGTCACGTCGCGAGCGGCAGCAATATCGTGCCCCGGGTCGCCAAAGACGCGGCTCCGGGCGCCGGCATATTCGACTATGCCGACGGCGAGCCGGCGCTCGGCGTCTGCCAGTGGCCGCCGATTGCGGTGAACCAGAACGGCCAGATAAACATCTTCCCGATTACCGATGCGTACGCCCTTAGCTACAGCAACATCGCACCGGGTAACTGGCCGAATTTCTCGACCCCGCTGACCGGGATAGTACCGAGCCCGCTCTTCCCGACCCACAACCTCGCGGCCTCGAAGGTGTCGAGCAAGATCGCTCTGACCTGGTCCATCAGCGCCACGACCGGGATTGAGGACGCCTATGTGAACTACTCCACCGACGGCGGCGCGTCCTGGGGCAACGGGCCGACGCTGCTCGACCTGCCGATGGCCTACGGCGGCGACACGGTAACGAGCTGCCACATCACGTCCCTGTTCCCGTGGTATGACGTCCAGGACAGGTTCCACATCGTGGCCAACTTCATGCCGATGATTAACGACACCGGGTACATCCTGCCGTCGCAGATCTGGCACTACTGCCCGGACAACACGCCGGAGTGGAGCCGGATTCACATCGCGTCGGTTGACCCGGAGAACTACATGTATGCGATCGGCTACAATGCCACGCTGGCCTGCCGTCCGACGATCGGCCAGGACAATGACGGCAACCTGTACGTGGCCTGGGAGCAGTTCGACACGCTGAACTACGAGCCGACGACCTCGCGCGCCCGCGCCGACATCTGGGTGTCGGGATCAGACGACAACGGGCTTACCTGGGGAGAGGGGCTCAAGATCACCGATGCCGGTACCCACTCGATGCGGTTCCCGTCGGTCATCGACATGGCCGTCGACGGCGGGTCGGACCCGGATACGGTCTACATCCTGTTCGAGGATGATTCCATCGCCGGATTCTTCGTGCAGAGCGAAGGCCCGGCTACGCCTAACCCGGTGGTCGTACAGAAAATACCGGGGAATGAGATACCCAAGGGCGGAGTCGAGGAAAAGCGGGCTATCGCGCCGCTGCAGCTCGCGGCGGTTGCCGAGCCCAATCCGTTCGGCGGGCGCACCCACATATCCTACATGCTGCCCCAGTCGGGCGACGTGTCGCTTGTCGTCTATGACGCGGTCGGGCGCCCGGTCCAGACGCTCGCCTCCGGGCGGCGTCAGGCCGGCCGCTACACTGCGACCTGGAATGCCCATCGTGCTTCTGCCGGCGTCTATTTCTACACGCTGACCAGCGGCAACGCTTCGATAACCAGGAAACTGATACTCACGAACTAGCGCAGACCACTGCGACGGGGCGGGCAGCGATGCCCGCCCCGCGCGTTTGTACTGCCGGCGCGGGGACCCGACTTGCAGGACCGCGCGATTGATGCGGCAGCTTTGGAGCGGCCGGCCCGGTTGACAAGGGCAGGGTCTGGACTATCCTAGCAGGTGATCACGCGGACAATCAAGCCCGAGGAACTCGATGCCTGCTGTGCCCTGGGCGGCACGCGCTGGCTGGCCAACGTGGTCCGGCGCCTGTGGGCAGAAGGTACCAGTTCGCCGGAGCTTGCCTTCATCGCCGAGAGTGAGGGCAGGCCGGTCGGGCGGGTGTTCTTTCACCGCCGTTCTTCGCCGAGCGAACTGGCGATGTTCGGAACGCACGTCGATGCGTCGGTCGATTTCTTCAAGACCGGGACGGTCCTGCTGAATGCAGCGCTGGCCCGGCAGAAGGACGACGGAGTCACCGGCGCCGAGTATGCCATCTACGACATCTACGACCCGGACCCGGAGCTCTACCAGGCGCTGGTCGCGGCGGTCGGGTTCAAGCAGTACCAGGAGAAGAAGCGCTACGTCTGGCAGAACTCCGGGGCTCCGATGCGGGTTCAGGTGAGGACCAAGTTCCGGTCCATGTCCGACGTGGGCGAGTACTCGTTCGAGCAGGCAATCGGGCAGGTGACGGTCGGCACCCTCGACCGCGGCGACCGGGCGCGGCTCAAGAAGAGCGGCGCGGCGGAGACGGCCAGTTGGTACATGCGGGTTCTCAAGGAAGGGAGCTTTGAGCCGACCGAATGGCTGCTCGGCTACCTTGCCGATGAAAGGCTCTGCGGCGTGGTCGTGCCCAGGCGGCTCGACGACCGGGAGGGAGCCATTGGCTACGTCGGCGTCGTTCCGGAGCTGCGGGGCTCAGGCTACGGCTTCGACCTGCTCGTCAAGGGAACGGCGCTCCTGCAGGCGAAGGGGTTCAAGACCGTGGTGGCCGAGGCCGACTCCGAGAACCTGCCGTTTCACGCCGAACTCGAACGGGCCGGATACCGGCACTGCGGGACGCTGCGCTGCTTCCGTTGTGAGCTCGCGCATCAGGCTCACGGCTGACGGTCTGCGGCGCCCTGGCCGGTCTTCAATCCAGGGTGTAGAAGCGGGAACCGGCGGCCGGCAACTCCTGACCGCCGACTCCCGGCTATCTGCGGCCTGCTGTCAGTTCGTGGATGAAGTAGGTGTCGGCGGCGTGATACAGAGTCAGGCGGTCGGAGCTGCCCCACCAGACGTGCGCGCCGTCCTTTGTACGCTGGTTCGGCTCGCCGAGCTGGCGGGTCAGAGCATGCGCGAGCTGCCTGGCGAAGTGAGACGCTGACTTCCGGTTGCCGGACACACCGACCCTGAGCCGGCACAAAGAACCGCCCCGGAAGAAGGCTGACGCCGACGTACCGAACTTCAAGGGGCCGTCGCCGAGGTCCGGCGCAAAGAACATCTTGCCGCCGAACATCTGCAGTTCCTGGTTTTTCGCGGAGTACGCCGCGTCGGCGGATAGCCCGGCGCCCATCACGAGCTTCGCGAGGAAACCTACCGGGCTGAACAGGCCGGCATCGACCGCCTTGCGCCACATGCCGTCCTCGAGTTCGGTGCCCAGGCGGATGGGGACGCCGCCTACTTCGAGGTTTAGCGTAATCAGACCTGGTAAGTCTCGTGGCATGGTTTGCCCAATCTTCAACACCAGTCTAGTTACGCGGATATCCCTGTCAAGTTAGCGCCATTCCCGATTCCGGAGTTGACAGCCACAAGGCGACAACGCCCAGGCTCGAAGACCCAAGCGCGTAGCTGCTGCGGCCAACTCCGACGCAGGTCCGGAATTCGCACTGCCTGACAAGAGCCACTGAGTCCGAGGACGAGTCAGACACCAAGAGACTGGTCATTCTTCGCCATTCGGGCTTCAGTCGTCATTGATCTCAACGGTTCCTGCCTGACAGTGCGGACTTCGAGCTTCGAGATTCCGCTTCCGCCGTGCGCTCAGTGGTTCAATATCGGATTCAGGGGCGGGTCGGTCGCTTGACTTTCCGAGGCGCGCGCCTACACTTAACGCCCATGTGGTACGTGCCGTTCCTGGTCGTGCTGGCGCTACCGGTCCAGGGGGAACTGAAGTTGACCGTGGAGCAGTCGCTGCGCCTGGTAGATGATTCGTCGGCGGTCCTTGATGTATCTTACGAAATCCCAAACATTTCCCTGGTATTCCTGCGCGATTCCAGCGGGTTTGCCGCCCGCTACGAAATCAGTGTCCAGGTGCTGGACAAGCGGCGCGACGTGATAGCCGGAGACCTGTGGCAGAAGGTCGTGCACTTTCGGGAGTACGGCCCGACCGCGGCACGCGATTCGGCTGAGGCCGGCACGGTCAGCCTCGTCCTGCCCGGGGCTGCGTTGGACGCGCGGGTCGAGGTGAGAGACCGGGGCAGCCAAAGGTCGGGGTTGTCAGTTTTCCGGATAGAGCGCCCGACCGGCGGCCTTGTCGTTCAACTGTATCGGTCCGGAAGACCGGTCGCCTTCCGAAAGTACGGGATAGGGGATACGCTCGTGGCCGTGGCCCGGGCCACGAATCCGCAGGATTGGGTAGACAGTTGCCGGTTCGTGCTGAAGCGCGACCGCCGGGTCGTAACCGGTGCTACCGTTCCGACGACCATCGGCGGCGATAGCGCCGGGACGATTCGGGCGGCGCGGTTCGAGTTCCCGATCGGGGACTCGGCCGGGGTTGCGCTCCTGGGCGGCGGTGCTTACTCGCTGGAGGTCTTCGGGCTGGCCTCCGCGGCCCCGGTCGGGCGGCGCGGCGCGAGGCAGAATCTGCGCGCCAGGGTTGATTTCCGGGTCGAGGTGCCGTTCTTCCTGGACGATTCTGCCTATGTCCGGCGCGTCGAGCAACTGGTCCATGTCGCGAGCCCGGAAGAGCTCAGGCGGCTGCGTTCGGGGCCACGGAGCGAGCGAGAGCAGGTGTGGCGTGAGTTCTGGCGGAAGCGGGAACAGACACTGCTGAAAGGGCGTTACGTGAACGAGGAGGAGTACTTCGC
Organism: Caldifarciminota bacterium UBA2258; assembly: GCA_002347155.1. GTDB lineage: Bacteria > Hydrothermota > Tepidihabitantia > Tepidihabitantales > Tepidihabitantaceae > UBA2258. The sequence goes on from DDXO01000031.1 coordinate 48,233, forward strand.
GCGGATTGACTACGCAGAGGAGCACTTCGTTCTCGGCGACCGCGGGTATCTGAGCGACCGCGGCCATGTGTACGTTCTGTATGGAGCGCCCGACCAGATTGAGTCCCGGCCGTTCGAGCTCGACACGCCGGCCTATGAGGTCTGGTACTACTATCAGATGAACCGGGAGTTCCGTTTTGTAGACCGGTTCGGGGCCGGGCAGTACGTTCTGCAAAACCGGGAGCAGCTTTGAGATCAGCGATTGGCGAGTGGCGATTGGCGAATAGTGACCGGCGGTCGCGGCGGGAGCAGGGATGAGCGCGTGCCTGGCGTTGTTCCTCGTTCTGGCCGGGGCGCTTGACTTCGGTGTCGACTGGTCGGCGTTCAAGGCCGGGGGCGATTCCAGCCGGGTCGAGTTCTTCTACGCGATACCGTACGACCAGCTATCCTATACCCAGACCGAGGACGGCGGACTCGTGGCCGGGTTCAGCGTTGGACTGGAGTTTGCCGGTCTGGACAACGGTTTTCGCCAGGAAGGCACGGTTTTCAAGCGGGCCAGTATCAGAAGCCACCTGGAGGCCTTTGAAGCGCGGCGTAGCTTCGTTGACGGTTTCAGCGTAACAGCGCCGCCAGGTACGTACCGGATGAAGATCGTTGTCGCCGAGACCAGCTTGGTTGCCCAAGCCGAGGGGACGCGCGAGGATACCATCGTACTCAAGGGCTACAGTGACGGTCTTGCCCTGAGTTCGCTGCAGGTCGGTTCGACTGCCCTGACCGACACTGCCACCGGCACAGTGTCGGTGATACCCAATCCGACGCACCGGTTCCCGGACAAGGGGCTGGAGGCGTTGTACGTCTACTACGAGGGCTACAACTTCAGCGCCGACTCGAACACCTACCGCGTGCGCGCTGCCATCTTCCGCGACCGTGCGGGCAAGCCGGATACGGTGGTCCAGACCCCGGCGCTCTCCAAGCCGAAGCAGGGAACGGCCGTGGCCTACGCGCTCGGCGTGAGCGTAGCCGGCGTGGAGCCCGGAGCCTACACGCTCGGCGTCGAGCTGACCGACGTCGCAACCGGCCGTTCGGTGACCGGCGGCCGGGACTTCCTGCTGGGCGCGGTCGCGCCGGAGGCGACCGTTGCCGGCCCGGCACTCGACGGCCTTTTACCGCTCGAGCGTAAGTACTACGACCAGATCCAGTACCTGACCACTCCCGGGCAGCTTGCCTACTACAAGGCTCTGTCCGACACGGGCAAGGGCGCCTACCTGGCGAAGTTCTGGAGCGTCCGCAACCTGGCCGAGTTCAGCCGGCGGATGGAGACCGCGGACGTGAAGTACCGGCAGCCCAGGGTGGCGGGCCGCGATACCGACCGCGGTCGGATCTATGTGAAGTACGGTGAACCGGATGCGGTCGAGCAGAAGGTAATCGAGACCGAGACGCGGCCGCGCGAGTACTGGCACTACTACAACACAGGGTACCTGTTTGTCTTTATCGACATACGCCAGGACAGCAACTACCGGCTTGCCTGGACCAACGCCAAAGAAGAGCCGAAGACCGGATTCGAATCGTACCTGACGGTGCAGGAGCAGGAGCAGTTAGAGTAGCGACCGGCAATGGCGGTAGTACTCGTCGAGATGCATCCGTTCAAGTCCGAGCTTTGCGACATACCGGACGGGCTTTCGGTGCGGCCGGGTGACACCGTGGTAATCCAGGACGAGGACGGCGAAGACGTCGGCAGGGTCATTTCCTACGAGGACTCGGACGAGAGCCGGAGCGTGGTGCTGCGGGCAGCAACTGACGGCGACCTGACACGTCGCAGGGAGCTCGACGACGCAACCGGCGAGGCGCTGGCGGTCTTCTGCCGGCTCAAAGATGAGTACCGGCTGGGGATGCGGGTAATCGGAGCCCACTGGCGTCTTGACCGGAGGAAGATATGCTTCTTCTTCGCGTCGGAAGAGCGGTTCGACTTCCGGACCCTGCACAAGGCGGTTTCGACCGCGCTGGAAGCGCGCGTTTCCATAAAACAGGTCGGCGTACGCGACCACGCCCGCCTGCTGGGCGGACTGGGCCCATGCGGCAGGGACCTCTGCTGCCGCAGCTTTGTGCGCGAGTTGAAGCCGATTGCGCTGCGGATGGCGCGACAGCAGAACCTGTTCGTGGAGCCGTCCAAGATCTCCGGCGTGTGCGGCAAGCTGCTCTGCTGTCTCGCGTTCGAGGACCAGAGCTACCAGCAGTGGCTGAAAGAGATGCCGTCGAACGGGATTACCGTGACTACTGAACGGGGCCCGGCGGTCGTCATGAGCCACGATGCAATCAAACGGCGCGTGACCGTCCGCTACGAGGATGGAACCGAAGAGTCGGTCGCGCTGGAGGAACTGGTGCCGGCTCAGGAGGCCGGGCACCCGCGGTGAAGGTGATTCGTAGTAAGCCCGCCTGGCTCGCGCCGGTCGCGGCGCGCGAGCACATCGGTCCGGACCTGCTGGCAAAGAACTTCGCAGCGGGCAGGGCCGTGGTCCTCTGCTCGCGACACCGGCGCATCACGCCGCTCGCCGTGGGCGAGGGCGTGACTGTCAAGGTCAACGCCAATATCGGCACTTCTCCGGATGCGAGCGACGTGAAACATGAATTGGCCAAACTCAAGGCCGCGGTCGCAGCCGGCGCGGATACGGTTATGGACCTGTCGGTGGGCGGAGACGTCGACGAAGTCCGCCGGGCAGTGCTCGACGAGTCGCCGATTCCGGTCGGTACCGTGCCGGTCTACCAGACCGCGCTCGATGCCCGGCGCCGCGGCAAGTCCTTTCTCTCGGCTGGCGCGAGGGACATCCTGGCCGGCGTGGAGAAGCACCTGCGGGACGGGGTTGACTTCATCACGGTCCACTGCGGCGTCACCCGGCAGAATGCCGGGGTCCTGGACAACGCCCGTCGGGTGTGCGGGGTCGTGAGCCGCGGCGGTTCGATGACAATCGAGTGGATGCGGCGCAACCGCAAAGAGAATCCACTCTACGAGCATTTCGATGAGCTGCTGGCGATGGCGCGCGACCACGGCTGTGCGCTCTCCATCGGCGACGGACTGCGGCCCGGCGCCCTGGCGGATGCGACCGATGCGGCCCAGGTGGCGGAACTCATGACCATCGGCGAACTGGTGGCGCGGGCCCGCGCCGCCGGAGTCCAGGCGATGGTCGAAGGTCCGGGCCACGTCCCGCTCGACCAGGTCGAGGCAAACGTGAAACTGGAGAAGACGCTGTGCGACGGCGCGCCGTTCTATCTGCTCGGCCCGCTGGTGACCGATGTCGGCTGCGGCTATGACCACATCACCGGCGCCATCGGCGGCGCCCTGGCCGCCTGGCACGGCGCCGATTTCCTCTGCTACGTCACGCCGTCCGAGCATCTCGGACTGCCGACGGCAGAGGACGTGCGGCAGGGCGTGATTGCGTCGAAGATTGCCGCCCATGCCGCGGATGTCGCGCGCCACCACCCCGGCGCGGCCGCCTGGGACCTGAAGGTCTCCCGGGCAAGGGCGGCGCTGGACTGGGACGGGATGATTGCGGGTTGCGTCGACCCGGAGCGGGCGCGGGCGGTCTTTTCAGCGGCACGCTCCCGCACCGAGGGCGCGTGCACCATGTGCGGAGAATTCTGTGCGATAAGGCGGATGGCGTCGTCCAAGGAGAGCCCGAAGCGGCCACGGCGCAGACGCCGCAAACGAAGTGAAAACAGAGGAGGTTCGGTTCATGGTTAAGCCCAAGTACAAGCTATATACGCCCGGCCCGGTAGACGTGCCGCTCGAGTTCCTGAAGGAACTATCGAGCGGCCTCGTCTACCATCGCGAAGCCTCGTTCGCGGCCATCTTCGAGTCGGTCCGCAAGGGACTGCAGAAGATGATGATGACCGGCAGCGGTGAAGTGCATCTGCTCACCGCGTCCGGAACCGGGGCGATGGAAGCAGCGGTGTCGAACCTTATCAGTCCCGGCGAGAAAGTGCTCGTGGCGACCGCGGGACGGTTCGGCGAGCGCTGGCGCGAAATCAACCTGCGCTTCGGGGCCTACGTAGACGAGCTGAGCCGGCCCTACGGCGAGCCGATTCCACCGGAGGAGCTCGAGCGGAGACTGCTGGCCAACGATGCAGCCCGCTGCGTCTTCACGACCCTGACCGAGACTTCGACCGGCGTGACGCACGACGTCAAGGCTTTCGGCGACGTCTGCCACCGCCTGAACCGCATCCTCGTGGTTGACGCGGTCGCCGGGCTCGGGGCCGACGAACTGCGGATGGATGACTGGCACGTTGACGTGGTGGTCGGCGGGTCCCAGAAAGGACTGGCGGTTCCGCCCGGAGTCGCGTTTGTCGCCCTGAGTCAGCGCGCGAACGAGCGGGTCGACCGGGCAAAAGCGCCGCGTTACTACTTCGACCTGCGCATCGCCCGGCGGTATGCGGCCAAGGGACAGACCTCGTGGACTCCGGCGATATCGATCATCTATGCCCTTGACCTGAGCCTCAAACGGTTGAACAAACTGGGCATGCCCCGGTACTGGAAGGCACACCAGGAGATCGGCGACATGATGCGGGCCAAGGCCGCGGGCCTGGGGCTGGAGCTATTCCCCAAGCGTCCGTCGAACGCGCTGACCGTGATGAGGATGCCGGAACGCGTGGATGGCGTCAAGGTCGTCGACATCTGCCGGAAGCGGGACAAGATTCTTCTCGCCAACGGCCAGGGCGACATGCGGGGCAGGATCGTCAGAATCGGACACATGGGACCAGTGACCAAGGCCGAAATGACCAAGGTCTTCGGCTGCTTCCAGCGGGCGCTCAAGCAGGTCCGGGGCCGCGCCAAGTAGCCGCCCTCGCGGCCGCGCCGTCGGCCGCACTCCTCGCTCGTAACCGCCCGGGCATACGCCCGGGCGGCTCTGCTCTGGTCCATTGCCGGCAGTGCTGATTTCGGGCAGTTCTCACATCCAGCTTTGAGCATCTGACATCCGGCTTCGTCCTGCCGGTGCACTCCCTGAATCCGTCGTCCGGTGCAGCGATGGAACCGGCTTCGGACAGAGCCAGCCGGTTCAGCCGGAATCCCCGGGGCTCCAGTGCTGCGACGATTTGGCGAGGTCTGGAGGGCTGTCGCGGCAGGGCAACTTGCTGATTTCAGGTGAGTCAAGGCAGTTGTCGGCAGAAATCGGCTGAAGGGGTGTCGCAGCGCAGTCCTTGACCATAAGGTCGCAGAAGGGCGATGCTGTACGAGTCGTCTGAGGCGGGATTCCGGTGTGTGTGTGTGTGTGTGTGTGTGTCGACTGTCGCACCGCCGGAAGTTGTTATAATTCGGGACTTGCGAGGACGCCGACGTATGGAACGCCCGAAGCCTGCCGGCGCTCGATTTGGCAAAGCGGCTGCACATCCAGTTGCAGCGTGGGCGCTTACGCCGGAACCGACCGTCAGATGGCCGCTGGCACGAAAGCTGCTTGGTACGAATGCAGAAACCTTGGTGCGCCGGCGCTTGACAAGGTGCAGG
>DDXO01000055.1 GCA_002347155.1 Caldifarciminota bacterium UBA2258
GAAGGCGATGACCGCCACGTCCGGCCCCGGGTTTTCTTTGATGCAGGAGGGGATAGGTTATTCGATTATGGCTGAGCTGCCGTGTATTATCGTCAATGTGATGCGCGGCGGGCCGGCAACCGGCACGCCGACCCGCACCGCTCAGTCGGATGTGATGCAGGCGCGATTCGGGACGCACGGCGACCACCAGATAGTAGCGCTCTGTCCGTGGAGCGTGCGCGAGTGTTTTGACCTGACCGTGGAGGCAGTGAACCTGTCCGAGCGACTGAGGATTCCGGTAATCGTCCTGATGGATGAGATTGTCGGGCACATGCGCGAGGCGGTCGAGTTGCCCGAGAAAGTTCCGCTGTGGGAGTCGCCGCGGCCCAAGGTGCTGCCTGCCGACTACTATCACTATGACGATTCCAATAATTACGAGGCACGGATTGCCAGCTTCGGCGAGGGCTATCGCGTGCACCTGACCGGTCTGACCCATCGCAAGGACGGGTTTCCGACCGACGACCCGGAAATCATCCGCTGGAACATGGACCGGCTGCGAAAGAAGATCGACGATAACCGGTCGTGGCTCTGGGACGTGACCTACGAGGACCTCGGTTCCGAGACCGTCATTGTCTGCTACGGCAGTGCGGCCCGGTCAGCCATGGAAGCGAAGCGGCAGTTCGAGCAGAAGACCGGGCGGAGGGTCGGTATCCTCAGGCTGCGGATGATATGGCCGTTCCCGATGGAGCGGATGATTGCGTTGATGAAGAGCGCGCGCCGGCTGGTTGTGCCGGAGATGAACCAGGGTCAGTTGCGCCGAACCATTGAGCGGAGTGTCAGCCGGAACGTACCCGTGATCTCAGTGCGACGTTACGATGGCGAGATGCTGACACCGGCGGAGATAATAGAGGCACTTTGAGGAAATGACGAAGCTCGAATTCCGAATGACGATTGAAGCCCGAATGACGAATGGCGGGCAGGGCATCCGCAGATTGCGCAGATGACGCAGATTCCGAGACCTGGACCCCAGGACCCGAGAACCCCTGAACCCGCTCGGCTCGCCGAGCCTGAGGCTGTGGACCGGTTCCTCGAGTACTTCCGGGTGGACGAGCGTTTTCCGCACATCCTCTGCCCGGGCTGCGGCATCGGCATGGCGATGAATACCGTCGTCCGGGCGCTCATCGAAACCGGCACGAATCAGAACGAGCTCTGCGTCGTGTCCGGTATCGGTTGCTCGTCGCGGATTTCCGGGTACCTTGACTGCGATACTTTCCACACACTGCACGGCCGGGCTCTGCCGGCGGCGACCGGCGTGAAGCTGGCCAGGCCGCATCTCAAGGTCGTGGTGTTCGGTGGGGACGGAGACATGCTGGCAATCGGCGGCAACCACTTCATCCACGCCGCGCGCCGGAACATCGACCTGACCGTTTTCGTGCTCAACAACTTTACGTACGGAATGACCGGTGGGCAGTATTCGCCGACCACGCCGACGCTGGAGAAGGCCGCGACCGCGCCCTATGGCAACGTGGAGCGTGACTTTGACACCTGCTTCATGGCGCGCGCGACCGGGGCGATGTTCGTCGCCCGCAGCACGACTTTCCACGCGGCGCACCTGAAGAAGATGGCGAAGCTGGCGCTGAGCAAGCGCGGCTTCAGCGTCGTAGAGATCATCTCGCAATGCCCGACCTTCTACGGCCGGCACCAGGGCTTGGGCGATGCGGTAAAAATGCTCGAGTGGATTCGCGACCGGTCAATAGACGTGAGCAAGGTGGCCGACCCGTGGCAGGTGCAGGACAAGTTCGTAATCGGCGTGCTGCACGACCGCGAGGAAGTCCCGCCGTACTCCAAGCTCTATGAGCAGGTGCGGGCCAAGGCACAGGGGAAAGCGTGAAGACCGAGATCAGGCTCGCAGGAACTGGCGGGCAGGGCGTGATACTTGCCAGTGTCATCCTGGCCGAGGCGGCCGGCGTCCACGAAGGGCGGCACGTAGTGCAGACCCAGAGCTACGGTCCGGAAGCACGCGGCGGCGCGTCCCGGGCCGACGTCATCATCTCCGACGAGCCGATTCTGTACCCGAAGTCGCGCCGGCTCGATGTCCTCGTCTGTCTGTCCCAGCAGGCCGCGGACAAGTACTTCGACGACCTGAAGGTCCATGGCACCGCCATCATTGACGGTTTCTACGTCCGCGAATGCCCGCGCGAGGGCGCGACGTGCCTGTCGATGGCCGAGACCGCACGCACCGAGTTGGGGCGCGAGCTGTTCACCAACATCGTGATGCTGGGCGCGCTCGCCCGTATCACCGGAGTCGTCAAGCTCGAGTCATTGGAGAAGTCGGTCGCGAACCGCGTGCCGGTGAAGGCTCTCGACCTGAACAAACGGGCCCTGGCACTGGGATGGGAGCTGGGCGCAAGGCCGAGGGATAGAGGGACAAAGGGATAGAGGGACAGAGTGAAGGACCGGACGAAGGCAGAAGCTGGAGTACAGAAGGCACAGGTGGCCAAACCTCGAACCCCAGAACCCTCGGACCCTTCTATCCAGGGCCGCATCGCCGAGATGATGAAGCCCGGGCTCTACGGCAAAGGCGTGAAGAGCGTCCGTATGCTTCAGACCCATACGTCCTGGGTGTTTCTGACCGGAACACGCGCGTACAAGGTGAAGAAGCCGGTGAATTTCGGCTTCCTCGACTATACGACCCTGTCCGCGCGCGAGTTCTTCTGCAAAGAGGAATTCCGGCTCAACCAGATTCTGTCGCCCGACATCTATATAAGAGTCCTGCCGATAACCGTGAACGGCGGCCGGCTGTCCCTCGCCGGTCGGGGACAGGTGATTGACTACTGCCTGGAAATGAAGGAGTTGCCGCAGGAGTCGATTATGACCGAGCAGCTCAAGCGCGGCAACGTGACCTATGAGCACGTTGACGGCGTGGCCCGGTCGATTGCCGACTTCCACAAGCAGGCCGAACACGGCCGCGAGGTCGCGAAGTACGGCAGCACCAAGGTCATTCGGTTCAACTGGGACGAGAACTTCGCGCAGACAAAGGAGTTCGTCGGCAAGACGATAACCCGCCGCGAGTTCAGCGAGACCAGGGCGGTCGTCGAGCGCTTCATCGACGGCAATCGCGGCCTGTTCCAGCGCCGGCGCAGGGGCGGTTTCGTGCGCCGCTGCCACGGTGACCTGCACTCGAAGAACATCTTCGTGCGGGTGTCGGAAGGGTCAGATCGGTCGGACCGGCCCGACATTCGCATATTCGACTGTATTGAGTTCAACCCGCGTTTCTCGTGCTCGGACGTGGCTTCGGAGATCGCCTTCATGGCCATGGACCTCGACTTCTGGGGCCGCAAGGACCTGGCTGACTTCTTTGTCGAACGCTACATGGCATACACCGGCGACAATGGCCTGCCTCGCCTGTTGAGCTTCTACAAGTGCTACCGGGCGTACGTTCGCGGCAAGGTCACGAGCTTTGTTCTGAACGACCCCGGCGTCGGCCCGGCCGACAAGACCAGGGCCGCAAAGACCGCGAGGGATTACTTCAAGCTGTCTCACCGCTACGCGGCCGGCATTTCGACCGGGCCGAAGCTGGTGGTGATGATGGGTCTGCCCGGAGTGGGAAAGACATACGTGGCGCGGCGGCTGGCCGAGCGAGTAGACGCGTACCATTTCCTGTCGGACTCAATCCGCAAGCAACTGCTTGGCATTCCCGTGGGCCAGCATCGTGCTGGTGCATACGGCCAGGGTATCTACAAGGGCGATATCGGCAGAAAGACGTACGACGAGATGCTGCGGCGGGCGCGGGTGCTCCTGTCCGCCGGGTTAGGCGTGATTGCCGACGCGACGTTCCTGAACGATGATTCCCGAAAGCGCGCCCGCGAAGCAGCGGCAAAGGCAGGCGCGCCGGTGTTGTTCGTGTTCGCGGACTGCCCGGAGCGGACCGTCCGGTCGCGACTGCTCCGGCGCGTGGGCGAATACTCGTTTTCCGATGCTACTGTCGACGTCTACCGGGCGATGAAGAGCCGGTACTTCGGGCCTCAAGCCTCAAGCTTCAGGCTTCAGATTCGCAAGTCCTGCCTGAAATACGCGGCGTGTGGATTCGTCGAGATCGACACGAGCCAGCCTCTGAAGCGGTCACTGGCCAAGATTGAGCGCGCATTACTTCGTATCTGACGCCCACATCGGAGGGAGCAGTCCGGATGCCGAGCAGCGACTCTTCCGGTTCCTTGAGTCAATCCGCGGTGAGGCGAATTCCCTCTACATCCTGGGCGACCTGTTCGAGTTCTGGTTCGAGTACGGCCGGGCGATTCCCAAGCTCGGGTTCCGGGCGCTCGCCGAACTGGCCGAGCTGAGCCGGACCGGTACGCGCATCGGCTACCTCAAGGGTAATCACGACTTCTGGTTCAAGGACTTCTGGCAGCGCGAGCTCGGGGCAGAGGCAGCGGACGAACTCGACGTCATGCTGGACGGTAAGCGAGTCTACCTTGCCCATGGTGATTCGCTGGACCGGGCCCTGGTCCCGCGCGTCTTCCGGACTCTTATGCGAAGCCGGGTCAATGGCTGGCTCTACTCGCTGCTCCATCCGGACGTCGGGATTGGACTCGCGCATGCGGTCGCGAACGTCAGTCGTGCCGGAAGCCACAAGCCGGGCATCGTTGAAGATATGGCCAGGTTCGCCCGGGCGAACCTCGAATCCGGCTTTGACATCGTCATCATGGGGCACTCGCACGTCCCCGAGTTGAGGCAGATGAACGGCGGGACCTACATCAATATCGGCGACTGGCTGACTCACTTCACCTACGGCGTAATCCGCGACGGCGTTCCATCACTCCGTCGGTTTGAGCAAAGCTAGCTCGATGGCGTCAACACGCTCGGGTACGGCATCGGCGCCGGTGTCATTCGGCCGGACTACCGCTGTCGGCGCCTGGCACGGCGTCCGTGCCTTTTTCAAGCTCATGCTCATCGTGGCTCCGGTCTACACCTTTGTCACGGTCCTCAAGTACACGCCCGCCATCAGGGTCTTTGCCGAGTCCATGGCGCCGCTGATGAAGCACTTTGGCCTCCCGGGGGAGGCCGCGCTGGCCGTGATTCTGGGGAACATCATCAACCTCTACGCCGGGCTGGGCGCGGTCACCGCTCTCAAGATATCCCCGGACCAGCTCACGGTGCTCAGCTTGATGTTGCTGTTGTCCCATTCGCAGATTCTGGAGACCGCCGTGTTCTTCCAGATACGGGCGAAGTGGTGGCTGCTTTGGTTCATCCGGCTGGTGCTCTCGTTCCTCGCCGGGGTGGGGCTGAGCCGGCTCCTGGTCAAGGCTGGTCCGACCGGGGCTGCGGACGCGGCCCGGCTGGCAGAGATGGCCCAGATGCACTACGCCGGCATCGGGCCGGCGCTGGCAAACTGGGCCCGGGGTCTGCTACTGGACACCGGCATCAAGATGTTCCTCGTGCTGGTTGCCATCTTTGTCATCCTGGAACTGGGACGGCGCTACGGACTGCTGGAGAAGACCCTGCGCGCGATCGGCGCCGTGACCAGGTTCATCGGGCTGAAGCCGGAGTCGGGCATGCCATGGCTGGCCGGCAACGTGTTCGGCATCGTGTTCGGGGCCGGGGTAGTCATAGAGACCGCACGCGAGGGCCGGCTCGACTCGAAGCAGGTGACGCTGGTGGCCACGTTCCTGGCGTTGTGCCATGGGCTGTTCGAGGATACGGCCATATTCCTGGTGCTGGGTGCGAATGTCTTCTGGATTCTGGTGCCGAGGATTGTGCTGGCCGTTGCGGTCACGTGGGTGCTGAGCAAGGTGCTAAAGGAAGACCGTGGCGGCGCGAAGCCGCCCATGGTTCCTGGTTCATAGTCCCTAGTCCCTGATTCCCAATCCCTGTCCTCTGCGCGACAACGCCGGTCTCAGAAACCAATCGACGGAGCGACTCTGGAAGCGGCTCTGGAAGCTGGTTCAGAAGTGACCTGCAAGGCGTCGTTCAGAGCGTCTTACAGGGCGTAGACGACCGCGTGTCAAACTGCGCCGGTCAGGGCATCAGGACGAGGACAAGGCAGAGCTTCAGGCGAAGCTTCGCTGGTCGCAACCTTGGAGGTAGTCCTCAAAGTAGCCGGCAAAGTCCTCCTTGAAGTCGCCCGTGAAGCTGCCTGCAAAGCAACCTCCGCTGCGACTTCTAGGGCTTCCTCTTGGGCTGCTCCCATGGTGGGGGGCTAACTTCTGCGCCGGACGCCCAACACATTGACCAGTAAGCAGATACACTCGAAAGCCGGGCCGGTGCCTTGTAGACTAACTAGTCCACAAACAGGACATCGGACCATGACTCGTCATTCGAAGACCGCATTCACTTTCGGGCCTGAACTCAGGGCAAGGCTACGCCAGTTGCGAATGCGCCGGGGTCTGACCTTGCGTGCCATGGCGGTTCTCATGGACAGACAGACCCTGGAAGCACATGCCCAGTTGTCGAGGCTAGAACGGGGCCAAAATGCCATACCCATCATTCAACTTCATTGTAGACTACCTGCGGGCGTGCGGCGCGGGCTTCGGAGACCTGCTCGACCTGCTGAACCCGCACACCTCGCGGCGGCCGGTTCTGAGGGAGAAGGGCGACGCCGCGGTCGCAATGCTGCTCCGGAGCCTGCCCAAGGCTCAGCAGCGGGCGATGCTCCGAGGGGAGAGGGCGACGACCGACAGACAGGAGGAGCGGGTCGCGTCCGGGCCGGGCAGGAAGAGGTCCCAGGTCGAAACCGACCGGGCGCGCGACTTCAGGATCGTCTGGTCGTTCATTCATGCGAACTGGAACCAGGTACTGGAGCAGAAGCTGTACGAAACCATACTCAAACTCAAGGATGAGGTGCCGAGGAGCCAACGGAAGTCTGCCTGTGATTGCACCCGCCGGTTCTTCGCCATCCTGACTCGGTACTACCAACACGAGTCGGTCAGGAAGAGCGCGCTGGAGCGCGTTGAGCGCCGGGCAAAGGAGGACGGGTTCTCAACCGGGGTCGTGGTAGCTTTGCCCGGCGCGGCAAGCGATGCCTACCAGGAGTTGTTCGACACGGGCCGGCTCGACTGGGAGCCGAGCCCCGAAGAACTCATCAAACGGCAGGGCCGTGCGCCCAAAGTGGAGAAGACCGAGATACGGCTGGAGATGGACGAAGCCGGGCCGGGGATTGGTTACAGCAAGACACTGGGGCTAATCCGGGCCGTGGCCCTGCAAGCGGTCAGCGCGAGACTGGACGCTCTCAAGCTCGACTACTACTACGTCAAGCGGCACTACTTCACCTGGATTGACCGGCTGATTCCGATTGCGGACGAGCACGGCACCGACTCGCCGGAATGGCAAGCCGAGGTTGATGCCACTGCGCCCAAGCTGCACGACGAGGCGGTTGCACGTGAAGCCGCGGCCCTCGTCGCCAACACCTTCGACCTCTGGAAAGCCAAGCTGGGGCCCAGGCCAGAAGCAGGGCGCACGGGAAACGGGTAGCGTCCCTGTTAAACCAACGGGTAGCGTCCCTGTTAAACCCCTGCTCGTTTCTACGGTGGCGCAGCCACACGAAGCCGAAGGGGTGCGTCGCGCACCCGGAGCGAAGCGGAGTGGCGGTCATTTCGCGTCCTTGACCGAGTCCGCGCACTTGGCTTCGCCCGGTACTTCGCTCTACCTGAACCGTGTATCAAAGCAATGAACGCCGGCCGGAGGTACGGGACTTCCAGACCGCTTACCGTTCGATTGCCGACGCGTGGACAGTGTATGACAACTCCGGGGATGCGCCCCGGTTACTGGAGGCCCGGCCATGAAGACAAAGAAGCGAAAGAAGCAGACCGAGACCCTTGCCGTTACTGTGGGCCGCGCCTTGCGACGAGCGGGCAAGACCGCGCGCTTACGGTACGCCGGTCTATGTCTGGCGTGATGGCAAGGTAGTCGCAGAGAAACCCTGAGCAATCCGGGAAGCTCTCTGCGTCTGGCCGCCAGCGGTCAGCCGGTCACCTGGTGTCACCGGAATTACGCTTCACGGAGCGCGCGGCGAGATGACCACTCGCGTGGGCTTCGACGGCCTTCACCTGCTCGGCGAAACGCGACAAAGACTTGAGCAAGCCATCCACCTGACCAGTAGCCTGCAAACGATCCAGCCGTCCCAGTGTAGCAATGACCCGCTGTCGGGAATGACCAGATTCCCAACGGTTCTCGACCAGTTGGAGATAACGACGACCTTCGGACTGCTTGATTCGTGCAAACATGACACTATGAGAATAGCATCATTGCGCCATTCTGTAAAGTAGAACATGCAGCCGCGGAGCCAAGAGCGTGGCACCAGGTCCGTCGGTCTTTCCGCAACCGACTCATCAGTACCAGAGGGTCGCAGCCCGACATCCCCAGGAAACTGTAGAAGATAAACTTGACAGCGGAAGCGCGTCTGGTATCATTGCCGCGACAGGGGCGAGGTTGTGGTGGGGCGCCCGCTCCGGGTGGTCATCAGGGCAAGTATTTGCCTCGGAGCCCCCCCCGCTCGAAGAAGACAACAAGATTCTGCAGGCAGTCTGCGGAGTCCACCCGTAGACTGCAGAACCGACTGACCGCGTCAGTTCGCTAACAGGCTGCGTGGACCGAAAGGTTGGGTTTTGTCGTGAATCTGTCGTCCGTGCGCACCGTGGGCTGCGTATTGTCGCAGCCGGATGGCCGCCATCGGAAACTGCCCCGCATGGGGACGTTTGGGTCTTGCACGGTCAGCCTGCCGGCTCACAGTGACCGCCATCACGCGGAACCAATGCCCGAACCACCGAGCCGCCCCGCGGCCCGGTTCTGCGTGACACCACCATGAAACACATCTCGGAACGCGACGGACGCGCGGGCGTTCTCAAGAAGTCCCTTCACCTCGTCGCGGCTCTCGCCGCTCTGGCTGGCCTCGGGAGGCTCTACTCCCAGGAACTCCCAAAGCGCGGGCCGTTCTGGGCGCCGACGAGCTTCAGTGCCGACTTGTCCGGTGAGTTGATGTGGAGTTTTGGCGAGAGAGTGGGAATGAACGAGATAAGGTTGTGGTCGTCGCTCTCTTTTCCCGGGCATCTGAGCGTCTGTGCCGTGGCGAAGTCTCGCCGGGACGCTGATCCCACATCTTCCTTCTGGGGCAAGCGGGAAACCAGACTGGCTGAGGCCTACCTCCGGTACTACGCCAAACTCCCAGTCCCGCCGTATGGGCTGCGCGCCATTGTCAAGGCAGGCAAAGTCGAAAGGTATCCCCGGTTCTCAGACCTTGAGCTCATCATGGAGAACTGGGACAAGTACCTGAATCCAGACCGATTCTACGGGGCAGACGTGTGTCTGGACATACCTCTGGTCCGTTCGGGCTGGCTCAACGCACACGCGGACTTCAGCTCCGGCGACCTGGCTTCGAGCAAGCCGGTACCGGTCCTCTACAACGCCTTTCTACGGCTCACACCAGACTTGTTCGTGAAAAACTTCGGGCTCACTGCGCAAGTCGGAAGGAGCGAGGAAACGAAACACTGGGTGAGTGAAGCAGTTGTTCGCTACTCGCCCACCGTCTTTCGCGACCTGAATGTCGATCTCAGAGCCGGAAGACTGCCCGGGAGAGACTCGACGCCCTTCGGTGCCCGTATATCGGTATGGAAGCCGTTCAAGTACATCGCGCTTGGAGCGTACTACGAGCGAAGGCTGAACCAGACCGCAGGCACACACCTCATGGGCTTCTCATGGCGTATTATCGGACCGCCGTGGCTTGCCAGATTCATGAGCACGTTCCTGATATGCTATGACACAAATACCAACACCCTCTGGGCGCACATACCGTTCGTCGAGGTGGACATCCGGTAGCCGGAGTCCCTGCATGGAGGCGGCATGAAACCACCAGCAAAGAGCAGCCACAGGAGCGTCGTGTCCGGAGTGCTCCTGGCGGGCTTGATGTTCCTGGGCAGTTGTGCGACAGTAAGATTCACTTTTCTCGGCTATTTTAGCAAGAGTTTCGTCCCGAGAGCAGGGACCGGTTCCGTCACCGGCGTGATCGTGGCCGGAGACGGACACACACCGGTTGCCGGCGCGAAGGTAAGCGCACTCGAGCACTGGTGGGCCCGAGCGCCCTATCGCTGGACAACCACCACCTCCGCTGAAGGAGCATTCCGACTGGACTATCTGCCGCCGGGCTACTGGGAAATCAGGGCGGAAGCCCCGGGGCTGGTTGAGCAGACCACCAGCAGAGTGCTGGTAGCCGCGGGGCAGACCTCTTCGGGCATCAAGCTCGTTCTGATACCGGGCGGTTCAATCTCAGGCAAGGTCACCGAGAAAGACGGGATCACACCGATGGGAGGAAGATGGGTGACCGCTTCCGGCATCCCCTCCCATCGCCCTGGTCTTGCCAGGACTTCGGAGGATGGCACATACCGGATCGGCTACCTGTCGCCGGGGGAATACAGCATGGCAGTCCAGATTCCTCAGTTCACGGTGACCTCGCGCACCCAGGTGACAGTCGCGGCCGGGGCGGAAACGCGCGACGTCAACCTCTCATTGGTGAGAACCGGCCTGATATCCGGGACCGCTACCGAGCGTGACGGGGTGACTCCGATTCCCGGGGTCCTCATCCGCGCGCGTGAACTGAATGGTAGAACGAGTTCTGCGCTAAGCGCACAGGACGGGACCTACCAGTTGAGAGGTCTCGTCCCCGGCGTGTACGAAGTCACGGCCGAGGCAGCGGGGCACGCTCGAGCCTCGAAAGTCGGCGTAAACGTGATGCCGGGGGAGGAAACGGGCAACGTTGACTTCGCGCTGGCCAACGGCGCCGGTATAACTGGCCGGGTTGTACGGGCCGGCGGATCGCCGAAGAAGGGGGTAACAGTCGTCGCGGCTACGGAAGGAGAGCGGGCCGGACAGGCCCTCACCAAAGAGGACGGAAGCTATCTCCTCGAAGCGCTGCCTGCGGGTACTTACAAGGTCGAAGTACTGGGTGCGGACGACACGGTCGCCGGGATAGTGCTGACGGAAGGAGAGACGGTCACAGGGATTGACTTCTCTTTGCCGACAGCCGCCACGCTGTCCGGCAAAGTGACGGCGGAGACCAGCGGCCTTCCCCTCGAGGGGGTCACCGTGGCCGCCTCAAGACACACACCGGTTGACAATCTGCCCATGGTGGTCGGTCTCGCGCGCACCGACTCGAATGGCGAGTACACCATCGAGAATCTGAAGGCGGGTGTATATACTGTCGCTGCGAGAGGACCGGGGTTCGAACCGCAGAAGAAAGACAGCCTGCTAGTAGCATCCAACCAGGATGTAGGCGGGCTGGACTTCTCCCTCGGCATAACCACGGGAGCCGGCTCGATCGCCGGGGCGGCGATGGATAGTATCACCGGGATGCCTCTGAGGAACGCGCGAGTGAGCCTCTTCGACGCCCCGGGAAACCCTGAACTGCTCGGAGCATCCGCCGTGACTGACAGCAGCGGTAACTACATTCTCGAATGGCTGCCGCCCGGCCGTTATGGCGTCTACGCAACGAAAGCAGGTCACGCGGTTGGCTGTCAGGCGAACGTGATGGTGGCGGCTGACAGCACGGCCCGTGTCGACTTCCTGATGACTGAGGGGGGCTCGGTTTCCGGGACCACAACCTCGCCCAGCGGTCGACGCGTTGCCGGCGCCATGGTGTTTGCCACTCAGAAGTGCCCGGGCTCGAATGCCCGCATAGTGGCAGCCTTCGCACGGACGAACGCAAACGGCGAGTACCTGGTTGAGCACGTCAAACCCGGACTCTGTGCGGTCGTGTGCCTCAAGGACGGGTACCTGCGAGGTCAGGTTTCTCGCGTTAGAGTTGCCGATGGGCAGATGACGTCGGATATCGACTGCAAGTTGTGGACGGAGGAATAGCCGAAGGAGGTCTGTCGATGGTGAGGAAACGTGTTGCCCGGTTCTTGACTCCAGCGCTGCTCTTGCTGCTTGTTTCTCCGGCCTGTGCCCTGGGGCAGATAACTGAGGTGCAGCCACCAGCGGAGGTGCTGCCGACAGCGCCAGGAGTCACAAGCGCGCGGCCGCGAGGGCCCTTCCCCATCTCCACCGAACCAAGCGTCTACACCGAACAGGCAGACGTGACCAAGCACTGGTTTGACATTTACGATGACTGCGTACGCAAGGCGAGGCAAGCACGAATCGCGGCCGACGACGCCGCCACGAACCTGGAGTTGCTCTGGTCTGTTACGTGGAACGACTTTTTCACGGGAAGGTGGAATCGTCTGAGGGCGACAATGCGCGATGAAGAACCACGGGCCAGGATGGCCCTGGAACAGGCGAATGAGGAGTACCGCGAATGGTATGACCAGGCCGTTCAGGCGCGAGCTGAATACGAAAACGCGCTGAGCGAGCGCGCTTTCGAATGGGGAAGGCGTGGGCGGCATACTGAAGTGACAAAGGTACGTCATGGTTTTCACTCCACCTCGGAGGCGACCTGGTATGAGCAGTTTGTCGACGACTCCGGTGGGGCCATCGGCACGGCCCTGGTCGAAGCCCTACCTCCTGCGAGTCTGTCCGAGGGGGACATTAACGCCTTCCAGCCCGGCGTGAGTGCTGGCGACCTCGACAAGTGGCTCTACGGTCGTGTGACGGGAACGGTGACCAGCTATTACGAATTTCCTCCTCGTATTGACACCCTTCCGCCGGTGCCTCCACCACCGAATGACTGGCCGCCGGTACCACCACAACAACTACGAGGAAAGGTACATCCAGGCCTGCCCGAACCCGGTCGAGAGTATCTGGGACCACCCGGGACCTGGGAGTAGACGAAGGACGGCTGCGGCACTATGGACGGTGGCAGGTCGAGACGAAGGAACCACTGACGCGTCTGCGTGTCCCTGCCGATAGCAGAGATCGCCGTATGACCGTGCGGACCAGACAAACGTGATGTGCCGCTCGGCTCCGGCCAAAGACGAGTCAGGTACGCTTACGCGTCGCTCGGCTGGACCATGCGTGCAGTACTTATGCTAGAGAAGCCTGCATGTCCAGTTTGAACTCGGTTGTGGTGGCAGTCGTCCTTGTCGGATGCAGCATCGTGTCATCCGCCTTCGCCCAAACCAGCTACGGCACGACCGGGCTCGTGAAGATCCCCACTGCCGATGTCGCGGAATTCGGAAAGGGCCTCATCGGCGGCGGGTATGCGGCTGACTTTCTGGGCAAGGATACGCGGAGACCGAGAGACTGGTCCTTCTTCGCAATGGTTGGTCTGGTACCTCGGGTTGAAGCAGGCCTGAGATTGACGTATGGAACGCTCTTCCTCAAGAGCACGACCGACCGGGTGTTTTGCGTGAAATGTCTGCTGATACAGGAGTCTCATCTCATTCCGGCAACGGCTCTGGGCGTTCAGGACATGATCGGGATAGAGAAGAACTTCAATTCCCTGTATGTAGTCAGCAGTAAGAAGCTCGGGTTCCTGGGCATTGAGCCAGTCCGCCTGCACCTGGGGTATGGCACCGATTGGTGGGACTACATATCCAATAAGGCGAAGGGCCATCGGTTCATCGGCCTCTTTGGCGGAGTTGAGATGAAAGCCGCTCCGTTCCTCAGCCTGCTGGTCGAGTATGACGCAGACGACGTCAACCTGGGAGCGCGGTTCTCGTTCAAGCAAATCCTGACCGTGACCTTCAACCTGGTGGCGATGAAACACCCCGGCTGCGTCGCCAGCCTTTCTCTTTCTCTGTGAGAAGACGACGCATCGAGGCCTGAACAGCTACGTAAGTTCCGGGGACTTTCCATCCAGAGCCCGTTAAGGACGAGCGGACGTTCGGCTTCATCGCCTGTGAACATGGCCGGGTCGGGGCGAAAGTCAAGCCAATGACAGTAGACGGTTGCTCTGTTAGTCACGGGACTCAGCCTGCGATTACTTCACCTGGATTGGCGTGCTGGCTCCGACAACGGACGCGCACGGCACTGGCGCAGGCCGAGGTTGATGCCACTGCGCCCAAGCTGCACGACGAGGCGGTTGCACGTGAAGCCGCGGCCCTCGTCGCCAACACCTTCGACCTCTGGAAAGCCAAGCTGGCGCCCAGGCCAGAAGCAGGGCGCACGGGAAACGGGTAGCGTCCCTGTTAAACCCCTGCTCGTCTCTGCGGTGGCGCAGCCACACGAAGCCGAAGGGGTGCGTCGCGCACCCGGAGCGAAGCGGAGTGGCGGTCATTTCGCGTCCTTGACCGAGTCCGCGCACTTGACTTCGCCCGGTATTTCGCTATACCTGAACCATGTATCGAAGCAATGAACGCTGGCCGAAGGTACCGGACCTGGCCCGCGGAGGCTCAGGGTGAGTGTGCCAGCCGGGCGACCACCCCTCTGCATCGTCATCGCTGGCCCAAACGGCGCGGGCAAGACCACTTTCGCCCGCGAGTTCCTGCTTAGGGATGCCGGCGTCATCAATTTCGTGAACGCGGATTTGATCGCTGGCGGCTTATCTCCGCTACGCCCGGAACTGGCGGCGCTGGCGGCCGGTCGCCTTTACCTGGCCGAACTCGACCGACTCGCCCAAACACGTGCCGATTTCGCATTCGAGACCACTTTGAGCGGGCTGATGCTTCTCAGCCGTCTGAAACAGTGGAAAGCAGCGGGCTATCGGGTCGAGATCATCTTCCTTCGCCTGCCTTCTCCGCGAATTGCGCTGCGGCGTATCGCGGCCCGCGTCAAGCAGGGCGGGCACGATGTCCCGCGCGCCGATGTGGTGCGGCGGTTTGTGCGTGGCTGGGATAACTTCCAGACCGCTTACCGTTCGATTGCCGACGCGTGGACAGTATATGACAACTCCGGGGATGCGCCCCGGTTACTGGAGGCTCAGTCATGAAGACACAGAAACGAAAGAAGCAGACCGAGACTCTTGCCGTTACTGTGGGCCGCGCCCTGCGACGTGCGGCGAAGACCGCTCGCAAGACCGCGCGCGCCTACGGTACGCCGATCTATGTCTGGCGTGACGGCAAGGTAGTCGCAGAGAAACCTTGAGCAATCCGGGAAGCTCTCTGCGCCTGGCCGTCAGCCGTTAGCGGTAAGCCGGTCGGCGGCCCGGCGGGTCCCGAAGTCAACGGGCTCTTGTTTCGTGTCCCCGTTCCTGCTCGGAGTGAAGTAGTCCCTCAGCAATTGCCGACGGCAGGCTGACAACTGGTGACTCATGGCGGA
The DNA here is from genome assembly GCA_002347155.1 of Caldifarciminota bacterium UBA2258. GTDB lineage: Bacteria > Hydrothermota > Tepidihabitantia > Tepidihabitantales > Tepidihabitantaceae > UBA2258. Next base: position 15,097 of record DDXO01000055.1, read on the forward strand.
GTCGTGCCGCGGCTTCTGCCTTCTGGCTTCTGACTTCGCCCCGCCCTCGATGGCCGCAACCTCACCCTCGCCCAGGTGGCTTTCGTCTAGAAATGCGGAAGGGGATTGTGGGGACTCGCAACTTGTCTCATTTCGAAGCGCGTCAAGGATGCGCAGAACATCCAGCTTCATCACCTGTGAACATCTCTCTTCACTTCGTCGCTTCACTACGATCTTTCTCGGTCTATCGGCGATCAGAAGGTGAACCCCTTGGCAGGCCCGCTCAGGCGCAACCGTTCTGCCGGTACAGTCAAGGACGCGAACCCGGGACCTCGTATTCAGAATCAGCGACCTGAACAGGGCGACGTCCATGACAGAAGTCCTAAGGAGCCCGGGCTGGTTCACTATGCTGGAATCTGTCTTGTCCTCCATCAGTCCTGGACGTGGTAGGACAACCATCCTCTCGCTTCCGCCATCGTTGGCAGGATTCTCATCGCCCGCTAACTCGGTGGTGCACGTGAATACTACGTGATTGCCGGGGCGGTCGAAGATCCGAGAGAATGGGGCGGGGGGACTGACCGAGGCGGTCTCCCCACAAACCAGCATCACCGACGCGCGGAACACATACACCGGGGTTGAGTCGCCCGAGTACAGAATCATGAGGACATCAAACGCTTCAAAGTGCCTGCCGAAATTCGTGACCATCATCGGTCGGGTCCGCCAGGTGTCCCCAACATAGCACGTATCCCAGGGCTTGAAGTTGACGATGCCGACATCATCATCATAGACCGTGTCAGCGGCCAGGGTCGGTTCAACCATGCTGCCGCTTGCCTGACCGGACGCAGCCAGGATTGCGGCGCACAGAATCCCGACAAGAGAGACAGAGAGCGCTCTCATATTTGTCCAGTGAAAACGAGGCGGACTACGCGCTCTACTGGTCGAAGCCCGTGCGGGCACGCGCAGGCCTGCGCGCAGAACGCGGTCACAAGGACCGCCAGACAGACGAGCTTTCGGCTCATATCAACCTCCGAAACGGCGCCGTCTTCACTGGAATTGGAACCCGGCCGGGCACCTTGAGGTCGGGCACCGGGCGGCCTCAGTTTATCCTACCTTGGTTTATCCATATCAAGGGCCGCTGTCAAGTTCTGCGCTCTTGAGATTCGCACCAAGCGTAGTCCGAGTTCTCCGAGACCGTACGCATTCCCTCGGCTTGGCGGAGTTTGACAACAGGGCGGGTTGCGCCGTATGATTGACGAGCGGGCGGAGGCCCGCAAAGGAGCTAAAGTGAAGATTGACCTGATTGCGAAGAAGAACTGGACCGGCCGAGTGCTGGTCGGGTTCATGTTTGACGGCGACAATACCCCGCTGGCGATTCCCGGCGACGAAGGCAAGAGCTACGCCGCAGTCGCGGCCGGGGAGAAGTTCACAGGCCAGTTCAAGAAGACGAGCCTGTTGCGTCCGGGCTCGGGCGCGCCCAAGCTGATTCTCGCGGGGCTGGGCAAGCGGAAGGAGTTCGAGCTTGACCGCGTCAGGTCCGCTGTGGCCAAGGCTCTGAAGCGGGCAGAAGACATCGGGGTGGACTCCATCGGGCTGACTGTCCCCGACAGCAGAGAAGTGCGGGGCGACCTCGCCGAATTCGTCGGAGCCGCCGTCGAGGGCGCAATCCTCTCCAGCTACCGGTTCGACAAGTACCGGACTCCGAAGCCGGACGAGGCAAAGCCGGTCGGCGAGTTGATGCTCGTGTTTACGAATCCCAGGGGTCTCTCGGCAGCCATGCGCAAAGCCGTCGCCGAGGCAGTGGCGCGTTCCGAAGCTGTCTGCTTTGCCCGGGACCTGGCGAACGAACCGCCCAGTCCGAAGCCACCTGAGAAGATGGCCGAGATCGCCATGGGGCTGGCGAAGAAGGAGCGCATCGCGGTTCGGGTGATGCACAAGGCCGAGATCGAGAAGCTAGGCATGGGCGGCATCCTGCGCGTGGGTGCCGGTTCTCACCAGCCGCCATGCCTGGTTCACCTGACGTACACGCCGCCTGGGAAATCGAAGAAGACGGTGGTAGTCATAGGCAAGGGCATCACGTTCGACTCCGGCGGAATCTCCATCAAGCCGGCAACGGGGATGGAAGCGATGAAGGATGACATGTCCGGAGCCGGGGCAGTACTGGCGCTGTTCAAGTGGCTCGGCTCGGTCGACGTGCCGGTCACGGTGCACGGTCTCGCACCCTTCGCCGAGAACATGCCGGGCGGCGGGGCTCAGAAGCCGGGCGACGTCATCCGGCACTACAACGGCAAGACTGCAGAGGTCATCAGCACCGATGCCGAGGGCAGGCACCTGCTTGCGGACAGCCTTGCCTACGGTTCGACCCTCAAGCCGGACCTGATGATCGACATGGCGACGCTCACAGGTGCCTGCGTTGTCGCGCTCGGCGACGAGTACTCGGGCCTGATGGGCACCGACCAGCGGACAATCGACCGTCTGATGTCGGTCGGCCGGAAGCAGGGCGAGTTCTTCTGGCAACTGCCTCTGCCGGACCGGTACAGGTCGCACATGAAGAGCAGGGTCGCCGACATGAAGCACACCGGCAAGCCGGGCGTGGCGGGCACGACTATCGCCGGGCTCTTCCTTAAGGAATTCGTAGGTGAAGGCATACCGTGGGTGCATATCGACATCGCCGGCCCGTCGTTCACCAAGGAAGACTGGGACTACGCGCCGGCCGGCGCGACCGGAGTCCCGGTCCGGACAATCGCAGCGTTGCTCAAGGAACTGTAGCAGGTAGCAGGAGAACTGCGTTTGACCTCGCCGGCCGGGAGCTCGGTCCGGTTCGACCATGTCACGGTTGCGTACCAGCAGTCGATCGCCATCGAAGATGTCAGCTTTGAGCTGAGGGCCGGCGAGTTCCTGGGCATAATCGGGCCGAACGGTTCAGGCAAGACCACCCTGCTGCGCGCAGTCCTCGGGCTGGTTCGGCCCGTATCCGGGAGTGTTACCGTGCTGGGCGCAGCCGGCCGCGAACTGCCGAATGCCCGACGTCACATGGGGTACGTTCCTCAGCGGCGGGCGCTCGACCCGCGGTTTCCTATCAGTGTGCGCGACGCGGTTACGATGGGGCTGTACCCGGCGCTGGGTGCCTTCCGGCGGCCGACGGCTGACGAACGGGCGCGGGTCGAGCAGGCGCTGGCGGCGGTCGGTCTCGTAGAGTCGGCCGGCCATGTAGCCGGGCACTTGTCCGGCGGCCAGCAGCAGCGATTGCTTATCGCCCGTGCACTGGTGCAGGCACCGCAGATTCTGCTGCTGGACGAGCCGACCTCGGCCGTAGACGCCGCAACCCGGTCTGCTATGGTCGAACTCGTGCGGAGGCTGCACGCCGAGCGGGCGTTGACTACGCTTTACGTTACGCACGATGTTAACGAAGTCCTGCCGTGCGTCGACAAGGTGCTGTACATCAACCGCACGGTGCGGGCGTTCGGCAGTTGCGCTCAGGTGCTGAACCGCGAAACGTTGGAGTCGCTGTACGGCGGCCGGGTTATCTTCGCCGAGGAGGGCGGGCGTCGGTACGTTGTCGTTGGGGACCGCCATGCTTGATTTCCTGCGCTACGGATTCATGCAGCGGGCGCTCCTGAGTTCGGTAATCGTCGGCACCACCTGTTCCTGTATCGGCGTCTTTGTGGTTCTGCGCGGTATGGCCTTCGCCGGTTCCGGGTTGGCTCACGCGGCCTTCGGGGGCGTTGCCCTCGGGTTCCTGCTGGCAGTCAACCCGCTCTTTGCGGCGGTGCTCTTCTGTCTCGGCACGGCCGGGCTCATCCAGGTCGCGACGCGCAGGGCGCAGTTGCGGATGGACGCGGCAATCGGCGTATTCTTTGCGTTCGCCATGGCCCTCGGAGTGCTTTTTATCGGGCTGATGAAGCGCTACGATGCGCGGGTCTATGGGTACCTTTTCGGGAATGTCCTTGGCGTTACCCCCGGTAACCTCGCAATGATGGCCGTTCTGGCGCTGGTCGTGATTGGTGCCATCGCGGTGCTGTATCGACCACTCAAGTTCCTCACCCTGGACGAGGATATGGCTGAAGCCGCCGGGTTGCCCACCGTGCCTTTGGCTGCGTTGCTCCTGGGTCTTCTGGCTTTGACTGTTGTCGTGTCGCTCAAGACCGTGGGCATCATCCTGGTCGAGGCCTTGCTCGTGACTCCCGCAGCCACGGCCTACCAACTGACCCACAGATACGGGATGATGTTCGTCCTTTCTTGGATCGCCGGCATCGTATCCTGCGTCGCCGGTCTCGTCGTTTCCTACTTCCTCGGCATCCCGTCCGGTGCCGCCATCGTGATCGTGGCCACAGTGCTATTCGCACTGGCAGCGCTCTTTTCGCCCAAGAGGCGAAAGTGCAAGGTCTGTGGTCACGAGTCGGCGGCTTGACACGGGCAGGACTCTACCTAGAATCTCTCCGTGGGCAGCACGAAACGGATGGCTGCCGCATTGCCACTTGCCCTGGCGTGTCTCGCCGGGTTGGCGCAAGCGCTGACGTGGAGGGAGACGTCCCAGGGTGACTTCGCCGACGGCCAACTCGAGAGCAACCTTTTCGCCTCATTCCGCTTCGGCGGGACAGTCGAGTTCGTTCCACGTTTCGACCTGAACAACGATGGCTGGATGGACCTCGTGTGTTCCGAGGGCTACGGCGACCACGTCTACGTCTACTTCGGTGACTCCTCGGGATTTGCTCCGAGCCGCTCGCGCTCCTATCCGGTTTCCGGTGGCGCCGCATGTGACATTGCTGACCTGAACTACGACGGCTACCCCGACCTCCTTCACATGGGCTGGCGTGCCCAGGCCTGCGGGACTATCTACTGGGGCACTGCCTCCGGCCCCGATCCGCAGAATACGACTTTGCTTCCGGTCAGTAAGTCGGAGGCGGTGGCCACGGCTGACCTGGACCGCGACGGCTACCTCGACCTTGTCTTCGCTTCTGAGGACGGCACCAGTTGCATCTACTGGGGAAGCGTCGCTGGTTACTCGCAGTCAGATGTTACGCTCATTTACCTCGGTACCGACACGGGCCACAACTGGGTCGTGGCCGACGTAGACAAGGATGGGTATCTCGACATGCTCGCGTGCTGCACTAACCAATACCCGCGCCAGCCAATATTCTACTTCGGGCCCAACCGTACCTATCGCACCGAGTGGCTCGATTACTCAGTTGGGGGCGGTTTCAACGCTCAGGGAATCACCGTTGCCGACCTCGACCAGAACGGCTGGCTCGACATAGTGTACACCGGACACAACAACATAACGCAGGCATGGGTCTATTGGGGATCAGATTCGGGTTTCACGTTCGACAGGCGAACGGTACTCAACACGAACCGTTGCTTTGGTGGCAGTGCCGCGTATGACTTCAACGAAGACGGTCTGCTCGACCTGCTCTTCTTCCGCGGTTCCTACTACTCGCCATCCATGTTCAAGCCGATCATCTACTACAACACGGGTTCGTCTCCCTACTTCAGTGACTCGAAGTCGGACACTGTTGGTACGCTATCCATGAACTCGACCGGGGGCAGGGTCGCGGATTTTGACGGCGACGGCAACGTTGACATCTATTTCGACGATTTCAGGCCCAGTACAACCGCCAAAGTGCTCTGGGGTCCTGACTGGGCCGAGACTACAGAACTCCCGTGTTACTCCGGCCACCATGGGGTGGCAAGGCCGATTGGCAACATCTATGATCGCTCTTATCGGGAGGACTATGTATCTTCCGTATTTGATGGCGGCAACGCGACAAACTGGCATGCCGTCTCATGGGATGACTCGACGTCCGCAGGTTCTTCAGTTGAGTTCGCGGTCAGAACCGGCGCGACGGCTGCGCCCGACCCGACATGGAGCGGCTGGTTTGCGGTCGCGAACGGCGATACCGTACCTGATTCACTGAACTCGAGGTACATCCAGTACCGGGCAGATCTCGCGTACCAGAACCCGGCCTCGCTGCCGATGCTGTTTGAGGTACGCATCGACTATGGTCAACCGCTGACGGAGGATGTCGGCCCTACGGCCATCCTCGTCCCGTCCGGCATCGTCGACTCGGGCGTGCAGGCAATCCCCACAGTCATCGTGAGGAACTTCGGGACAAACAGCGCGGCGTTTCCGACCACCATCACGATAGGTGGCAACTACAGCCAGACGCTGAACGATACTGTTGCCGCCGGTGCGGCCGAGACCCTGCGTTTCCCGGTCTGGAATTCCGGTCCGGTCGGAACCCAGACTATAATCTGCTTCACCAATCTGACCGGCGACGAGAACCCGGGGAATGACACGTTGGTTGACTCCGTGCAGGTGCGCCGGGTGTTCGATTTGGATGTAGCACCCATCATACTGCTGGCGCCTGCGGGGACCGTGGATTCAGGCGTGGCGTATCTGCCGAGCGTTGTCGTCCGTAACCTCGGTCGAACTGCAGCCGGGTTCCCGGTGACGATGAAGCTGGGCGCCGGCTACTCCGTGACGGTCCAGGAGACGCTGGCGCCGGCGAGGAGCGACACGCTCGTGTTTCCCACCTGGACGGCCGAGCCGGTTGGAGAAATAGCCGTCACCTGCTACACTGCTTTGGTCGGAGACCAGGACCCGCACAACGACACCTTGAGTGATACATTGACAGTACTGGGTGCTGCCATGCACGACGTCGGCGCTATCCAGATTCTGGTTCCGACCGGCGCGGTGTCCGCCGGCGACACCGTGACCCCTGTGGCGCGAATCAGGAACTTCGGTAACAGAGTGGAGCGTTTCTTCAACGTGCGGTTTCGCATCGGTGACGTCTACAGCCGCACGGCGAATGAAACTCGGACGCTGTATCCTGACTCGACCGTCGAACTGACATTTCCGTCCTGGGTGGCGGAGTCGGGGACCTGGGCTGTCAGTTGCTCGACGATGCTCTTCAGCGATATGAATCCGGCCAACGACAAGGTCATAGCCACCGTACGCGTGTTCGAGCAACGGCTGCACGTTGACCCGGACCAGTCCGACCGGCTTGAGGCAGGTCAAGGCAAGACGTACCGGTTCTATGCCCTGATTGAAGGTGACACCGGCGGAATCGTTGAGGTGGCGAGGCCCGCGGCGCCTGCAGGTTGGTACGCCCAACTGCGTGACGCGACGGGCGCCAGCGACCTGGCCGATACTGATGGCGATGGCATCCCCGACCTTGGCTACGTCGTTCCGGGTGAGACGAGCCGGTTCTCGCTTGAGGTGCTGACGCCATCCGGGCTGGCTGGTGATACGGCGCTGTTCGCTCAGAAGCAGTTCGTGATAGCCGGGCACCTGGGCAACGACTCGCTGGTGGCTGACACTGCGTTCTTGACTCTGGCCCTGGTCCCGGGTTTCTCGGTGCACAACTTCCCGAATCCGTTCAGCGGTCATACGACGTTCGTGATTGGCCTGCCTGCCGACGGGAAGGTCAGCTTGACTGTCTACACTCGAGCCGGCGAGCGGGTCTGTCGCGTGCTGAGGCGGCAAGACAGGGCGGCCGGCGTTCACTTCGTGCCCTGGAATGCGGTCAACGATAACGGTCGGGGTGTGGCGCCCGGGACCTACGAGTACATACTTGACTACGTGCACGATGGCACAACTGACCGAATCCGGAAGAAACTGGTTGTGACAAGGGAGTAGAACATGAGTAGTCTTGCCGGCGTCGTCGTCTTTCTGAGTCTTGTCGGATTTGGGCAGCCCGGCACCTCGGTCATGCCGGTGCTCGTCATTGACCAAGGGCCGCGTTTTGCCGCGATGGGTGGCGCCGGCATCGGCGCAGTGGACGATGCCAGTGCCATCTACTGGAACCCTGCCGGGCTGGGCCGCGTGCTGGCCAACCGTATTGGGCTCGCGCACCACGAGTGGTTTGCCGGCATCAAAGACGAGGTTGTTCACGCATCGCTACCATTCGGTCAGGGCGCACTCGGCCTCGGGTTGGTGTACAGCGGCGAGCCCAGGATCGAGTTCTGGGATGCCAACAACTTGCCAGGCGATACGTTCCGGACGTGGAACGGTACGATATCAGCCGGATACGGCCTCGCTGTCGCTCGCGACTACTACGTCGGGGCCGCAGCGAAGGGCTTCTACCAGAGTCTGTACACGTCAGGCGGCTACGGTGGAGCGGTCGATCTCGGATTCGCGTGCCGCCCCCGACCGTTCCTCACTCTTGGTGCGGTCGCGCGCAATCTCGGTATTGCGATGTACGGTCGAGGTACTGAGCATATGCCAATCGAGGCGGGAGTCGGCGGCAGCCTTGTGTTCGGTCCGGTCAACACACTGCTGGATGTGATCCTGCCGCTGGAAAACGCGGTGTCGCTCCGCCTCGGTGCTGAGTACAGGCCGGTACCCGAATTCGCGGTTCGGCTGGGCTATCGGGCCGGCCCGGAGGACCTGAGTACCTTGGGAGCAGTGAGTGGGCTGACTGCCGGGCTTGGTGTTCATGTTGGTGCATTCAGCCTGGACTACGCCCTGACTCCTTATGGCAAGCTCGGGACAGCGCACCGGATTGGACTGCAGGCAGCGTTGTTGCACAGGGGGTCGGGTAGCGTTCGGCTGAAGGTCGTTGACGGGAGTAACATGCTGCCGCTTTCCGCCGACGTGACTGCGACCGGGGTCAGTTCCTACAAGGGTCATACCGGGATAACTGGCGAGCTGAGGCTGACGCGGCTGCCGGCTGGTGATCTCGTCATCTACACCAACCGGACCGACTACCTGCCGAGGGTGGACTCGATGTACATCGTCGGCGACCATGAGCAGTCCGCGGTGATCGCGCTCAGTCCGCTGACTTATGGCGCGATCACCGGCATCGTTGCCGATGCCGCCACGCGCAAAACGATAGGCGGCAGTATTGCCTATCAGGGCACCGTGCAGGGCAGCACGCAAGCCGACTCGGCACTGGGTAGCTACGTTCTACGCAGCCTGCCGGCCGGGCAGTACAGCCTGACCGCGTCCGGGCCGACTGAAGACTACCTCACGCAGACATGCACCCTGAAGGTTGAGGCGGGCAGGATTACGAACAGGGACTTCTACCTGGTCAAGCGCCGCCAGACAATCGTGCTGCAGGGCGTGAACTTCGAGACCGGTAAAGCCGACCTCCTGCCCGAGTTCGACTCCGTACTGACTCGAGCCGGCGAGATTCTACGAGTCAACCCCGGAATCACGGTTGAACTCGCCGGACACACCGACCCGCGCGAGATATCGACCAGCCAGTACCCCTCGAACTGGGAACTATCGCAGGCCCGAGCCGAGGCGGTGAGGCAGTACCTTATCACGAAGTGGGGAATTGCGCCGGAGCGGCTCACCGCTCACGGCTATGCCGACACGCAGCCCATCGCGCCGAACAACTCGGCCGAGGGCATGGCCAGGAACCGTCGGACTGAGTTCCGCATTACCGGCCAGCAGTAGCTACCCGCTCGGCTCCGCTGCCCGCGGCTGCGTCGGCTTCGGAAGTACGTAGATGAAGAGCATGGTGTTCCCGATTTGACCGCGCCAGACGTCCAGCGGGCGAATCATCAATTCGGGATAGAGTTTCCAGAACAGCTCTTCCTCAAACCCGCCTTCAGCCGTCACCAAGTGCGTGATGCCATATCTACGCACCGGGTCCTCGATGTTGGCCCAGTCAGTTATCGCAAGCGCTCGTTTGTTCGAACAGGAAAGCAGCACCGGTGCCCATCCTCCGGCCAGAACGGCATCGCGAGGCAGGATGGACGCCATATCGCCGCAGCAGGTTACGATGTCGTGGGTCCGGTGTCGGAACCAGTCGGAGAACTGCCTGAAGTCCATTCGCAACGACAGAGCGATAGCCAGCAGCGCCACAATGACTCGCGCCGCACGCGGCTTGAGAATGATGCCCTGCCGGAAGCGCCTGGCTACCGTGTAGCCGGCGAAGCACGTCGCGAGTGCCAGGGGAAGGGCGAGACCGGTTATGACCGGGTCGGACGCAGTCCGGACCAGCCCCCAGAGATATCTCGTGTAGACAATTGCCTGAGCGGCGAGTGGCCAGAGCCACAGGGAATACAGGACTGTCTTGGGTACACTCGGGTTCAGACCCGGGACTACCGTCCCCTCCTCAAGCAGGCGAGCAAGCGCGGCCGCGAAGCCAGCAATCAGCGCAGGCAGCAACACGAGTTCGTAACGGTCCGGACGGTAGTTCATGTACCCCAGCATCAGCGCGGCAGTCAAGAACCACAAGGCGAGGTAGCGAAGAGCAGGTCGACGCCCGACAGCAAATACCGGCAGTGTGACGAAACCGACTGCTGCCGGCCAGGCGAGGCGCGACAACAATCCTGTCTTGAGACCGATGGAAAACGTGTTCGCCAGATAGCCGAGTACTCCTTGGGGGTGACCCAAGGGCGACGTCAGGGAGTGACGCATTATGTACTCGAAGTAGCTCGCGCGGTAGGGCAGGAACACGGCGAGGAACCAGATGCAGATAGCGACGCCAATGCCGGCAGCCCCCCATTTGACGGCCCGGAGCATGGTATGGAACGACGCGCGGTCTCTGCGAGCGACGACGAGCTCCCACGCAAAGGCCCCGATAGCTGCCGGTGCGATGAAGGCCGCGGAAGCCTTGACCAGCAGAAACGAGGATGCACCGAGCAGCCCGGCGATGCCCATTTGCCAGGGCTGTTTCAGTCCGCGGACGTAGAAGAGCCCGGTCGCGAGCAGGAAGAGGATCTGCGTTGTTTCGACCAGCCCGAGCCGGCTGTACATCACCAACGGGAAAGACGTGGCGAGCATGAGTCCCGCAAGCAGCCCGGCCAGGTGGCCGGAATCCTCCCTCACGAGCAGGTAGATGACCAGGACCGACAGCACGCCAGCCGCCAGCGACAGCAGCTTCAACTGGATGAACCCGAAGCCCAGAACCTTGAAGATCAGCACCATCGCATAATTGACCAACGGGTAGACCACGAGTGGCAGGAAGTCGTCGGTCTTCCATCTGCCATAGAGCACGAGGTTACGCGCGGAATAGGTGTCGAGGGCCTCGTCCGTGTACGGTCCGGTGCTCCAGCTCATGTCCGGGGGAGGGTCGGCCCGCAGATCCGCGGCACGCAGTGCGAGTGCGCCGAGCAGGAACAGCAGGACCAGTGGCAGCGAATACCGTGAAGCCAGTCGGCTCAAAGCCTGGAACTTCGCAGCTGCTTGCGGCTGCACTTTTGCCTTGGGAACTGAGCGGCTGGCCATTTGCGCCGGCTTCACGCCGGTGTTCTCACCGGGCCCAACGGCTGAGCTCTTCCTGTGCTTTGCGCAGGGATTGGGATTGCTCGCTCAGCAGTCTTTCCATGTACTCGCGGCGGCGCAGCAGTTCCTGCTGGGCGCGCACGCGGCCGGTGATTTCGTAAGCGACGTCCAGCACGCCGATGACCGTACCGGTCGGACCATGCAATGGCTGCTTGCTGATGTGATACCAGGTGGCGTTGGCGTTCGCTCCATCGGGCAGGGCGATTTCCAGCTCCACCGGCTGGCCACGTTCCATGACCTGCCGGTCGTGTGAGGTGATCAGCGCCGACACCTTGGAGTTGTAGAGCTCAAGGTCGGTCTTGCCGACGATGGAGTCCCCGGCGTTTGGTCCCATCATCCGCATCGCGGCGGGATTGGCCAGCGTGTAGCGCAGACTGTGGTCCTTGATCGTGACCGCCGTACCCGGTGTCTCCAACATTGCCTTGAGCTTCGCGTCCGCGTCGCGCCAGGCCAGTTCGGCGCGCTTCCGCTGCGACACGTTGCGGATCAGGGTCAGGACGCCGGCCTCGTGAGGGTAGACTGAGATGGCAAACCAGCCGGCGTACTTCTCCCGGCCGTCCTGGTAGAAGCCCTCGTGGTACTGGGGTACGCGGTCGAGGAGCGCCTTCCGATAGACGGGACCAAAGCCGCTCTTCTCGATATCGGGATAGACCTCCCAGAGCCGCTTGCCGACTGCTTCAGACGCAGCTACCCGTGTTTCCTTCTCGGCGCCCGGGCTCCAGTCTCTGATGATCCACTCTTTGTCCATCGTGAACACGCCATCGTCCGTGCTGGTGAGCATGGCATTGATGTTCCTCTGCCGTTCATGCAGTTCGTCCTCGACCTTGCGGGATTCGGTGATGTCGACAAGCAGCAGATCGAATACCCGCTTGCCGCCGTACGTACTGACCGAGCCATGCACGGCCAGCCAGTGCACGGCGCTCGTCGTCATGTGTATGACGCGGAACTGATAGACGTCAGGGTATGAGCCGGTTTTTCGGGCCGAAGCCTCGACCGTTTTGACCAGTTCGATATCCTCGGGGTGGATGCGGCTGAAGAAAGCCGGGTTGTCCACGACGATCGTGTCGCGCTTGATACCCCAGAACTCTTCGACCGCGGGGCTGACCGCAAGTATGTGGCTGTCCTCTGAGAAGCGGGCAATGGCGTACCCGCGTGCCGACTCGACGAGTGAGCGGTAGCGTTCCTCGCTCTCGCGCAGGGCCGTCTCCAGCTTGCGGCGCTGGAATTCGATGTCGCGGGCATCGGCGCCCGGCGGTGGTTCTTCCGCGTATGCGGCCGGAGCCGCTGCGAAGCGCCCGGCATTCTCCTTCAGTTCCTGCTCCAGTTTCTTGAGTTCGGTAAGGTCTTCGTGCATCACGGCGATTCGCGTGACGGCGCCCTCGTTGTCCAGTATTGGGAATACCGTGGCGCGGAAGCAGACCTTTCGGCCCGGGATGCCCGGCAGGCCGATTTCGGTTGGGTCGTACCAGGTTGGGGGTGTCTCGACCCGCGTGCCGGCCAGCACACGCCGCAGTTGCGGTTCGAGCAACCCGGCCCGCTTCAGCCCGCGTTCATCAAAGAGCGGGATTCCCGGCGGCGGAACCTTGCCGAGCAGGCGCTCGGCCGCCTTGTTGCTGCGCAGCGGTGTGCCTTCCGGAGAGAACAGCTCGATGCTCACCGGGCTGGAGTCAGTGAAGCTGTCGAACGTCGTACTGGCGCGGCGTTCGGCGCGAGTACGTTCGGCCTCCTGGAATGACGCCTGCTCTTCGGCTTCGCGCCGCGGGTCTCGGCCGCGGGCCAGCATGGCCGCAAAGCCCAGCGGCATCAGCGCCAGCTTCCCGGCGATTCTGTCCCGGCCGCGTGCCGCAACGCCGACGACCACGAGCGCGACCAGATACACGATTGGCAGTAGTCTGCTGAGCGGGGATGTGCGGACCGTCATGCTGGAGTCGGGGTCAGGATATTGGATAAAGTGACAAGAGTCAAGGTCGTCCTGCTTTGACTTTGGCGGACTGTGATAGAAAGCCGGCGGTCAGAATCGAACTGACGACCTGCGGTTTACGAAACCGCTGCTCTACCGACTGAGCCACGCCGGCGCCGGTGCGATTGTAGCAGGCATCAGTCCCGAGTCAAGCGAGTCATGTTCGCGCGGAGTGATACGATCACTTTCAGGGGGCGTGTTCACATGATTGCTTGCGCTTCCGCAGGCTGGCCGCTAGAATGCATCAATGCAGATGCCGGAGAGGACGGTTGCCGACCGTCTCAGGCGGCAGATCCGCGGTTCCCGCTCACGAGCGTACTGGCTGAGCGTGCTTGTGCTGGCTGCGCTTGGGGCTGCTACTGCGATGCTGTGGCCGGTTCGGCGATCGCGTCCGCTTCTGGTTCAGCCTGCGGTACCGCGGCCTGACTTCCGCGTGACCGGGGTGACCGACATGTCAGCAAATCGGGTGGAGAGACTCCGTCTTACTGTCCTGGTCCGGCCGGGCGTACCGAACGATACACTGCAGGTCGCGCTCAACTGGGCGCTGTTTTCGATCCTTGATGAGTACAACCGGCGGCGGAAGCACCGGGTGCAGACCATCTGGGTTTATGCCGTCGAGGACTCAGTCGCTCCGCTCTCGCACTGGCGTGCGATGGCGATATGGGCTGACCCGAATTTGCCCGAACCCCTTCAGCCTGCGCGTTCCGGCGGCGACGCGGTGCGGGCCGGGTCGATCGAGTACGATTTCACAAATCCTCTTCTGTCCAACCAGTCTGTCAGGAGGTAGGCATGGGAGTCCAGAATCCAGAGTCCAGAATCCAGAGTCCAGAGCCTGGAGCGTGGAATCATCCGATGAGATGCGCTGTGGGGATAGGCGTGGCCGGCCTGCTCTGTCTAGCAGTCGTATGCTACGGCTATGGCGGGTTTGAGGTAACGGGTGGGTTTGTTGATTTCCGGGGACTGAATCAGAGGCTCGATTCCCTCAACCAGACCCCTGTCCCCGGCGATTCGTTCGCTGGCGGCAGCGGCAGGTTCACCTACAGGACGCCGTTGTGGTGGTATGGAGGTCACGGCGGCGCGCAGGTGGGCGCGGCCACAATCGGCGGGTTCGGCGCAGCCGCCTTGCGCGCCAACCATGCCGACTCCCTGGGAAGTGAAATGGCAGCCATCCGGGCCGGCCTCGAATTTGGATACCCCTATGTACCGGTTGAGTGGTTCTGGCTCAGAGGCTGCCTGGAGGTCGGTGGAGCCGGTTGCGCGATATACGCTCATTCGGTCGAGAACGGCGTGCTGCTCGGCAACTTCAGTGGCCGCGTGAAGCGGTGGTATTCGTCATGGATCGTCAGCGCCGCCCCCGGTGCCGAAGTTATGGGCATGTTGCCGACCGTACCGGGGTCCTATGTCGGTCTGTTCATGAAGGCCAGCTATGTAATACCACTCGCCCGGACGCAGTGGTTCGGGGACCAGCCACCGCCGGTCTTCAGTCTCGGCGGATTCTCGTTGCAGATTGGACTCAGATTCGGGGGGAGGTTCCAACTGGTCGACGAGTTCGAGCAGGACATGTACGAGCCCTGACAACGACGTTTTCCTGCATAACTCACGAATTGCCGGAGTGTTAGCGCGCGGCCGCCAGGCTGATTTAGCGGGTCGATGTCCGGTGAATTGGAGGCAACCCCGAGTCCGAACGTCCGTCTAAACTAGAGATCCAAGTGAACGGCACGATTCAAGAAGCAGCAGATACCCGGCGACAGGCCGGAACTGACCTTAGTTTCGAACGGCTGTACGAGATGTACCGCGGCCGGGTCTTCAGCACCGCATGCAGGATGCTGTCCAATCGGGCAGATGCTGAGGACGTCACGCAGGACGTATTCGTGAAGGTCTTCAAGAAGCTGAAGTCATTCCGAGGTGAATCGGCAGTGTCAACCTGGATCTACAGGATTGCGGTAAACGCCTGCCTCGACTTCCGCCGTCGGCGCAGGCTCCGTCAGGCGATATCGCTCGACGAAGGGATTGAGGTCGGTTCAACGCCATTGAGCGTGACCCGGCTGATTGAGAGTACCTTGCCGCGGATGGCCGAGGGCTACCGCCGGGTCTTTGTGCTCCACGACATCCAAGGGCTCAAACACGAGGAGATAGCCAAGGTGCTGGGCATTACTGATGGTGCGAGCAAATCGCAACTCCATCGTGCGCGCGCTTTCTTGCGGCGCGAACTGGCGCCCTATCTTGGAGATAGACACTGGGTGAGGGGAGAGTAGTTGGACCAGCATTGTTCTGAAGAAGTATTGAGTGCCTACCTGGACGGCGACCTCGAGTCAGAGGCAGCGGGCACGGCCGCGGAGCACATTGCGGAGTGTCCGGTCTGCCGCCAGGCGCTTGCGCAGGTCCGTGCCATTCGCGACGCCGCCCCGGCCATGGAGCAGTTCGTGCCGCCGGAACGGGTCTGGGGTGCGATTCGTGAGAGACTCAGAAGCTCACACAAGCGCAGTATCAATCTTGCCAGGCTGTTCTGGGTTGGGGTACCGGCGCTGGCGGCAGCGCTGCTGGTCGTGACACTTGCCGGCTGGTTAGGACAGCCAGCCCAAGATACCGTCGGAGCGGTTGTCCGTGTTGGCCGCGCGCCTGCCTCAGGTACGGCGTCCGTCAGTCCCGAACCGGACGAGACCGAGGTGGCGGATGAAGCCGTGCGGGAGTACCGCGAGTACGTGCGTGGTATTGACCGGGCTATCGACGAGTGCCGGATCGCCCTGGCGGAGAATCCGGGTAATGCGCGAGTTCTGGCCGTCTACTCGGGTGCCAGTATCGACCGCCAGCGCGCAATGGACCGGTTTGCGTCAGAGGGACAGTAGTGGAGTCCAGAATCCAGAGTCCAGAGCCC
Organism: Caldifarciminota bacterium UBA2258; assembly: GCA_002347155.1. Taxonomy (GTDB): domain Bacteria; phylum Hydrothermota; class Tepidihabitantia; order Tepidihabitantales; family Tepidihabitantaceae; genus UBA2258. Next base: position 31,147 of record DDXO01000055.1, read on the forward strand.
AGAGTCCAGAGCCGGGAGTGTGGAATCATCCGGAGGATGGCGCTTGTACTGGCCGTCTCGGTCGGAACTCTCGTGGCCGGGCCGATGGTTGTGACGCGGAGGATCGAGAAGCGGGTTCCGCTTGCCGGCTACGGCAGGGCGGCTGTTGTTCACCGTTACGGCGATGTCACGGTTGTCGGGACCGGAGACGCGCACGCACTGGTCGATGCACTGGTGCGCGTGACAGCCCGCGACCGAAGGCTGGCCGAGGAGTTCGCGGGCAGGGTGGACATTCACGCGGCCGGGCAGGGCGACTCGTTTGTGATTGCCACTGTCTACCCGTCGAATGTCCCCGCCGACCCGCAACTTGGCTATGAGGTGGAGATGAGCATCAGGATGCCGGCAGCGGTTGCTGCATTCGTGCGCAATTCGTTCGGTGACGTGAGAATCGCGGGGATGGATGGGGACTGCCGCGTGGTGAACCGGTTCGGCGACGTTGAGATGGACCGGTGCGACCGTAGCGTGGTGGAGAACTGCTACGGCCGAGTACGCCTGGCCCAAACCCGGGGCCTGGCCGTGGTGCGTAACTCCTACGGCGACGTCGACCTGAGGCTGGCAGGCGGGCCGGTACAGGTGACGAACCGCTATGGGACGGTTCACACCGAGCAGTCTACCGACGACGTGACCATCGACAACCAGTTCGGTAACGTCTTTGCTCGTTCCGACCGCGGCGCGCTTTCGATAGCCAACCGCTATGGCGACGTCAATGCCTGGGTGGACGACGCCGAACTCGCCGCGCTCAGCATCATGTCGCGGCTTGGCCGGGTCAACCTGAGTCTGGGCGAGCAGGTTCCGTTCCGCATCGACGCGACGGCCCGACAGGGACGGATTACGTCGGGTCTGCCGTTCGAAGTACGCAGTGTCGGTACGGCACAGGAAGTATCGGCCCGGCAGGGCGCAGGCGGGCCGCAGATCGATATCCAGGGCGTCTGGAGTGACTTCTTAATCCACGGGGACGTGTCCGAACCTGCGCCGGACGCGCCGACCGTTGAAAGGCAGGTGCAGCAGTGAGGATTGTGCGTCTTCTGGCAGTGCTGGTACCGGTCCTGGCGTACGCAGCCAGTGACTCGACTGATGCCAAGCGAGGCTGGCTGGGGGTCTACACTGACGAACTGAGCAAGCCGATGCTGGTCGCGCTGGATATCGACCACGGCGTGCTCGTGACCGATGTCGCTGAGGAATCGCCTGCCGCGAAGTCCGGGATGGAGTCGGGTGACATCATCGTTTCGGTCGACGGGGAAACCACCACGGACGGTTCTGCGCTGCGCTGGGCAGTGCGTGACAGGCCGGGAAAGTCAGTGATGATCAAGCTTCGGCGGCGGGGCAAGGAGAAGCAGGTACGGGCGACACTGGATGCCCGGGAGATCGCTGAGCAGACCTTCGACTTCCAGTGGCCGAAGCTGCCGCGCGAGGCCTTGCGCGCAACCGGGCGGGCGCTGCGTGAATCCGCCCCCAGGTTGAAAGTGGAGCTGGAGCGCTCCGACCTGGCGTTGGACTCCATCCGAAAAGAGATGCTGGAACTCAGGAAAGAGTTAGACGAACTACGCCAGAGGCTGACCGCGAAACAGAAGAGCGAATAGGAACGCGCCTCCTTGTTCCGGGAACGGGGCCAGCACGGGCCCCGTTCCGCGTGATGGGTGACTGATTGACTCTCGGGCTGCCCGGCGTAGGATTGCGGGAATGGCGGACTCCGGTCAACTCAGCGTCTGCATCGTCACCGACGCGTACCTTCCGTCCATCGGCGGAGTAGAGAACCATGTGCTTCACCTCGCTGCCGAGCTCCTGCGGCTCGGACACGAGGTGGTCGTTGTCACCCACCGGGCGCCGCCGATGCCGAACGGAGCGACCGGCCAGGTGGAGTCACCAGTTCCGGTCGAGCGGCTTGCCGGCAGTCTCCTCGTTTTCCGCGAGCACGACATTGCCATTGACCCTCGCATGGTCGCGTCATTCAAAGCCCTGCTCGACCGGAGCCGATTCGACATCGTGCATGGCCAGAGTGAGGGCTCGTACCTCGTCTATGAGGCGTTGGCTGTGGCGCGACAGCGGGGAATCGTGACGGTGCTGACCAGGCACTCGATGATCCGCAACAAGCCGGCGATCGTCAGACCGTTCCTGGTTTCCCTGACGAAGTTGCTGGCAAGGCGGGCAGACGGGCTGATTGCGGTAAGCCATGCCTGTGCCGAGGAGTCGGCCGGATTTCCCGGTCTGATGCGGGTCATACCCAATGGGGTGGACCTTGGTGAGTTCAAGCCGATGCCGGTTGAGCGGGACCGACTCCGCGCCGAACTGGGATTCGCAGCCGACGATGTCGTGCTGGGGTACGTGGGCAGGTTGCACACGACCAAGGGCATACCGCTGCTTCTTGATGTGTTTGATGGTCTCCGTCACGACGACCCGAGGCTGAAGTTGCTGCTTGCCGGCCCCGGCCCTCTGCGGGACTCGATCGCAGAGCGCGCTGCCGCGTCGGCGGGGGCGATTCGGCTGCTCGACCCGCTGCCGTTCGACAAGATTGCCGCTCTGCTGAATGTGTTTGACGTATTCGTGTTTCCATCGAAGGGAGAAGCATTCGGCATATCGCTGCTGGAGGCGATGGCGTGCGGGTTGCCGTTGGTTGCGTTCGGGCGCTGGGGCGTGAAGGATCTCGTCCGCGATGGCGAGACTGGGCTGCTTGCCGATGATCCAACTGACTTCGTGAAGAAGCTGAGGTTTCTGGTTGACGACGGGCAGTTGCGTGGGAAACTCGGGGAGGCCGCGCGCAAGAAGGTCGAGGTGGTGTTTTCGTGGCCGCGTGTTGCAGCCGACACAGTCGCGTTCTACCGCGCGCTCATCAGCGGCCGCTGACCGCACCGGACGAGGGAGAAGCTCCGGGCCGCCTTGGTTCCCTGCTTCAGCCGGGTCGGGTGGACCTGACGCGACGGGCCTGCTGAACCGGTCCTGGTCTGCTGGCTCCTGAGTTGATTGACGCTGCGTCCCAGCGGTCAAACACTTCGTTGATGTTGACGTAGCCGCTGAGGTCGAAGCCGAGCGCTCCCTGCTGGCTCCTGTGACAGCGCAACGCGGACAACTTGGTGCGTCGTTGATGGTCGTCGAGATCAAGGGTGAACCAATGGTGCGATGGCCCCTGCATGTCCACGGGTGGCGAGAGCCGGCCATCCATGTCGGTGTTGCCTTCGGGGTACGGCGGCCGGTGCGTCAGGTAGGAGTACACCTCCGGCAAGGGGCCGTCAGCGGCGCTTCGCAAGGCCTCGCCCGCGCGGGCAACGAAGACTGCCGTGGATCGGTGGTCGGGGTGAGCATCACCAGGGTGCGGTGCGAACACCCGGGCCGGTCGCAACGCCCGGAGGAGGGATTCGATGTCGCTCAGTAGCTGCCTGCCGGTGTATTCCGGCCCGGTTCTTCCGTAGGGGCCGGCAGTGGACCTGGTGTGAGCTGATCGATAGGGAGTGCGCCAGTTGCGCTGTCGCAGACGAGTGAGGCCGCCGTCGGGATAGCCCAGGAAGGTGAGTCGCGTCGAACCGAGACCGAGCACCTGCGCCCCTGCCTTGGCTTCCTCGATCCGAACGCGGCCAAGTCGCAGGTAGTCATCCGGGCCGGGGAATATGTTGCCGGTCACGCGCCAGGCAGACGGCCAGGAGCCGTCACCGGAGGTGACGTAGATGACCCAGACCGAGTCCCCGAGCGCGATGGCTTGCTGTATCAATCCGCCACATGTCAAGACTTCGTCGTCCGGATGCGGCGCAACAACGACGATTCTCTCCCTTGATCCAAAGCGAAGAACATTCAGCTCGGGCGCAGAGGATGCGAGGCCCGTGGCGTCGGCGTTCAACGACTGAGTCGGGGTGACCAGGCCGGCGAGTACGCGCCGTTGACGTTTGTGACGCGGCGCTGGTTCGCGCCGGTCCAGTCCATCGTGTATATCTCAAACGAACCGGAGCGGTTAGAGGCAAAGGCGATGTGCAGGCCGTCCGGAGACCAGCAGGGGTCTTCGTTGTTCATCCCCGAGGTCAGGCGCATGTAGGTGTCGCCGTTGATGTCCGTGACGCAAATCTGGTTCGTGCCGCCCGGCTGGCGCTGCACAAAGGCGATGAGGTCGCCGCGCGGCGACCACGCGGGTGAGGTGTTGTAGCTTCCTTCGAACGTCAGGCGCCGCAGGTCGGTGCCGTCAACGTTCATGACGTAGACCTGAGGCTGGCCGGTCCGGTCGGAAACAAAGGTAATCTGGCGTCCGTTCGGGGACCAGCTCGGTGAGATGTCGATGCTCTTGTTGTTCGTCAGTCTGCGCAGGTTCTTGCCGTTCGGGTCCATCAGATAGATCTCCTGGTTTCCTTCAAATCCCAGCGAGGTGGCGACTGTGCGGCCGTCAGGTGAGAACGCCGGAGTGGTGTTGAGCCCGGTGCGCGAACTGACCAGCACGGACTTTCCCGACCCGAGCGCGTAGGTGTGAATATCGAGCGTGCTTGACCCGTAAGTGCAGTATGCGAGGGCAGCGCCGGACGGTGCCCAGTCGGGGAAGAGCTTGAGCCCGCCCGAACTCGTGAGTTGTCCCATGTTGGCGCCGTCATAGTCAACGATGCAGAGTTCCTTGGTCTCACGATTCACGGCGCGCGAGAAGGCGATGCGGGTGCGGCTGACACCGTCATCCGGCGTCAGGAGCTTGATGACCTCGTCGGCCATCTGGTGTGCGAGCCAGCGCCACTGCTCAGAGAGGCCGTATGCCTTCGTGGCTATCAGCCGGTTCACGTCGAGGTCGTACAGGCGGAGCTGGATTTGCGGGCCCGAGCGTTTGCTGACCAGGTCGCCGCAGACGAGTATCTGGGCGCCGGTCGTTCCCCAGCCCTTGTAGTCCAGCTTCTTCTCGTCGGTAGAGAAGCTGAAGGCCTTGCCTGACTCGGGTTCCTCGAATGTGAAGTGGAGCGAGAACTTGAGGTCGGCAACCAGGACCGAGCGGATGTCTCTGATTCGGGCAAAGGTCTGCGCGTCGGTGCCCGGCGGAGACTTGAAGTCGGCAATGACAAGGGAGAGCTTCTTTCTGCCGCCGCTTGATGTCAGCTTGAGCCAGAGTTCCTCGGCCGGCACTTCGACCGCGGGCGCCGGCGTCAGCGGCGGCTGGTCCTGGGCCAAAACGAAGTTAGCAGTTAGGAGTAAGTAGTTAGCAGCGAGAACTCCGACTGCTAACTTACTAACTGCTAACCTGCTAACTCTCACTTAGCGGATAACCGGCAGCCAGTCGTGGAGTAGGAAGTAGAACCGGCCGATGAGTAATGAGATACGCGCCATGACGGTGTACCCGAACGACGCTCCGAACGCGACCATTATGAATATTATACCGACGCGTGAAACAACTCCAAGCGCGCCTTTGTGTTCCTTCGAGAAGTAGAAGTAGAAGAGCGTGGCTATCACGCCGATGTAGACCACGAAGTTGTTGATGGTGATGAGCGGGCGGAGTGTAGCGGATATCTGCGGCAGCAGGTAGCCCTGGACTGAGGCCACCAGGCCGAGGCCGGAGCCGATGCCGACCGTGAACGATATCGGCCAGCGGGAGATCCAGGCAATCTTCGGGATTGAGCGGCAGAGCATCATAATGCCGAGAATCGTCGGCACGATGAGAATCCAAGCTTCCAGGTAGTTCTTCTGGGCCATGTTGTTGCGGAAGGCGTCCACCAGCATCGGGTAGACGTCGAACGCCCACGCATAGATGACCGCAAACCCGGCGGAGATTCCAACGTAGAGGTGCTCGGCGACCTTGTAGAACGGGTTGTCCTTGTACAGGAAGGAGAGGATGGCGAGCGTCAGGGTCGCGGCAACCCAGGTGCCGATGAGGTTCAGAAGCATAGGGTAGGGATAGAGGGACACAGGGATAGAGGGACAAAGTGCCAGACTCGGCCGCTTGATCTCTTCATCTCTCTATCTCTTTTCACCTTTTCCCTTCTTCGCCAGCAGGAATCCGACATTGCCGATGATGAGCAGCAGGATTATCAGGCCGTGGCCCCAGGACTGGGCCGGCATGCCGAGCGTGGCCGAACCCGGCTTGTCGATAAGGGTCTCGTACTCGGCCGCGCCCTGCAGACCGCCGATGATGCCCTCTATCTGCCCCGCGTGCAGGTACTGGTACAGGTTGGGTGCGTTGACGCCGGTGCAGCCGACGATGATGTCCTGGTTGTACCGGCCGCCCACGAACTGAATCCACACGTCTGCGACCGCGCCGTGGGCGAGCGACACCAGGAGGCCGATGTCCTTGTAGTTGTGCACCTTGCGCATGAACTCGAACGAGTCGAGCGGTACGCCGCGGTAGTCGGTGCGGAAGTAGTCGCGTATCTCGCGGCCGATACCCACCATCATCGCGGTATACCCGGGCCGGTACCCGATGTTCACGTAGTCCTTTCCGTAGACCTTGTTCATTTCGGGCGCGACCTGATTGAGCGCAATCTCGGCCAGCGGCAGCCCGAGCGCGAGCTGGCCCATCACGATGACCTTCAAGTCCTTCCTGAATGCATGGCGCAGGACGCTGATGAGCATCGGCTGGACCTCGGGCGCGGACGACGGGTCGAAGTCGATGGAAATCATGATGACCGAGCCGGGCGCGAGCTTGTCCACGGCCTCAAAGGCGCTGCGCACCGGTTCGGATACACGGATATCCGTCTTCGGCTTGAGAATCAGCGGCAAGGCAACGGAAAGAGCCAGCAGCAGGTACAGGACGCGGCTGTCTACGGATGAGATGCGTTGCCAGAATCTCATAGGAATAGGAGAGGGAGAGAGGGATAGAGGGAGAAAGGGATAGAGTGCAGGGCCGGAGTCCGGGGCCGACACTTGATCCCTCGATCCCTAGATCTCTTGATCCCTTGTCTCATTCTCTCCTCATGACATATAGGTTCGTTCGATGCCGAGGATGATGCGGAGCGACATCGCGATTCCGCCGAGGGCGAGACCGATACCGATGCCGCGCATCGCCGAAGCGGTGGCGATGGACATCAGCCAGTCCTTGACCGCCGCGAAGGCCTCCAGCCTGCCGAATGCCGCCGCGTCCACTGCCGGCACTACCGCGTGGACCAGGGTGCCGATGCTCCGCCATATCGAGCCGCCCAGCGGCACGTTACCGACCATAACCAGGACGGCCGCAACCAGCAGCAGGGTAGCGGCGAAGTTGCGAATACGGAACGCGCGGTAGGCGGCGGATACGATGAAGAAGGCGAGGCTCGCGAACATCGTGGACTGGAGCGGGATAATCATGTAGGTGTAGAGCCACATGAACGGGGCACGCAGGGCGAACGGGCTCTGGAACTTGAACCACGAGTAGAACCCCAGCGCCATTGTCCCGAACAGGGCGATTACGAGCACGAGGCTGTAGCCCCAGTTCTCGCCCCGGCGGAAGACCCGCGTCAGGTGATGCCGGGTCAAGGAGTCGAGTCCGAGCAGGAACGTGAACCCGGACACGATCGTGTACCAGTTCAGGAACCGCGATTGGAGGTCGCCGAACGGCTTGTGCGGTATGAAGAATGCCACGATGAGCAATATCGCGGTGACGAAAACGACTATCAGCGGGACCGTGCGTTTCATTAGAGAGTGGTCCAGTGGCCCAGTGATCCAGTGGTCGAGTGTCGGACGTCCCGCACTGGAAAACTAGACCACTTGACCACTACCATCACTTCCTCAATATGCCGGCGTGGCCCAGCGGACCACGGTCTCGAACATCCTGTTCAAAACCGGCGCCTGCCTGGACAACACCGCCCCGACCGTGCCCAGCAGCACGATTGCGGTGACGAGCACGATGAGCCAGAAACGGATGAAGTCCTCGCCCTTGAGCGTACCGAGCATTATCGGCTCGGGCCTCAGGTAGCAGGACGCCGCGTATATCTCCTCGCCGATCATCGTGTAGTCGCAGGCGGCGACGAAGAACGGAAGCTGGGTCGTCTCGGTGGTGCCGGCAAGCTGGATTGCCCCGACCGAGTGGCCGGTCTCGGCCATGATGAGCGACTCGGCGTAGAAGTAACCGAACCAGAAGATGGCGCCCGGCTTCTCGCGCAGGATGATGCCGTCCACGCCCGCGGCGTAGCCGAACTGGTCCGAAGTCAGGAAAGTCACGTTGTCCGGATTGTAGAAGTCGGGCCGGCCCGTCTCGGTGTAGGCCTCCTTCACCGTCTCCTGCGCCGCGGTCATCACGATGGGGTCGGAATTGGGCACGATGAGCCGGGTCGAATACTCGGCCGACTTCTTGGCGATCTTCCGCAAGAGCGGCAGGGCCGCGATGACCACCATGTCGGTGATGTAGCCGAGGCCGAAGCTGAAGAGGATCGGCTTGCCCATTTCGGTTGCGCGGCCCAAGGCGTCGTCGATGGCGTCGAGCCCGGCAATCTTGCGAATGTACATCTTCGCGCCCTTGCGCGCGCGCTGCAGGTAGTACAGGAACACGGAGCAGATGACGACGGTCACGACAAGTACGTTCACGAGGGCGGTGTTGAACCACTGGGCCTTGCTTGAGACCGGGCCGAATGCGGCGCTGCGGGCTGAGTCCGCGCCGGCGACGGCCGCGACCTGGTACCAGTACTTCACACCGTTCTGTACGTCGGTGTCCGTGTACTCGGCACTCACCGCAGGTTCGCTGCCGACGACGGCAAACCCGGAATCCGAGCTGGTCGAACGGTATATCAGATAGCCGAGGGGACTGCCACTGCTTTCCGCCGAGGAAAACGGTGGCTGTACCCGTCCGGCGGATTCACTGGGCGCGGTCCATGTCACGATGATTGACTGCCCCTGGTCGTTCGGCACGTCCTCGGCCTTGACCGATGCCGGGGGCGCGAGCCCGACGAGTGCGGCGAGTAACAGCGATGGAATCATCAGCACAGGAAGGCCTCTAGCTTACCGGGGGCGGTCTGGGTGTCAATTTCGCGCGGGCAGGGATGGACGCGGCCTAGCCGTACAGGAACAGGAAGTGGTTCTTTCCGGCCGCAGTGTGACCGGAAGGCCATGCTCGGCTACTCGGCTGGCAGCGCTGCTTCGAGTTGTCGGATGAGTGGAGGCAGGTCTTCCACAACCGTCTGCCAGAGGATATTCCGGTTGATATCGTAGTAGGCGTGTATCAGCCGGTTCCGCATCCCGATGATTCTCTCCCACGGGATCGCCGAGTGTGCTTCACGGAATTCGTCCGACGCCTTTCCGGCCGCCTCGCCGATGTTCTCCACCGATTTCATCAGCGCCAGCACCAGCCCGATGTCGCTTGTCAGGTCGTCGCGTGTCTTGTTCTCAACGAGCATCAGCGCCACGCGCGCCGAGTCGAGCATGTGCTGCAGGCGGACGAGGTCAGGCAGCGGCATACAGCAACTGCGCCTGAGCAACTACCTCGTCGCGGAAGTAGCGGCTCAGGTCCTCGGCCGTGCGAACGTCGGCTTTCCGTCCGAGCAATCGTGACAGCTCGATCTCCAGTCCGGCCAGAGTCAGCAGGCCCGGGACGTGCTCCGGCTCGAACTGGACAAGAACGTCCACGTCGCTGTCAGGGCGCGGCGTGCCTTTCAGCACGGAGCCGAACAGAGACAGCCTGCGGATGTGATGCCGGCGGCAGAACTCCGCGAGTAGTGTCTGGTCAACGGCCAGCTTTGGACTCATGCTTCAGTCTAGCCTCCCGCTTGCTGCGAGTCAACGAGCCCCAGCCTACAAGAGGAAAGCCTGAGGTGAGGTTGATGTTGGTGGACTCACAACCGAGACCTTGCAGCCGGCTGGGAGTCACTGCCCGCCGGTTTGACAGTGATAGGGGCAGGACTAGAATTATCCAGTCATGAACCTGCGGCGGTGGTGCCTTGTCCTCCTGCTCGGAGCGACGGCTGCCTTCGGGTCGAGGCTGTCGTTTGAGGAGCACGCGGCGGTCCGGGAGTCGCTGGCGCGGGTGCATCCGAGGATGCGGGCGATGGCGGTTTGACGAGGGGAGGGTTAGGACTAGAATGATTCCATGAAACGGACATTTGTTCTTCTCTTGGGGCTGGGTATCGGCGTGTCTGTGGTCGCCGGGCGGTCGTGGATGGGCGAGCGCGCGCTGATGGACTCGGCGCGGGCGGTTCCGCCGAAGATGAGGATGGAGTGGATGTACGAGCGAGAGGGATCGAGGGATCAAGAGATCAAGGGATCGAGTGACGGAAGATGGAGGACGGAGGCGGACTCGGGTCTGGTGCTTCGAGGTAAGTGGGGTCGTGGGCCGGCGGCGGAGGTTACGGGTAGGGATACGTTGGTAGTGCTGACCCTTGGCAGCGAGGTGGCGCTGCTGAGCTTTGCCAACGTCGACAGTCCAAGGGTGCTTTCGGAGATTCAGTTCCCCTCACTCACGGCGCAGTCGCACCTTGTTGATTCGCTGCTCTACACCAGCAGCAATGCCGACCTCGAAGTGTGGAACATCGCCAATCCGTCTCAGCCGGTGAAGCGCGGGCAGCTTCTCGGTGCGGTCGGAGATTTCTGGATACGGGATACGTTCCTGTACTTCATCCGAAGCGACACGTTCCACGTCATCAGCATTGCCAGCTCCACCAACCTGTATGAGCTAGGCTCATGCCTTGAGTCAGGCTCAGTCACGACCGGTTCGGGCAACACGGTCGTTGTATGCCAAGGTACTGGATTCGCGTTCGTAGACGTGACGAATCCGGCCAGCCCACACGAGGTCGCAACGTACCCCTGCGGCAACGGACGCGCTGCCACGGCGCGAGGTAACCTGGTCTGCGCCAGCTACGAAGAAGCCGGCTACCCGTATCCGGTCCGTTTCATCACGCTGGACATCTCAAGTCCAAGCTCACCGCGTCTCTTGGCCAAGCTGAATGACCTCGGTGGGTATGACATCTTCCTTGACGGTCCCCTGGCGTTCGTATCGGGAAGAGGCATAGGGGTAGAGAACCCGCAGCCTTTCCAGATACTGAGCATTGCCGACTCCGCTCACCCGACATTCATCGATTCCTGCCGTACAACGACCGGGTATCCCTGGGGCGTTTGGGAGAACGCTAGCTTGGAACGAGCCTTTGTGGCGAATGAGTACGACGGTCTGGCGGTTGTAGACATCAGCAACCTGAACAACGCCGTGCTGAAGACCTGGGTGCTAAAGACGGGGTCGGCCTCGGATGTGCACGTTGACGGGCAGTACTGCTACGTCGCATCCGACTACGTCGGTCTACGGCTGCTGGACGTGAGCGACCCGACGAAGCCCACCTGCATCTCGGGCCTCGATTCTGCATTCGTGGGTGTGGACTGCAACGCCATTACGGCGCGTGATAGCTTCGCATACATGAGTTGGTGGCCCAATCCTTACTTCCGTACTGTCTCAGTTGCCGACCCCCTTCGCCCGCAGATCGTCGCCGGGTGCTCGCTGGGCAGCCCCCCGGAGGCTATGGTTCTTCGCGACAGCTTCGCCTACGTGGTACAGGACTACGAGTTCCTGGTGATCAACGTTGCCCGACCGCGTGAGCCGGAAGTCGTCGGCACGTGCGACCTGCCGAGTTCCAGCTACGGAATGTGTCTGTGGGACACTCTGGCCTTTGTCTCTACACTCCCACTTGCGATTATCAACATCGCGAACCCGGCTCGGCCGGAGACTGTGGGCTCGATTCCTCTTGCCTGGGGCGTTTCCGTGAAGGACACTCTTGCCTACGTTGGCTCGCGTGTTCTCCAAGCGCCGAATCTCCAGGTGTGGAACGTCGCCGATCCGGTATCGCCTGTGATCGTGGACTCAATCGCGTTCGGCGCTCTCGTCTACAGCTCTGTAGTCGTAGATTCGCTCGCGTACGTCGGCTGCCGGGACGGCCTTCGTCTCGTGAACGTAGCCGACCCGCACAACATGAGAGTTATCGCGCAGCATGGTCTACCAGACATTGGCTGGCGGCTGGTCTATGACTCACCCTACGTGTACGTGGCGACGATGGACGCCGGCGTCTGCATCCTCGAGACGACTGCCGTCGGTGTCGCAGAAGCACCCAAGCCGTCGCGCCCAAGGAGTAGTATCCGCTTGGCACCAAATCCGGCGCGAAATTGGGTAGACGTTGTTGTGACTTCGCCTTTGCCCTCACCCTGCAGACTTTCATTGATAGACGTGGCCGGCAGGGAAGTGGCATCAGTTAAGCTCGTTCCCGGCTCATCGCAAGAAAGGAGGACCAGAATCTCGCTCAAAGGTCTTGCACCCGGCTTGTATTTCCTGAGGGCCGGCAGGGAAAGCTGGTCTGAGGTGCGTAAGATAGTGAAGCAGTAACAGAAGGAGGTTCGTATGAGACGGCTACTACTCTTGGCCGTCATTACAGTGACCGCTCTGCCGACGCAATTGTCGGCGAACGCAAAGAGCTACGATGTTGTGCCCTACTCGAACTTTGTGGCGCAGACGACTATCGCTGGCACAGACGTGATACAATACGTAAGAAACACGCTCGATTCGCTGAGCGTCCTGTCCGTTTGGATAGGCGACACTTTCGATACGTCCTCGTTCAACGTCGAGGTGCGCGACTCGGCGACCCCATCACTCAGAATTGCTTACAACGCCCAGCCGGTTCATGCGGCGAAGTGTTGGGCATGGCTGGACTTTCCGCTGACGAAGGACGCTCAGCCGATTCGTGGCCGGACGTACAAGGTCGTCGTGAGCCGGACGGGCGGCGGGGGAATCTCGTTCGCCTACGACCCAACGAACCCATACCGTTACGGCAAGGCGGTTGCGAACGGCAGTTCGCCGTCGCTGGACAGCTTCGCCGACATCGCGCTGCGGGTGATCGGGCTGCACGACACGGTCAGCGATGTCTGGCGAGCGTGTTCGAACCACGGCGACGATCCCAGACCGGGTGGACAGGGAGCGGAGATTGCCCTCGCGAAGGCCAAGTCCATGGGGGTGAAGTGGCTCAGGGACGACTTCCTGACCTGGGACGGATGGGAAGAAGATAGACCCAAAGTCGAGTCAATCTACAATCGGTACGTGGATAGCGGGTTCAGCTTGATAGGCAACCTCTCCTTCGGCCGCAACGTCGAGTCGATAAGCAGCGGTCCGCCGGGCGCAGGCTCGTTGGGCTGCTACCCGCCACGCAACCTATACGCGGATGTGCACGACGACACCAACTGGTGGGCGGGGTACTGCCGGGGAATCATGGGTAGCTTGGACTCCGTCAAGTACTGGGAAGTCTTCCCTGAGGCGCACGGGGATTGGTTCTGGAAGGACCCTGACATCCGTTGGTACCATGGCGGGGGCGTCAACGACACGACCGACTCCATCGACACACCGCGGGAGCGGTGCAGTCTCTATATGCGGATGTGCGTGGTAGCCGAGAGCGTTGCTCAGGAGCTCGGAGGCAGCCAGAAGATTCTGGGCGGAGGCACTTCACGGGTACTGGATTGGGGCATAAACGACTCGACCGGCGATACCGTCTGGGTTTCTGGTGGGGCCTGGCTGAGACTGATGTTCGACCTGGCCGAGCGCTATGGCGGTGTTGAGAACTGCTTCGACATCGTGTCCCTACACGCGTACATGCACTACGACTGGGGGTACTACTTCATTGAGGACGTGTTTGACAGGAGTCTCGACACAGCTCGCTCGGTGATGCGGGAGGCCGGGTATCCGGGTATGGAGTTGTGGGCAACCGAGTATGGCTGGCCGAGGTGGAACAAGATATGGGGAGATCCTCCTCCGCCTCCAACTCCGGTTACTGACTCGTTCATGCAGGCCAGAAACATAAGCCAGTTCTACACGTCGGCGATAGCGAGGCAGGCTGACCCCCGGGGCGGCTATGACCGGGCCATCCACTACGAGTTGACCAGTTATCATGTCCCGTGGAATTGGGAGAACGATGGGTGGGGCTTCCTGGACAGCGTCGTCGATCAGCCTCTCATGCCGCAAGGTTGGGCGTTCAAGCAGACCGCGGAGCAACTCACCGGCAAGCGGCTCAACGGGCGGGTGATGACGGGCGACACCGGCACCGACTCGCTCGTGCGGATGTACGAGTTCGAGGACCCGGCGACATCGAAGAAGACGTGGGTGTGCTGGCGGAGTGACGGTGGTTCCCAGGACGCCACGGTGCAGTTGCCGACACGGGCGGACAGCGCCTATCTTGAGGCGCTGGCCTACGAAGAAGGAACTCCGCCCAATCAGATGAGGCAAGCGAACTCCTACGGCTGGCTGAGCATCGGAGCAGCCGACCGGCCGCAGTTCGTAACCGAGCCGGCCAGCATGCCGATTTCCCGGCCCGACTTGGTCGTCGACCGCATCCTGGTTCCAGCCGGCGCCAAGGTCGGCTCGGTCATGGACATCCATGCCATCGTCAAGAACGTCGGCGATACCATCACGCCGGACACAGTTGCCCTCGACTTCCTGAGCGACGACAGCGTCTTCCGTCATGCGACCAGCGAATGGCCAATAGCTCCTGGCGACAGCTACGACTTCTCCTTTGAGATCAACCCGATTCCGTACTGGATGCACGGCTGGCACCTGTTCTCGGCCAGGGTCAATCCCGGGCAGACGTACGTCGAGAAGGATGGCATGGATGACAACTGCGGCTACGCGCGGCGCTACATATCGTATGCTCCGGGCGGCGACATCCGTGGCGTAGTCTGCGGGGGTCACAGCAACTCGCCGCTGCCGTTGTTCGGACTGGAGACCCATTCTTATGAAGTCGACACGCTAGGTTCTGTGCCCGCCGAGTCAGCTCGGATGGTCCAATGGGCATATCATGTCGGAGACACGGTGCCGTATGGCGGCGACACGACGGCGTGGTTCGACGCCAGCGCGGCAGTTGCGCTGGACACGAGTTGGCTGTACCTCTTCGGGCAGGGCCGCTATTCCGCCTATCTGCAAGTGAAGGACTCGTGGTCGATGAGCGACCTGATACCGGACACGACGCATCAGTACGTCATCTTCGACACGACCGGGCCGACAGGAAGCGTGGTCATCAACAGCGGTGACCGGTTCACAACGAGTTCGGCCTGCACGCTGGCGCTGACGGCAAATGACTCGGCGTCGGGCATCGCAGCCATGCGGTTCATCAACGACGTGCCCAAGGCCGACCTCGTGGTTGGCGGCTCGTTCACGGCGACTGCGGGGTCGTGGCAGTACGAGAACGGCGAAGTCGATACGCTGCTGCACATGGCGAGGCTGAGCGCTACACCGGTCGAGGCCATGGTGAGGCAGTTCATACCGGCTGAGTCCATCTCGGCCCATGCGGGTGACTCGTGTGCGTTGGAGGCGAGCATCCTCGCGCACGTTCATGAAGACAGCGCCACGGGCGGTGTCTCGTTCTGGTACTACAGCACAAGGGTAGACTCCTTGAACTTCCACGACACGCTCTTCACGCTCGTGGATTCCGCGCGATTCTCGGGCAACCTGCTGTCCCTGACCGGCCGATACAACCTCTCGAAGCGGTTCCTGTTGTCGCCGCCAAACTCGGACTCGGAGTGGGTCTGGAAAGGCGGGATGGTGCGAGTCGAGGCCGTTGCCGAGAACGGAAGCGGCAGTGTCTGGACCGACAATGTGGCGTTGAACACGTTTGCGCCCGAGTCCGGCTACGTCTGGTGGGGGCAGTACGATACGCTGGCAGTGTGGGACATCACGTCCGGGGCCGGGATGAAGGTAGTGCGCGCACTATTCATGGACAGTGCCGGGAACGTGAACGCGACGCCCTCTGCCGACACCATCATCTTCGACCCGACTGCGCCGGTCGTGAACATCAGCGTGCCGGGCATCGGACAGATGATTAACGGAACGGCGGAGGTCACGGGCTGGAGCTATGACCCGGTCGAGGTAAGCGGCGACACCTGGTTCCAGCGCCGGATGCTCTCCTACCGCCTTTCAGATTCGACCAACTGGCTGCCCGTCCTGCCCGATTCTTGCAGCGATGTCCCGGCCTACCCTGATTCGCAGCAGATACTCGGGCCGGCGGTTCATCTCGGCTACTGGAACACGCTTTCAGTTCCCAATGGCCAGTATTACCTGAAGCTCACGGCCACTGACTCCGCCGGCCACGTCTCAAGCTGCAGCACCTGGGTCATGGTCTTCCACGGCGGAGGCGGCGGCATGGGCAACGGGCCTGAGGGCGGTGGGTCAGGCCTCGGAGAGGGATCTGTTTTCGTGGGAAGTGCCACGGGCACCGTGCTCCATCTGAGCGATGCTCTCGACTCCCTTGATGCCTATTCGGTCAGTGATTCCGGCTCGCAAGCCAGGGTCACGGCCATACTGGAAGTCGGCAATGATTCCCTGCTGGTCCTCGATGCCGCGAATAAGCGTATCCACAAGCTGCACAAGAGCGGCCAGCACCGGAGAAGGCTGGTCTCAGGACTCTCCCAGCCCGCAGACCTCAAGCGGGACGACAACGGTAACCTATGGCTCGCAGACCGGGGCTGGAATCGTATCGGGAAGTTCCGGTCGAACGGGACTCTCGTCTTTGTCCGGGGCGGGCTTGGCGCTGACTCGCTTCACTTCGATGCGCCCGAGGGCATCGCGGTCAAGGGCAGCCTCGTGTACGTGGCCGACGGCGGCAATGACCGCATATGCGTCTGGGATACGTCGGGCAACTTCAAGACGACCATCACCGGCGACTTCGAGAACCCGACCGCGGTCTACGTAACCGATGAAGGCACCATCTACCTGACTGACGGGAGCGACGGCAAGCTCAAAGGCATCACGCCCCTGGGCGGCAGCATAGTCGCTCTCGGAACGGAAGACTCATCGCAGCTCAAGGGCCTCGTGCCGAGCGAGAACCGGCACAGCCTCTTCTCCCTGGCGCCCGTGCCGAACAAGGTCTACAAGCTGCGCATCATGAGCGACGACAACCTGCCGGGCGGACAGCAGTCAGCAGGCAAGGTCAACCTGCCCAAGACACTGAGCCTTGCGCAGCCGTTTCCGAACCCGGCCCGGACCAGGCTCAACATCGCCTATGCGCTGCCGCGACAGACCCGGGTAGTGCTCAAGCTCTACGACGTGGCGGGCAAGCTGGTGAACACGCTGGCGAACGGCGAACAGAAGCCGGGTTACTACAGCCTGACCTGGAACCGGCAGGACACGAAGGGGCGCAGTTGTGCCGGCGGCGTCTACTTATGCACGCTCACGGCTGAGAACCAGCGGTTCTGCAGAAAGGTCATCCTGACCGAATAGGTTGGAGTAGCGCATCACGAAAGGTTGCCCGCGGAGACGCGGGCAGCCTCTCTATGGCGCGAGGGCGCGAATGACGTGCGAGCCTTGGCGCCGGGGGTGTACTTTGTCAGAGCATCGCAAGCACAAGCTCAAGTCCAAGCCGGCCACAGGCCACAAGCCATCCGCAAGGTCGTACTCGTCGAGTGACCCACGGGTGAGGATACGGCCGGGCTCTTCGGCGTGTACGTGCTGGGAGCCAGCACCGGCCTCCGCGCCAGGGTCGTCAAGCTGAAGTAACGCATGCCCACGTCGGAGACGGTATCCACCTGAGCACGTTGCCGGATTGACGCTGGCTGGTGCACGGCCTATAATGAAGCGAGAGTTGATTCAGTGATCTTCGAGTGGAACGACGAGAAGGCCAGCGCGAACGCCCGGAAGCATGGCGTTACTTTCCATGAAGCGGCTTCGGTCTTCGGTGACCCGCTCGCCCTGACCTTTGCGGACCCGGGCCATTCGATACAGGAGCGGCGATACCTTACATTCGGCGTGTCGCGCTTCGACCGCCGTCTCGTTGTCTCGCATGCTGACTAAGGCGAGCGGGTCAGAATAATCAGCGCGCGAGCCATGACGCGCTCAGAGAAAAGGACATATGAAGAAGGCTAAAGAGAGCGACATCCGTCCCAACTACCGTCGGGGCGAACTCGGCCCGGGGGTCAGGGGGAAGTACCTTGACGCGTATCTGTCCGGGACGAACCTCGTGCTGCTCAGTCCTGATGTCGCCGAAGCGTTCCCGACAGATGATTCGGTCAACGAAGCGCTGCGCGCCTTTGTTCGGGTGGCGCGGAGCACAACCCCCAGAGCCAGACGGGCAAACAGACGGGTGACTGCCGACCGCCGATAGCCGGGCAAGCGAGACATGGGGATCTGCATTGTGGCGAGGGTTATGGCGTATTCGCGCCGGCATCCGGCTCAGAAGCAGTTCTTGGCCTCTGTTCCATAGTCGACAAACTGAAGTGGCCGCACCCATGCGGCCGGGCGATTGACCGCACCGCAAAGGGAGTTTGCCATCGCTCGGGCCGGGCAGCCTTCCCGGCAGCTCTCCGAACTCCCCGGTAGATTGCCTGCCGAACTGCCCCGGGAGTTGCTCTCAGGACTGCTTTCCGGGCTTACGCCCGGGCAAGCCGGGGAGGAGCTCGGAGAACAGCTCTCCCCGCAGCTCGCCGAGTTCTCCTCCGGACAGCCCGCCAAGTAGCTGACCGAACAGCCGTCCCGGCAGTTCTCCGGATTCCTCTCCGGATAGCCGGTAGAGTAGCCCTCCGAACTGCTTTCCGGACAACTCGCCGAACTGCCTCCCAAACTACCCGGGGGACGGGGTAGGGGAGGAGAGTGAATGTCTAATAACCAATTACTGATGACGAAGTTACGGCAGTCCGGGACTTGACTTCAGGAGGACATATAGGAAACTAGAACCATCATGCCGGCCTCAGAAACACCTTCGGGTTTCACCCTGCTTCCGAAGGAACTGGGGGAGCGGCTGCGGCTGTTGCGGGAGGAGGCCGGGCTGTCGCAGGTAGCTGTGGCCGTGATGCTCGGACTGGGATCGACAACGGGCAAGGCGCAGGTGTCGAAGATGGAGACTGGTCACTACCGATCCGGGCCGGGCTTCATGCGGCTGCTGGATTATCTGCGGGCGTGCGGGTGCGGGATTGATGCGCTGCTGGACATCCTGGACCGGTACACCTCGCGCGAGACTGTCCCGGAGGAGCGGGCGACTGCCGACTTGCTGAAGGCAATAGAGACCCTGCCACCGAAGTGCGGACGCCGTGCGTTCTACTATCACGTCGGGTTGAGTCACAGGGCCGGCCAGCGACTGGGGACCTCGGCCGCGGCCAGGGAGCGGGTCAGGCGGGCGCTTGCCCGGGCCGGCGCGGAATCGCGGGAACTGCGGCTCAAGCACAAGTTCAACTACCTGTTGAACAAGATGCACATCGGCTGGGCAGACCCGAGCGCCATCGGACTGCGTTCTTACGGAAGAAAGGTGTTCGCGACCCTGCGCCGGATGCGCAAGGCTCGACCCGACCGGCGGCAACGGGCGCTTGACCGCCTGGACGAGTGGCCGGTCAGGATGGGGCTGGATCCGGCTCAGGCCCGGCGGGTGAAGCAGGCCGTGATGAAGCTGTTTGAGAGGATGGAGAGGGCGGGGGCGATCGACTGAGAAGAGATCAGACGAAGTCAGATGTCAGATGTTAGAAGCTAGAAGTCAGAAGCGCGGAACCGGGCCGAGGATTCTCGCCACAAAGACACGAAGACACGAAGAGCCGGTCGAAGCCAGATGCTAGAAGCGAGAGTGCAGAAGCTGGAGCATGACCGGGACTGAGATGGAGCGCGGGCACGAGGAGTTGGTGCGGAACCTGTCTCGCCGGCTGGTGGAGCTGCGGAAACGGGCCGGGATGACGCAGCAGGCGGTGGCCGAGGCGATGGGGAAGCCACAAGCAGGGGAGAGGCTCGCCCGCAGGCTGGAGCGCGGCGGACTGGAAGGCGCGGGTCTCGCCAGTCTGGTCGAGTATCTGCGCGCAATCCGGGCCGGATTCAGCGACCTGAGAGAAGTGCTCGGCCGCTACACATCGCTGCCGATTTCGGAGCCGGCAAGGAAGCGGGCTCAGGCCGCGCCGCTGCCGCGACTCTCGTCCGGCGGCCCGAACTTGGAGTGCGTGCAGCGGCGAGCTGCCGCTCTTCCGGAAAAGCGGGAGCATTGCTCCCGCACTCCAAATCGGGACGCGGAACTGCGCGCGCTGCGGCTGCGGCGCCGGGCCGGGTATTGGGCGCTGCGCAGGTTGTTTGAGTACTATCTGCACGCGGGGCTGAGCAGCGTCGCGATACCGCCCTGCACGAGGTTTCGACGCGTCACGGCGGCGTACGCGCGGAGGGTGTTCAATGCGCTCTACCGGACCCACCGGGCGAAGGCGGCCAAGCGGGCCGAACGGCTGGCCCGGCTGCGGGCATCGGCCGAGAAGCACGCTCTGGACAGCGCGTTCGTTGAGTGCGCGGAGGCCATTGCCGAATTCGCCTACGATGAGATGCGCGAGCATGATGAGCTCGACTGGATGCCGCCGGAGGCCGAGGCACGCGCCGTCATGGCGGTGAAGTCGAAGCACCGGGTCGTGACCGACGCCCAGATGTGTCACGCGGAGTGGTCGAGTGCCTGGTCCCGATACGCCAGCGCGGCCCAGGCAATCTTCGACCGCGCACACAAGGCCTCGCTTGAGATCGCCGAGTCGGCTCGCTGCGATGCACGCACGCTTGGCCGTTACCGGCAGGCGGCGATGCGGGCGGGGAACATCGCCCGGAGCACGTTGCCGGACACACCCGGGCGAAAGCAAAGCGTTGCGAACTGGAACGCAACGGCCTGGCTGGCGGAAATGGACCGCAGGCTGCTCGGCCGCATCCTCGAAGCCGCGCTGGCGGTCTGGGACGCAGGTGTTCCCACACTCCCGGCTGCGCCCGGACCGAGGCCGGTCTAGGCAGGTCGAGTCTGCGGCCATTTCGTACCGATCCCCGGCCTTCTTCTTGACTAGTTCCGCGCCTGCGGCTATCTTGGGTTCCGATATGAAAGCGCGTGCACCGGAAAGACCGGAGACCGAAGACCGGAGACCGAAGACCGGCGTCAGGAATGCAGACAGCCGGTCTCGCGCGAGAAGATCCAGCTCCTCCCCAATACCCAGTCGCCAATCGCCAGCCGCCGATCAGCGCCGAGTCGGGTTCATCGGCGCGGGACGAGTGGGGTGTGCGATGGCGTGGCACTGCCATCGTCTCGGCTACCCGATTGCGGGCGTAACCGACCTCGCGCCGAAGCAGGCGCGGGTGGTGTACGGGCTGATGAAGGAGAAGTACGAGCGGCTGAGCCCGCACGACGTCGCGGCGGAGAGCGACGTGTTGTTCCTGACCGTGCCCGACACGCACATCGTTCCGGTCTTCGAGTCGGTTCGGGAGGCTCTGGGGGCAGCCCCCGCTAACGATGAACGAGGAACGAAGAACGAGAAACGAATAGTGGCGCATTGCTCGGGCGCACTGGGGCCCGAGGTGTTCGCGCGGGCAAGAGAGCAGGGGCTGGGCACGCTCGCCCTGCATCCGGTGCAGTCATTCTCAAGCCACTTGCAGGCGATTCGCAGCCTGCCCGGTTCGTTCTTCACTGCGGACGGCTCGACCTCCGGGCTCAGGTTCGGCCGCCAGCTCGTGAGGCAGCTTCACGGCGGCTGGGTGCGGGTACGCGGGGCCGACCGGGCCATGTACCACGCGATGTGCGTATTCGCGTCGAACTTCCTCAACGCGCTGTTTGGTGGCGCAGAGGAGATCGGCCGCGAGTTGGGTATCTCGCGACGCCGGGCCGGGCTGATGTTGGTGCCGCTCGCGCGGACAGTGCTCGAGAACATCGCGGAGCAGGGCGCCGGGCCGAGTCTGACCGGGCCGGTGGAGCGGGGCGATGCAGTGACCGTGGCCGCGCACGTGCGGGGGCTGGCGCAGCGCACTCCCGCGCTGGTTCCTGTCTACCGGGCGATGTCAAACCGGCTTGTGGAGATGGCGAGGCGGAAAGGGCTGGAGGCGGCAGCGGCGGCGAAGCTCAAGGAAGTGCTGGAGGAGAAGTGAGAGGATTGGGCGAAGTCAGATTGCAGATTGCAGATTGCAGATTGCAGAAGTACGGAGTCGCGTTGGTCGTACTGGTGCTGGTCGTCATGTTCGGCTGTGCCAAGAAGATGATTCCGCCGAGTCCCGACCGGTGGGCGCCGCGCCTGCAGGAGGTCGTCACCAGAACCCGGAGTCAGGTCACGCTCGTATTCGACGAGGGCATCGACGGCGCCAAGCTGAGGCCGGACAGTTTCCTCTTGACCGGGCCGGCCGGCGAGACGATTGCCCTGCGCGGGACGTCGCTGGGCAGAAGCGGCGAGGACGTGCAGCTCTGGACGCCGATACAGGAACCCAGGCTCTATGAGGTTCGCGGGGTGGTATGGGACCGCGCGGGCAACCCGACGCGGTTCCGGGCGCGGTTCCGCGGCTCGTCAACCCAGGACACGATAGCTCCGCGGGTCACAAGTGTCGAACCGGCGCCGGGAGCCGTACGCCAGAAGCGGGGGGTGAAGGTGAGGGTCAACTTCAGCGAGGCGATAGACACGTCCGGCGTGGTGAGCAGCATGTTCGTACCGGCCGGGTATGACACGCTGTTCAAGCGGGGCTGGTCTACCGACTGGCAGACGCTGAGTTTCACATCCCTTGATTCGCTGCCGAGCGGCGCCATGGTCTACTTCCTGCTTGAGCCCGGGGCAATAGACCTCGAGGGTAATCGTGCAACCGGACCTGCATTCACGTACTTCACCAGCGACACGATATTCGACGCCGTCGACGTGAAAGGCAAAGCTCTGTGGCCCGGCTCGGTCCCGGAGATTCCGAATGCCGAGCTTCGAAGTTCGAACCTCGGACTTCGGACTTCCGGAGTGACCGGCGCGGTCTTCTTCACCGAGTCCGCGGCCGTCCGCGTGATCACCGATTCGCTCAAGCCTCCCCGAACCGAGTCCCTGCCGGTGCGCACAACCGGACTCGCGCCGCTGCTCTCGGATGGTTCATTCGCCACCAGGGTGCGGAAGGGCGAGTACGAAGTCGTGGCCGTGGCCGACACCAATGGCGACGGGCTGGCCGACCTTGCAAGCCTGCGCGTGAAGTTCAATACCGATGCTGAGAGCCTGAACCTGAACCTGGCGATCGAGTCCCTGCCCCAGCCCCTCAATGCTTATCGCCGCTAGCGCGATACTGCTGGTCCTCGGCGTACTGGCGTATCGCAGGACGATTTCAGATTTCAGATTTCAGATTGCAGATTCAGCGAACCGAGGCCGAGACGGAGTTGGAGGCATCGGCCTGCTGGTTCTGCGCCTGATAATACTGCTGCTCTTTGCGGCTGTGTTCATCGGAGCGGTGTTCACGCATGTGTGGAGCGAGCGTCCGCGACGGGTGGCGGTGATGCTCGATGCGTCTCAGAGCATGAGCGCCGTCGGGGCAGAGAGCGCCGCAGCCGCGGTCGCGGCCAGCTTCCCGCTTCCTGAGGGTGGGACGCGGCAAGAGTGGGCGTTCGGAGACACCGTAAGGACCATTTCGGATTTCAGATTGCGGATTGCAGATTCACAGAACATCGCGAGGACGAGGATTGGGGCGGCGCTGAGGACGGTGGGGAAGACCAGGCCGGGCGCGGTCGTGCTTCTGAGCGACGGGCAGGACAATGGCGAACTGGACCCGGTGGCCGCGGCGCGTGGTATCGGCGTACCGGTGTACACGGTTGGATTCGGCGGCGCAGCGAAACGGAACGCAGGCATCGAGCAGATACGGCTGCCGGCGGTTGTGTATTCGGGCGAAACAGCCGAAGTCCAGGTGCGCGTCAGGGCAGCCGGGTTCGTCGGTGAAGGGGCCAGGGTCAGGTTGCGCGGAGAGGCCAGAGAGGTTGTGCTCGGGCAGGCGATGGCTGAGCAGGACGTACCATTCCGTGTTGTCTTCGACCGGTCGGGCAGGCAGGTCATCGAAGCACGCGTGGACAGCATGACAGGGGAGAGCGACTACGCCGACAACACGCGTGCTGTCACGGTCGATGTGAGACCCGGGCGCGTACGGGTGGCATACGTCACGAACCGGCCTGGGCCGGGCACGCGGATGGTACTCAGGGCGCTGGCGAGCGACGAGAGGATAGAGGTGCTGCCGGAGGTTGCGGTGACGGGCGGGCTGGAAAACGGGGGACAGTCGCGGCAGGGAACGATGAACGATGAACGAGCAACGATGAACGCGACGCAGCCGGACGTGTACATACTCGATGACGTCGTTGAGACGGGCAGCCCGGAGGTGTGGCAGTCTATTGCCGGTAAGGTGCGGGCCGGTGCCGGCGTGCTGGTGCTCGCCGGTCCCGATTTCCAGCCGGGGCAAAGCATCGAGGAGATTCTCAGAGGAAGCGTCGGCCGTGCGCAGACAGGTTCCTTTGCCCCGGAGCTGACTGCCGAGGGTGGACTCTTGCCCTGGTGGAGCGCGTCGAGCCCGCAGAGCCGGGCCGGCAGCGACGCAATTGACCTTGGCAGCGTGCCGCCCTTCACCGGGTTGAGGCCGCTCACCATTGCCGAACGCCAATCGCCGAGCGTCAGTCTTCCAGCCGCCTGGCTCGTGGCGCGCGAGAACCAGGTGCCGCTGTTGGTAGCAGGCAAGGCCGGGAAGGGCAAGTTCGTATATGTCGCCGCCTACCCGCTGTGGCGCTGGGGATTCAGACCGGAAGCGAAGCCGGAGCAGGGCACTCCGCTTTCGGCGTTCCTTTCGGGCGTCGTACGGTATCTGGCAGAACGTGATACAAGTCCGTTCTGGCTCGACGTGGCCGATAAGGACCTGTATCGCGGCCAGCCGGTGCGGCTGATTCTCAAGGCCGTCGCGCCGGACGGAAGGCCGTGGACAGGTCTTGGCGTGATGGTGCAGGTGGCAGTGGATACCGCCGTGCAGACGAGTTCAGAATCCAGAGTCCAGAGTCCAGAGTCCAGAGATCGAAACGGACGAACGGGGAAGGTTACGGTGCCGATGACTGAGAGCGGGAGTGGCGTCTACGAGGCGACGATCGAGGCACTGGGGCCGGGCGGATATCGTGCGATTGCGACGGTCGAGAAGGCAAGGGATCAAGGGATCGAGAGATCAAGTGACCAACTAGGCAGGGCCACGACCGACTTCGTGGTGGCAGAACAGGCCCTTGAACTGGCCAACACCGGCATGAATGAGGGATTGCTCAGAGCGATTGCCGCGGCCGGTGGCGGCAGGTTCTACCCGGCGGAGAGCCTGCCGCGCGACGGAAGTGAGATCGGGCTTGGTTCGTATCAGCGGCGGTTCACGTTTGACCCGAGACGGGCGGTCTGGGTCTACGTGTCGATAGCATTGCTCGCAGGTGCGGAATGGCTGCTGCGCAGAAGAAGAGGATTGCTGTGAGAGGACAAGAGAATTCAGAATCCAGAGTCCAGAAACCAGAATGCAGAGGTCGGAGTCGTTCACGAGTCAACGGTCGTGTCAGCCCTTCGGTGATGATTGCCGTGCTTCTGATACTCGCCGTGCTGGCGGGTACGGCGCGGGCGGACACCGGGTTGCAGGCAGCGGACTGGCTCAGGGCGCGGGGGCTGAGTCCCGAACTCGTGGTGGTACTCATCGCGGCCCTGCCGATAGTCGAACTCCGGGGAGCGGTGCCGGTCGGCATCCTCGTTTTCTGCATGCCCTGGTGGCAGGCAGTGCTCTGGTCGCTCCTGGGCAACATCGCCCCGATTCTGCTTGTGCTCTTCCTGTTGGAGAAGGTCGTTGCCTGGCTCAGCCACATCAGCCTGTTCCGGCGGTTCTTCGAGTGGCTCTTTGCGCGGGCGCGGAGCAGGAGCGCGGCAATCCAGAAGTACGAGTTCTGGGGTCTGGTTACGTTCGTCGGCATTCCCCTGCCCGGCACCGGTGCGTGGACAGGAGCGGTTGCGGCGGAAGTGCTCGGGCTGTCCTACTGGAAGTCGTTGTCGGCCATCATCGTCGGGGTGCTGATGGCCGCGGTTGTAGTGACGTTCCTGTCCGTGCTCGGCCGGCAGTTCCGCTGGGTGGGCATCGGGCTCATCGTCCTCATTGCCGCGGGTTTCGTATACACGGTTGTGGCCGCGGTCCGTAAGCCCAAAGCCAAACCCTAACCGGGCAGCCGAACTCGCCGCCGGTCAGTTGCCGAGGCGGGCGAGGATTGCCCTGACTTTGGGCAGTTCAGGTGAGGTCGGTTCCAGCGCGATGAACCGGTTAAGGTAGAACCGGGCGCTGTCCGGCTGTTCCGAGAAATAGAACACCATCCCTTTGTTCTCCACGGCCTGCGGGTAGTCGGGGAAGTACTGGAGGGCGAGGTCGAAGTTGCGGATTGCCTCGGTGCTGTTGTCGGCCGCGAACTGGAGAATGCCTCGGCGGCTGGCGGTTGCAGCCAGTCGCCGGCACAGGTCCTGGGTCTCGATGTCGCGGTACAGCGTAGAGCGGTAACGGCCTGCAGGCAGCAGCGGCGAATCGAGGTCGGGTTCTGTGTCGCTGTCTCCGATTTCGTAGCACAGCCCGCGCATGGTCAGGCGCAGGCCTTCCCAGTCCTGGGGCCAGCTTGAGAAGTCGGCCGGGAACCAGAAGAGGCGACGAGAGGGCAGCCAGTCCTGCACCAGGAGCGACATGACCTGTATCGAGGTCGCCTTCGCCTGCTCGCCGAATGCTGCATCATTAGCCCGCGACGCGCTCGACCACAGTCTGTCAGCCGCGCCGGATGCCTGCACCGGCACGGGGTGGTTGCGGCGCAACTGGTCAAGGTAGCCGGGAATCGCAAGGTGATACTGGCTGACGACCAGCACGTCCGGCCGCCTGCCCTCGGCCTGAAGCCAGCGCAGACCCTGATACAAGCTGTAGTCGTCAGTGAATATCGCCGAGTTCGTCGGCAGGCCTGCGATGACCGCATCCGAAAGGTCGGCGAGCCCCTGGAGCCGGGTGCGGTTCTGGACAGGCAGGAACGCAACAACCGGAATTGCCACGAGCAAGGTGCCGACTGCCATGACCGCGGCTCTGAGTCGCGTCTTGAGCAACGGGGCGTATCCGCACCCGATGAGTATCAGCAGGGCGAAGTACGCGGGCAGCAGATAGCCTTCTTTGTCCGGGATGTTGTATTCCACTGCCGCCACGGTCACGAGGGCAGCGGCCAGCAGCAGGGAAAACAGCACGGCGCGGCTCCGGCGCCAGAGGGCGGTCAGGCCGAGTACTGCCAGCAACCAGGCCCCGAGGAACTGCTTGCCGAACAGCGCGGGCATACCGGAAACCTGAGTGCCGAGATACGGGCTGCCACCTGCGAGCAGCCGATAGCGGTACACCCGTCCGGTCACGTACTGGAGCAATTCCGAGAGGCTGTCTACATTGCCCCAGGAAGCGGCACCGGGCGTACCCGCACGCAGCGGGATATAGACGTAAAGGCAGACGGCGAGAGCAGTCAGCGACAGCCCCAAGCCGAGCAGGCGTGCTTCGGGCTTTGTCGGGGCGGACAGCAGCAGAATGAGCAGGCTGGGAGTCCAGAGCACGATGGGCGTGTGATTGGCGAGTCCAAGACCGAACGCAAGGAACGCGATGAGCAGCCACCCGGGCTCGGACGTCAGGTTCCACCTGATGACGCCAAAGAGCAGCACGGACAGGAGCAGTGCCTGGAGGGAGTAGACCTCGAGCGCTGTTGCCTGCTGCCAGAGCTCGAAGCCCGCGCCCCAGAGCAGGGCCGAGAAAAACGCTGCCCAGCCGCTGCCGGTGAGTTCTTTGACGATGAAGTAGGCCATGACGCAGGAGCCCGCTGCGGCTAGAGACGCGATGAGGTTCAGCCGGAACGGCAGGGCGAGAATCGGGGCCAGGCTGAACAGGCGGATGATGAGCGTAAGCAGTGGGTAGCCGGGAGGATGGCCGACCGCAAGGGTCCGACCGACCAGCATCAACTCGGTCGAATCCACCCAGAAGATGCTTCGGCAGGCAGTGGCAAGATAGAGCGCGAGCGGCAGGATGCCGGCAAGCACCGGGAAGCCGCAGCGTTCCAGCCAGGCACGTTGCACGGCCGGATTGTAGAGCGTCACGCGCTGGAGTCAAGGCACAGTCGGTTGGCCTGTGCCGGTTGTCGCTTTTGACATTCCTCCACGTTGGCCTAGTATCTACCAAGCAGTGAGATTCGGTTTCCACGTATCAATGGCCGGTGGTTTCAGCAAGGTGCTCGCGCGGGCCCGGGAAGTCCAGTGTCAGACCATGCAGATGTTCTCATCGAACCCGCGCGGCTGGGCAGCGGCCGAGCTCGATGCCGATGATGTAGCCCGTTTCCGGGCCGACATGAAGGAATCCGACATCTCGCCGATATTCGTCCACGCACCTTACCTGCCCAATCCGGCTGCAGGCGGAGCTGATGCGAAGCGCACGGTGGATGCGCTAGTCACCCAGGCAGAGCGGTGTGCGGCCTTGGGCGTCGGTTTTCTGATTCTTCACATGGGCAAGGGTCTGGGTGCGGGCGCAGCCGCGGCAGTCGCCCGGATTGCGAAGAACGTCAGCGCAATACTCGCCCGCGCGCCGGAAAGCGTCATGCTGCTGCTTGAGAACACCGCCGGCATGGGTTCCGAGGTCGGGTATCGGTTCGAGCAGGTCGCCGAGGTCATCGGCAAGGTGAAGCAGCGCGACCGGGTCGGAGTGGTGCTCGACACGGCCCATGCGTTCGCGGCCGGGTACGAGTTCCGGACCCGGGCCGGGCTGGATGCGACTCTGCGCGAGTTCGACCGGCGGGTGGGCCTGAGCCGGCTCCACCTTGTGCACCTGAACGACTCGAAGTCTGACTTCGGCTCGCGCGTGGACCGCCACTGGCACATCGGCGAAGGGAAAATCGGGAAGGACGGGATGAGAGAGATTGTCAATCACCCTTTACTGCGCAATCTGCCGGCAGTAATGGAAACACCCCGCGATTCGGCTGCCGATGACCTGAGGAACCTGAGTGCCGTGAGTAGCCTTGTCGCAACAACCGAAGTCAGAAGTCAGAGGGCAGAAGGCAGAGTGCAGAAGGGCGCGTGGCCGGGAGCGGACGAAGTTAGATGTAAGATGCTAGAAGCTAGAAGTCAGAAGTGCAGACCCGGCGAAATGGATGAAGCTGTAAGTCAGAAGGAAGAAGTCAGAAGGAAGAAGGCCGGAGGCGGGAAGGCGGAGAACGCGTGAGGATACGGTTCTGCGGCGGCACGCGGACCGTCACGGGTTCCAAACACCTTCTGACATCGGGCAAGCAGCGGTTGTTGCTCGAGTGCGGGCTTTTCCAGGGACACCGCGCCGAGGCCGAGCACACCAACCGGAGTTTCCCGTTCAAGGCGCGCGAGGTCAACTGGTGCATAGTCAGCCACGCCCACATTGACCACGTCGGCAACATACCCAATCTGGTGAAGTACGGTTTCCGCGGGCCGATTCTTATGACGCAGGGTACCGCGGCCCTGTCCCGGCTGCTGGTTGAGGACTCGGCCAATATCCAGGAATCAGATATCCGCTACCTTAACAAGAAGCTGCGGGAAAAGGGCGAACCACCCAAGGAGCCGGTGTACACGGTCAAGGATGCCGAGGAATCGCTGAAGTACGTCCAGGGAATGCCGTATGCGAAGCCGCGCAAGCTGGGGCCGTACAAGGTCGTGCTGCACGACGCCGGGCATATCCTCGGTTCGGCGCTCGTCGACATCGAGGTCGAGGGGAAGCGGGTGCTGTTCACCGGCGACCTCGGCCGCAAGAAGATGCCGATCATCAACGACCCGACGCAGGTGGTTGATGCCGATTGCCTGATAATGGAAGGTACGTACGGCAACCGCCGGCATGGCGAATACCGCGAAGTGAGTTCGCGCCTGGCCGAAATCGTCAAGCGTGTCTATGCGCGCGGCGGCAGGATAGTCGTTCCCGCGTTCGCGGTCGAACGGTCCCAGGAGATTGTTTACACTCTGAACCTGCTGCGCCAGAACGACCGGATTCCGGATGTGCCGGTCTACGTTGACTCGCCGCTTGCCAGCCGGGTGACCGAGGTCTATCGCAGATACCCCCAGTACTACGACGACGAGGCGATGGCGATGCTGAACGGCCACAAGTACCTGTTCGATTTCCCCGGGCTCCACTACGTTGAGTCGGTTGAGGAGTCGAAGGCGCTCAACCTGAGCAAGGAGCCGTGCATCATCATTTCGGCTTCGGGGATGTGCGAGGCCGGACGGGTCCTTCACCACCTCAAGTACTCGGTCGAAGACCCGAAGAACCTCGTGCTGATGGTTTCGTTCCAGGCCGAGAACACGCTCGGCCGCCGGATTACCGAGCGCCAGCCGATAGTGCGCATCTACGGCGAGGAGCACCCGTTGCGGGCCGAAGTCGAGGTGATGGATGAGTTCAGCGCGCACGCGGACCGCGACGGACTGCTGCAGTATGTCGGAGCCATGAACCTGCCACGGCTCAAGAAGGTCTTCATAGTCCATTCCGAACTAGACGCCGCCGAGGCGCTGGTCGAACCCTTGAAGGCGCTGGGCGTGCGCGAGGTCGTGATTCCGGAGATCGGAGAAGAACATGAGCTTTAGGAAAGTGCCAGGGAAGAAGGACAAAGGACAAAGTGCGGCCAGGCTGGCGGCGGTCGTGGGCGCGCTGGCGACGGTGACAGTGTTCGTCGGGTGCGACTGGCTGTTGGGCTTTGATACGACGCCGCCGACCTGTCAAATCACCAGCCCGGCGGATTCGGCGTCGATCAACGGCACGGTAACCATAGCCGCAACCGCCTTCGACAGCGTGGGTGTAGAGCGGGTGGAGTTCTACGCCGATGGCGCCCTTGTCGGTACCGACAGCCTGGCGCCATACTCGGCAAGTTGGGACGCAACATCTAAGGCCGAAGGGACCTGGCATTCGCTGAGCTGCATCGCCTATGATGACGCGCAGAACAGAGGCTACAGCGACACGATTGCCGTGGTCATTGGCGCAATCGGCCCGACGAGCGTTTACCACGGCGAGCTGGAGGTTACGCCCGGGGTGGCACGCTGGATCCTGTTCCGGGCCGCGGTCGGCGACACGCTGTCGGGCGACCTGCAGGTCGTGTCCGGCGGCACGCTCACGAGGTTCGCATGGCTGGACAGTGTGAACCATCGGAAGTTCCTGAGTTCGGAGCCGTACAGCACCGTGTTCGAGGCTAACAGTTTCGTGCAGACGAGCGTGAAACAGGCTGTCACGGCTTCGGGCAAGCAGTACCTTCTGTTCGTCAACAGCAGCTCGGCAGCCGTGAAATGCTGGGTGAGACTGGTATTGGAGTAAAACACCATGACTTGGATACTCTTAGTTGTCGCGCTGTTTCCGCGGCCTGAACTCGTGCCGGTCGGTCAGGCCGAACTCTCGGCCGTTCAGCAGATGCTCTCGGCAGAATGCGCCGGTCTCCGGTCTTCGGTCTCCGGTCGTCCGTCTGCATGGGACAGCCCGACCGGAGCCCGGGTTCCGGGCAGGTTCGTGGTCGGATTCAGGCCGGGTACCGAAGATGCAGTCGTCTCGTGGATTACTGAGCAGGGCGGGAGCGTCGTGCGGGTTGATGTGGCGTGCGGCTTCGTCGTGGCCGACTTCCCGCAAGGCCGTGAGTCGCGGCCGGACCGGCTGGCCCGGTCGGCATCGCAGACTGCTGCCATCCGCTATTTCGAGCCCTCGATGAGGGTCACGGCCGCCGGGATTCCGAACGACCCGTACTTCATACCCTACCAGTGGGACAAGTGGGTCATGTACGCAGACAAAGCGTGGGACGTGGTCGGTGGTTCGATTGACGTCAAGGTCGCGGTTGTGGACAACGGCTGTGACTACCAGCACCCGGATCTGGTTGCCGGTTTCAAGACCGGCGAGCTCGGATACGACTTCATCGGCAATGACAACGACCCGCGGCCGGACAATCCCGGTATCGGTGAGGCGTTCCACGGCACGCACGTTGCCGGCATTATTGCCGCCACCCGAAACAACAACGCGGGAATCGCCGGATGGTCTTTGTGCCAGTTGCTCGCAGTGCGGGTGCTGAATGACTCCGGTTCCGGCACCACCGATGTGGTCGCATCGGGCGTCAGGTGGGCTGCCGACCACGGCGCGAGGGTCATCAACATGAGCCTGACGTCTTCCAGCAACTCGACGCCCCTGGAGCAGGCCTGCGATTACGCAGCGCAGAAAGGCGTGGTTCTGGTCGTCGCGTCGGGTAACGAAGGCCGACAGGCGGTCGGGTATCCGGCCGCGCTGGGCCGATGCATCGCCGTTGGTGCAACGTCGGAAGCCTCGCAGCTTGCCTCCTTCTCGAACTACGGGCCGGAACAGGAACTGGTTGCTCCGGGAACGTCCATTGCGTCCTGCGTGCCGGGCGGGGCCTACGCTCAGTCTCAAGGCACGTCCATGGCTGCGCCACAGGTTGCGGGCGTGGCCGCGCTTCTCATCGCCAGGAACTGGGGGTTGAGCGCGACCGAGGTGAGAGCCGTTCTGGACGCATCGGCGATTGACATGGGCGTTGCCGGTCGGGATATCCAATACGGCTACGGGTTTGTCAATGCGAAGCGGGCGGTAGACCTCGCCGCGGCCTACGCCGCGAGCCGCGCGCCGCAGGTCGCCAGGGCCACGTCGTCTGCCGGGGACGGACGAACCATCATTGTTCGAGCTGGTTCACGCCTGCCGTCGTGGATGGAGCAGGCTGATGTCTACGATGGCTCGGGCCGACTGGTTCAGGCCCGCGGGGCAGACCTGAGGCCGGGAACGTACTTCCTCAGAGGACGTTTGGAGTCCATGGTCCCGAGTCCGGAGTCCGGAGTCTCTCGTCTCCTGGTCCTGGACTAGTCCTCCGAGTAGCTCGCGCAGGAGTCCTCAGTTTCCCACACGGTCACGCGCGTGACCGGGTAGAACTGCTGCATCTCGTCGTAGAACTGCCGGGCCAGGTTCTCCGATGTCGGGTTGGACTCGTATACCTCGTTCAGCATCTTGTGGTCGGGCAGAATGCTCTCCAGCTTCTTGCCGACGTCCAGGAAGTCGGCAATCATGCCGGGCTTCTTGAGCTTCTTCGCGCCGATTTCTGCCTCGACTCGGTAGTTGTGTCCGTGGACGCCTTCGCACTTGCCGCCCATGCCGTGAATCCGGTGCGCGGCGCTGAACCTGCGGGTCACTTTGATGGTCCACACGGGTACCTCCTCAAGCGTTCGACCGGTCTCGCTCTCATCCAGCGATGATACTCCCGCCGCACCCGCGGGTCAAGTGGGCTTGCCTGCAACCTGCTTGCAGCCCGCTGCTGCGAGATGAAGGTGTTCCAGACGATGCACGGCGGGGACGTGTTTCCCGGGCACCTTGGGACGGCGGAGCGTGTCAATAGTAATTCGGACGCCATGGGGGCGGGGTGGTGGACTTCCTGCTTCTGTCGTGGGATGCCGGCGGGCTTCCACGCGGACGGGAATTCTCCTTGACTTGCCTGACGGTCCCGTCTAGAACAGTGGCGACGACAGGGGATGGCAGACCAAAGGCCTGCCGCGCATGAAAGCCCCCGGCGCCGAGTTGCAGCAGACCTGTCTTCGAGAGGAGCAGAATATGGCGACCGGAAATGACCGAGTGTTAGTCCGGAACTCAGCCGCCCGCAACCGGGCCGCGCAGGCCAAGGTACTCCTGTGCGCGCTGGCGCTGGGGACGCTGCTCGCGTCGTCTACCTCGGCCCAGGTTCTCGAAGGGACAATCTTGTTGCCGGACTCGCTCGGGCCGCTGACGGGGAAAACCCATGTCGCGTTCGATGAGGATTCGGCCAACCCGCGCATCTTCATCGGCGGAGAAGGCGGCGACGTAATAGTGGCGAACGCCGTTACCTGCGAGAGGGTCGCCAGAATTCGGTCCGGCCCGATGAACGCTCTCTGCTACGTCCCTGCGCACAACAAGCTCTACGTGTCGACCACTGACGAGTATGGCGTGGCGGTCGTGGACGGCAGCTCGTACGAGGTCATCAAGCGCTTGCCATTCGCTTCGCTCGTCACGGGCGTTTACTACAACCTGCGAAATGACCGCGTCTACTGCGCCTCTGACCCGTTGAAGATGATCGACTGCGTCAGCGACAGCGTCGTGGACTCGCTGATGTTCAATGGTGCTGACGCACGGTGCGCGTTGGACGGCTATCGCAACAAGCTCTACGTCAGCGCGAAGGATTCGCTGAGGGTAGTGGACTGCAGTAACGACAGCGTGGTTGCGAGCATATTCGTTCTTCGTGGTGCTCAGGCCGTCTGCTTTCAGCCAAGCGCGGGGAAGTTGTACGTCGCGGCCGGGGAGTCGCTGTTCGCGCTCAACACGAAGGCCGACACTGTGGTCTTTCGGCAGGGCTTCGACACACTCTACGCACAGCTTGCGAGTGACCCCGTGCACAACCGTGTCTACTACACATACTGGAGCCACCTCATTGCCCTTGACTGCGATAGTGACTCCATCCTGTGGAACTACCACCTCTGGGGAAGGGCGCTCTCTCTCTGGCGCCAGTGCCGGAGCACGACAAGCTCTACGTAATGCTGATCGCGCTTGGATGCACGTTCAAGTACGTTCTGGATGGCTCTACGGGGCAGGAACTGCGGAAGTTCAAGCTCACCACGGAAGATTTACTCTACTACAGCCCATCCACAGGCCGTGTGTTTGTCAGCGACCAGGACCTCGTGGTCTCGGCACTTGACGCACAGGCCGACACTCTTGCCGGGGTCGTGCCCTTGGGGGCCCCGGTCAACGGACTGGTTGTTGATGCAGTAAACAACAAGTTCTACTTCCGCTCGCAATACCAGCCATACATGAGCAGGGTCGGGATAGTGGATTGCTCCACCAACAAGGTCAAGTCGTACTCGCGAGTTTTGGGGTGGTCGCATTGTCTGGCATACAACTCGCGGGACGCCAAGCTGTACTGCAGCGCTGACAGCAGCATCTTTGTCTTCGACTGCAGGGCCGACACTCTGGCCAAGGAGATTCCGATAGACGGGATTCCGTGCGAATTGGTCTGGTACCCGAACTTGAACAAGCTATACGCTGTCTCGATCTTCCGAGACTCGGTCCTGCGCATGAACGTAGTGGAATGCTCGCGCGACACCGTCGTGAAGGTCCTCGACCTCGACCCCATCGACGGCGGACTGATGCTGCCGGTGCCCGAGTTCAATCAACTCTGGATTTTCAGTCAAGGATCCAGATACGGCGTGATTGACTGCCTGACTGACAGCATTGTTGGAGACACGACGAACGACGGGGGGAACTTCTGGAGCGTGTGCTACAGCCCCGTGGACCGCAAGGTGTACGCTGCCCAGAACGGCGGTCTCTACGTGATGGACATGGACACTCGGCTTCCCGTAGAAAGCATACCGATGCCGTCACCCTACACCGAGTCGTATCTAGCCTGCTGTGCCGCCCGGGCTGGCAAAGTCTATTGGACCGTGATGCGCACCTACCCGCAGGTCGAGCTGTGCGCACAGGCGGTAGACACGCGTAGGGATAGCATCGTCTCCAGCTCTGTCGTGCCGAACTGGTCCAATGGCATGTGCGAGGACCATACTGGAGACTACGTCTACATTGCCAGCAACTGGCTCGTCGTTATTGATACCCATAACGACAGCATCGTTTCCGGCGTTGATCTTTCTCTCCAAACCGAGTTTCTCGTCCGCAACAGCGCGACGAACCGCTTCTACATTGCCGGGCTTGACGACAACGTGATACAGGTCGTCTACGACAGCATTGTCTTCGCCGGCGTACGAAGCGAGCCCAGTATTCCGCGATGTGACTCGCAGCTTCAGACGGTTGTTAGAAGGGTCTCGCCGGTGCGCAGCCCGACCGGAGCTGACCTCTACGATGCTCTAGGCCGTAGGGTTGCAGTCCTGGCGAAGGGGCCAAACGACATTAGAGGGCTCTCACCCGGGGTCTACTTTGTGCGCGAAGCCCGAGCGCAAGCTGTCTGGAAGGTCATTGTGGCAAAGTAGAACGAAGGCAGTAAGGCCGGAGAATCGAAGTTGAAGGCGGCCCATGGCCGCTTTCTTCTTATCGCACGCTCACCCGCGAGCCCAAGAGCAGAGGGACACTTCACGTATTGATTGACACCCTGGCGCGATGCTGTGCTCGCACATGCCTAGGATAGCCCGGGTCGTGGCCGTCGGACTGCCGCACCATGTCACCCAGCGCGGTGCTTCGCCGGCACGAATCTCATCCACACCCAGCATGTCAACCGCAAGAATGGGCGCAGCGGCCGTCTCTGGCAGAACCGGTTCTTCTCCTGCCCGGTAGACAAAGACGAGTATCTGTCGCCGGTGCTCAGGGGCATATTACGGAGAGCATGAAATAC
>DDXO01000097.1 GCA_002347155.1 Caldifarciminota bacterium UBA2258
CCCGGCCTCGCATGGGGTTTGTGTTCCTCAAGTCGCAGGTTTGCCTCCGGCTTCCTTCGCACCCCACCTCGCGGTGACGCACTTGCCTTTGGCTAGCCCTGAGCGTAGTCGAAGGGTTGGTGCAATCAACCTCCGTCGTAGAGACTTTCACTCTCAAGTCAGCGCCCATGCTGGGCGCACAAGGAACGGGGCGGGAGAACCCGCCCCGTTGTTGTTCAGTCTGAAGCTATCTGTCGATGACGAGCTTGCGCGTGGCCGAACCGCCGGCCGTTTCCAGCCGCACCAGATAGATGCCGGCAGGCAGCGACCTGGTATCCACAGTAAGCGTACCCACTCTCGCCCGGTCGTTCGCGGTATACAGGTTCCGTACGAGCCGCCCGGTCGCATCGTAGAGACTGACCGATACCGGCATGCTGGTCGGTACCTGCCACCTGAGCGTAACCTGGTCGGTGACCGGGTTCGGGTAGTTCGTGATCTTGAGGCTCGGGCTGAAGAGACCCGGCTCGTAATCCTCTTCGATGCCCACGTTGCCCTGCACCGCGGCCGAGATGAAGTAGTTGCCGTGCAACCCGGCCCCCGGAGACCACAGGGTCCAGGCACCCGGACTGCCATAGTAGCTCTTGTCGGTGGTCCCGCTGTCGGCGACAGTCGAAGGGTGGCCGGTCGAACTGACCGGCACCACGGTCGCGTAGAAGGTGCCGGACGGAATGACGAGCATTGAGTCAAGGTCTGCCGACCTGTACGGTCCCGGCGTACCCGGCGGCGCTTCCAGGGTGTCGCTCTCCCAGAGTAACGTCTGGCCGTCGTCAGCGTAGATCTTGAACGTGAACGAGCTATCGGGCCAGGGGTACGAGTTGTGCCAGTAGAAGTCGGCCCGCAGGCGCGATATCCCCACAGGGTACGGCACTGAGAAGTCGGCCGGGTTGAACTTGACCGCCCGTTCCGGGCTTCCCCAGGTGAGCCAGTGCATGTTGGCATCGACGTGGTACTGAATCCACTTCGCGCAGCTCAGGTCGTAAGTCATGGTGTCGTCGGCGAACCACTTCTCACCGGCGGCCTCGGTCCAGACCTTGATGTAGTACATGCCGTCCACGTTCGGAATGTGCCAGGCCGGCGAGAAGTTCAACTGCGCGGTCTGGCCGTGGTTGAGCGCCGTGACCGTGGCCATCGTGTCGTCGTAGGTGTAGCTGCTCGGCCCATCGATGTGCAGCCGGACCGTGGTGCCGACCGGTAACTGGTCGCTGCCCATGTTCCGGATTACAGCCCGGATCGCGAAGTTGATGTTGGGCACGGTGTCCTTGGGCATGTTGGTGGCGAACCAGGCCGACGAGGCGTTAGTGTCCTGCGGAGTCCAGTCGATTACCGCGCGGATCATCCAGTCGCCGAGCGTGTTGTCCTCGGAGAAGTTACCGCCGGCGTCCATCGTCCATTTGCGGTGCGAGGGCGCGTTGTTGTTCGCGTCGATGGCAAGTCCCGGGCAGTTCGGGTTAGCCCCGACCTGCTGGTAGAATACGTAGAAGTTGCTGGCTACGACCGGGACGTTAACCGGGATGAAGTTCCAGGCGCCCCGCGTGATGGCGACCGAGTCGGACGCGTGGAGCTGGGTCCCGGGCGAACCGCCCGGACCGTCGTCGGCGAAAATCTTGACCCTCGCCCAGGTATCACCGGGTGTGGGCCAGCCGGAATAGAAGTATATCAGTGCCCCGGTCAGGGTCACGTTGTCGGACGGGCTGATGAATTTGACGCCCCAGCCGCCGCCCGAGGAATTCATACACCAGGCGCTGGCCGCCATGTTATCGTCATACTTCATCGTGTCGGTGCCGGGGAACAGCTCCGGCGAGAACGGGAAGATCCCCGGCTTCGGGTCGGGAATCGTGTAGTGCGGGTTCTGCTGTAACCCGATCCACTGCTCGCTGCTCGCCAGCGCGAGTCCTGCGGCAAGACACAGAATCATCAGCTTGCGCATCGGTACTCCTTCTTACTTTGCCTTACAGACATAACTCAGGGACTTCCGGGTTCGGCAGCAGGCAGGCTGTGCAGCGGCGCCAAAGCCTCGCCCGTGGCAAAGCCCGGGAAGTCTCCATTCCTTCAAGACCTTGCCCGCGCTATCGCAGGCAGTCAATAATAGCGGACGTCAAGCCGGGGTCAAGTGATAGGATTCGGATACCGGAGCCGGGGACCCGTGGCGCAATCAGAGTGAAGGAGCGGGGCGCGTCGCACCGCCCCGCTCCCGTTCAATCTCCGTCTACCTTTCGACCACGACCTTGCGGGTAACCGAGCCCCCGGACGTCTCCATTTGCACAAGATAGATGCCGGCGGCGAGCGACCTGGTATCCATGGCCAGTATGCCGGCTGTCGTCCGGTCGTTCGCAGCGTACAGGTTCCGTATCAGTCGTCCGGTCGCGTCGTAGAGATTGACCGCTACCGGCGTGCACCTCGGCACCTGCCACTCGAGTGTGACCCGGTCACCCGCCGGGTTCGGGTGGTTCGTAATCCAGAGGCCCGGGCCACTCGGTTCCGGCTCGAACGTCTCCGCCACAGACACGGGCGCGAGCTGGATGTAGTTCCAGGCGCCCATCCTGATTTTGACCGAGTCCAGCGCGTAGAGCTCGGTGCCGGGCGCGCCGCCGACACCGTCGTCGACATACACTCTGAACGAAGCCCAGGTGTCACCGGGCGATGGCCACCCTGAATAGAAATGCACCAGCGCACCGGCCAGGGTCACGCTCTCGGCCGGGCTGATGAACTTGACGCCCCGGCCGTTGCCGGAGACGCTCTCGCACCAGGCCCTTATCGGCGTACCGTTGTCGTACTTCAGTGTATCGATCGTGCCGGGACGCAGTATCGGCGCGGACGGCAGCACCCAGGACATCGGGTCAAGAACGCTGTCCTGCGTATTCTCGCTCGGCCCGGTCCGCACCTCAGCGCGCACCGCGCAAACGTCGCCCCAGGGCAGGGCGGACCGAACCGGCGCCGTGCATGGCTGATTCCTGCTCGGCCCGACCCACTGCGCAGAGCCTCCCGGAACAGCCCTTCTCACCTTGGCAGATATGAACAGGTCGCCACCCACCGACTGCGACGTATCGGGGTCCCACAGGTACCAGTTGCCCGGGCTTCCGTAGTAGCTGTGTCCGCCTGCCGAGCTGTCGCCGCAGCTCGACGGATGGCCGGTCGAGCTTACCGGCCTCACCGCCACGTAGAAGCTGCCGGAGTCGATGACGACCTCCGAGTCAAGATCGCAATACCGATACGGGCCGGGCGTGCCCGGTATCGCCTCCAGGGTCTCGCTCTGGTACAAGAGGGTCTGGCCGTCGTCGGCGTAAATCTTGAACGTGAACGATGAGTCGTCCCAGGGGTACGAGCTGTGCAGGTAGAAGTTGGCCTTCACGCGCGTTATCCCGAGCGGGTAAGGCGCCGAGAAGTCGGCCGGGGTGAATTTGACCGCCCGTTCCGGGGTCGCCCAGGTCAGCCAGTGCATCTGGGCATCAACATGGTACTGAATCCAGTTCACGCTCAGGTCGTAGGTGATGGTATCGTCGGCCGGCCACTGCTCGCCGGCGGCCTCGGTCCAGACTCTGATGTGGTAGACGCCCACCGCGTTCGGAATATGCCAGGCCGGCGAGAAGGTCATCAGCGCGGTCGCGCCATGCCTCAGTTTGGTGGTCGTGCTCACCGTATCTTCATAGGCGTAGCTCTGCGGGCCGGAAATCGACAGCCGCACCGGCGTGCCGATCGGCAGCGTGTCCTTGCCCATGTTCTTGATCATGGCCCGAATCGGGAAGTTGATGTTGGGCACTGTGTCGTCGGGCATGTTGCTGACGAACCATACTGCCGACGCATTGGTGTCCTGCGGCGTCCAGTCGAGCACCGCCCGGATCATCCAGTCGCCCATGGCGGTATCCTCGGTGAACGTGCCGGTGCTGTCCATTGCCCACATCCGGTGAGCGGGCGCGTTGTTGGTCGCGTCAATCGAGAGCGCCGGGCAGTTCGGGCTGATGCCGACTTGTTTGTAGAATATGTAGAAGTTGCTCGCCCCGGCGAGCCCCACGGCAAGGCAGACAATTACCAGCTTGCGCATCGGCACTCCTTGATTACGTTGCCTGCAGACATAGCTGGGGGCCTCCCGGCCTCGCCGAACAACGGCGCAATAGCCGGACGCTCGTGTGCGTTGGCACCAGGGCCCGGAGGTCTCCATTCCTCTGATCCTCGGCCTGCACTGTGCAGGCGGTCAATGATAGTGCCCGTCAACCTGGTGTCAAGGACGCTCGGGCGGCCTGTCGCCGCGCCCGACACGTCGATTTCCCGTCCCGACCGTCATCCGCTACCTGAGCAGAATCGGGTTCAGGGTGACGGCCTTCTCAATCGCCTCAACTGCAAGCTCCGGCTTGCCGAGGTCGCGATAGACGATGCCCATGTTGTGCCAGGCGCCGGCATGCTTTGGGTTCGCTTTCACCGCGGCCTGGTAAGCAGCCAGCGCCGCCGACAGGTCCTTCCTGGCGTAGTACGCCTGACCCAAGTTGTAGTGAGCGCCGGAAAAACCCGGAGCGTGCTTGACTGCCTGGCGGAATGCTTCAACCGCCCGCCCATATTCGGCCTGCCGCTCGGTGTCAGTCGCGAGCGTCGGTGCCCGCTCGAAGTACAGATTGCCCAGGTTGTACCACGCCTCGGCGTAGTCGTCGTTCCGGATCCGGGTCGCCTCCCTGTACGCGCCGATTGCCGGCTCCAGTTCGCCGTTACGCTGTAACGCCAGACCGAGGTTGTTGTAAGCTTCGGCGTAGTCGGCCCGGCAGCGGATGGCCTGCCGGTAGCGGTCGACCGCCTCGGGCCAGCGCCTCATCAGGCTGTACGCGTTGCCCTGAACCAGGTAGGCATCGGCAAGGCCGGGGTCGATGGTGAGCGCGCGCTGAGACGCGTCAATCGCCTCGGCGGGCCGCTCCCTGCCCAGCAGGCATTGACCGAGTATCTGAAAGGCCTCCGCGCAGTCGGGATTAAGGCTGAGCACCCACCGGGCGACGCGTGCGCCGTGGGCGTATGACCTGATGTTGGCGTAGCCGCGCGCCAGGCGCGTGTAGCCGAGGACCAGCAGGTCGGCAGTACTCAGCCGCAGCCCCGCAGGAACGCGGGCTGCCGCGTGCGGTTCGAACGCGTACCAGTACTCCCTCTTCTGCTCGGATACGGTTATCTCAAGATACACTCTGCCTCCGGCAAGCAGGAAGCTGACCGGGAACCCGAGCTTCGCGACGACAATCCCGTCCGCCACCGCCAGACCAAGGTCGTCGCCGATGCCCCCCGGACGGAGGCCCAGATATCCGTCAAGCACCTGGGTGAAGAGAAATGACTGCCCGGCACGGGCATCGGCCAGTTGCAGGAGCCGGTCGCGGACCGCGTGCACGATCCGCGCCCGCGCTTCCGTCGTCAGCGAAACCAGCCCTGACTTGTCCATCGCCTGCAGTTGACGTTGAACCGGGTCACTCATCGCCGCGGCCGCGAAGAGTTCCTCGATACGTTGTCCGTACTTCTGCAGGTCATCGTTGGACCGGACGCCGGCCATGAGCAGGAAACCGAACGCCAGTGCGGTCCCCTGCCCCAGCTCGACCTCAGCCATGGTGATGCCTTTGACGAAC
Source organism: Caldifarciminota bacterium UBA2258 (assembly GCA_002347155.1). GTDB lineage: Bacteria > Hydrothermota > Tepidihabitantia > Tepidihabitantales > Tepidihabitantaceae > UBA2258. The sequence continues at coordinate 5,625 of DDXO01000097.1, forward strand.
CGCTCCGGACTGCTGGTAAGGAATCCGGGCAAGAACTCGCTGCACGACGCCAACTCAAGCAGCCGCGCCCACTCCTCGGTCGGCAGGATTCCCAGCGCCCGCCGGGTCAGTTGTTCGCGATCATCCTCGCCCAACACCGACTGCCCGGCGCGGTCCAGCACCAGCAGTGACTGAGCATGGGCGCGATTGATCTCCAGTTGCTTCGGCAAAGGGGGAAGCTGCTCGAACTCGGCCGGCGTCAAGCCCGCCAGCCTGCCGCTGATCGGCGACGGCTTCGGCTCCCAGCCCAGAAGCAGCGCGATATGCGTCAGCGGGAGGTTCTGCGGGTACTTCTGCCGTGCCGCCCACAGGTCCCGGACGACCCGCATTGCGGCATCGCCCGCCTGCGTGCTGCCGCCTCGGTCAATCACACTTGGGACACGATTATCGTCTGAGCGGTGACGAAGTCAAGCCGTCCTACCGGCAGTGCCTCGCTTCGAACCGCGCCCCGGCAGATGAAAGAACCGGCATGGAGGAACACAAAGCAACCGGCATGTAAGGAAGAAAAGAGACAGCGGCCGAATCGGTCATTCCTGCTGCTCATTCATCGGGGGCTTCAAATGAGCAACGAGCGCAGCCTCCAGCCTCACCCGGCTGGCCTCCAGGGGAACCACGAGGGCGTGGACATGCGTGGCCCCAGATCGGCGGGCCTCATCCCATCTCTCGTGAGACGGGATTCCTGTCCGGAAATTCTCGGTCTTGCCGACGAAAAGCGGCTCCCAACCGTCACCCGCAACGCGCGCGAAGATGTAGAGCCCGCCGACCGTCTTCCACTCGGTCGCGTCGTAGTCGTATATCGTGAACGTAAGGGTCTGACCCGGGCCTGTCGGCCAGCTACATGTGGCTATCGCGCGTCTCCTTTTTGACGCCAGATTATGCACCGATTCTGCAGGCTGTCAACCATCAGGGACGTAGACGGCAGGTCGGTCTACCAACCGGGAAACCCCTCAACGCTCCACAATGTCTTGCCTGTCCCCGCTTGCATCGCCGGACTCACCGGCAGAGTCTCGTGAATCCGCGCGAAGTTGTAGCAGGTGAAGCGCAACGCGACCGCATGGGTGTGATTCTCGACCTGCGTACCCAGGCGGCTCAAACGGTCAAGCAGCCTTTGACCCGAAGCGTTCTCAAACTGAGATACCACCGGCCTGTGCACTGCCCGCAGACTTGCGCAGCACGAAACTCACGTACTCCCAATGCCCCTTGCGGAACGACTCGTACATCGACGTCCCTGGCGTTGCCGCGAACTGCTTGAACAGCTTGCGGGTCAGGCCCGGCACTCCGCGCTGAATCAGGTGCATTCTGCGCTCGTTGTCCAGGTCGAGCGCCCGCAGTATGTTGGGCGTTATCCGCTGCTCCCGGAGAATCTGGAGACCGGAGCGCAGCAACTGGCCGCGCAGCGTCTCCGTGCCCTTCTGATCACGCCGGTCCGCGAGCAGCAGGTGGCCGCCCGGCCGCAGAACCCGGCGGACCTCGCTCAGAAACTCCCGCATTGAGCCGTAGCAATGCGATGATTCGACGTTGATGACCGCGTCAAACGAAGCATCCACAAACGGCAGCGCCACCGCGTCGCCGCACACGAAGTGAAGACGGTCGGAAGCATGATGCCGCCTGCAGAAGGCGACCGCATTGGGGGCCAAATCCATGCCGGTGACACTGCGGGGCCCGAGATAGCGTGCAACATACGACGCCCCGCCGCCGCGTCCGCACCCGATTTCGAGCACGTCCCGGCCCGCGAGGTAAACGCCGGAGGCGACGTGATGGTACAATTGAATGCTGTAGCGGTTACCCTCGTCCTCGGACCGCAGCTTCAGTGCCGTGGTCGCGTCTCCCGCTTCGTCGTTGACGCTCCGGCCTTCTTCGCCTTCAATTGGTGCGTACCCGTAGTTCATGAACACCATCTCTGCGTCCTTATCCAGGTGGGTCATGTAGCGGTACCAGAGCTTGACGAGCATCCTGCCGACTGATGGCGACAGGCTGTAGATCAGGTCGAGAATCCGCATCATCGGCATCCGCTCCATCGTGCCGTGGAAGAGGTTGCGACTCGGCCGACCCGCTCTACTGGCCATGCGTCGTGAGTATACTGACGGCCGGCAGTGACGCAATCGGGGTCGATGCTCCCCAGACCCGACATTGAACCACAAGGACATCAAGAACACCAAGCAGACGGGACCATCTGCGCTCTTCACCTTCTTTGTATCTTCCTTTGTGGTGCCACGCCCGGCGTGGGCCGCTGAGGCCAACTTCTATGTCGGATTCAGGGATGATGGCGGCGATTGACTTGCCGACCGGGGGATCTATAATGACTGACCGGTCAGTTTCTGGACGGCAAATAGATGAAGACGAAGTCCAAAGAAAAGCGGCTCGCCTTGCTCAAGGCGGCATTTGCCGTCGTGACCGAGAAGGGATACTTCGAAACCACGGTCGACGAAGTGGCCCGCCGCGCCGGCGTGGCCAAGGGCACGGTCTACCTCTACTTCAAGGACAAACCCGCCATCTACATCGGCCTCGTGGACTGGCTGCTCGAACAGGCGCTGGCGACAATCGCCGAGGTGGTGGCGCGGCCCATCTCCCCGCGCCGCCGACTCGAAGAGCTCTTCTCGTCATGGGCGTCCGGGGTGATGTCCAATCCCGGCGTGATGGCGCTGCTCTCGATAGAGAATGTCAACCAGATCAACGCGGTGATGAAGCGGTTCAAGAAGCACGTCCTGCCCCACATCGTGGAGATGGAGGATGCCATCGCCGGAATCGTGAAGCAGGGCATCGAGCAGGGTGAGTTCCGGCCGGTCGAGCCGCGTTCCGCCGCAGTGATGTACTTGAGCGCGTTCCGCGCCGAACTGCTTTCCGCTAACCGCTCCCCGTCGGCGCGGCCGGGCGAGTCAATCCAGGAATTGTTCTTCTACGGCATCCTTGCCGAGGGCAGGGGCCGAACCAAACACGGAGATAGATAAGGAGTCTTGATGCGCAAGTCTGCGACTTTACTGCTGGCCGGGCTGCTGGCGGTGGCCGCCGCGTCGGGCTCGGCCGACACGCTGCGTCTGGACGCGGCCAAGGCGGTCGAGCTCGCGCTAGCGAACAACCGCCAGATTGCCCAGGCACAGGCAAAGCTGGACGAGGCCGCGGCCGGAAAGGGCAGCGCGTTCGGCGCGTTCCTGCCGCAGGTCTCGGCCTCGGGCACCTACACGCGGCTGGGCACGGCCAACGAGTTCACGATGTACGCCGCCCACGAATCGGTGTTCGGCGTGCCGGTATTCGACCCCCAGGGCAACTACATCGGCCAGACTACACCGATACCGGTAGCGGTCGGCCTCGATACTTTCCACCTGAAGCTCGGCAGCGTGGACAACTATGCGCTGACCGGCACGGTACAGCAGACCCTTTTCACGTGGGGCAAGCTCGTAAACGCCTACCGCATCGCGGGCCTGAACCTCGACCTCCAGCGGCAAGCGGCGGCCCAAGCGCTCGCACAGGTGCGAGTCGACGCGACCCAGGGCTTCTACCAGGCGCTGCTCGCCCGCAAGACGGTCGACGTGATGAACGACGCGCTGCGCCAGCTCAAAGGCCACGTCGGCCAGGTCCAGTCGCTCTACGACAACGGTCTCGCAACGAAGCTCGACCTGATGAAAGCGACCCTCGGGCTGCAGCAAATGGAGGCCCAGGTCTCCCAGATTGAGAGCGGCGCCGAACTGGCCACGGCCGCCCTGCTCAACACGCTGGGTATCGAGCCGGGAACGCCCGTCAGCTTTGTCGAGGACTTGGCACCCGACTCGATGGCCGTGGAACTCGATTCGGCCCAGGCGCGGGCGCTGCGCGACCGGCCGGAACTGAAGCAGCTCCGTGACGCGGTGAAGATGTCCGAGCTCGGAGTCGCGATTGCCCGCACCGCCAACCTGCCCAACGCGTTCGCGCAGTTCAACGGCAGCTACAAGAACCCGGTCGGCTTCACCACCGGCTGGGACACGGACTGGAACGCGACCGCCGGCCTCTCGATGCCCATCTTCACCGGGCTATCGAACCACAACAAACTCAAGGCAGCGCAGGCCCGGTCTCGGCAGGCGCGGGTTGCCCTCGCGATGGTCGAGGACGGCGTGAGGCTCGAAGTCAAGGCGCTCGCACTCGCCCTCAGCCAGGAGGCGAAGAACGCCGCCTACCAGCAGAAGAACGTCGAAGTCGCCGAAGCCGCGCTCGGCCTGGCCCAGGCCAGCTACGAGAACGGTATGCTGACGAACCTCGAATACATGGACAGCCAGCTCGCCCTGACCCAGAGCCGGGTGTCATACCTGAGCTCATTGGCAAACCACAAGATCGCCCAGGCGAAACTGCGCCGGGCGACGGGGCTTTTCTAGGAGGAAACGTGAAGAAGGCAATCGGATGGATAATCCTCGGACTCATCGTAATCCTGGCCGGATGGCGCATCATTCAGGCGATTTCAACCCGCCAGAGAACCTACAAGAAACTGGCCGAGCAGACCGAGGTCAAGACTGCGGTCAAGACCGTCTCAGCCGCGCTGGGAGAAATATCCTCCAGCATCACGTTCACCGGCACGGTTGTCGGCGACGACCAGGCAACCGCGTATTCGGACGCTCCGGGTAAGCTGCTCAGATACGAAGTCCAGGAAGGACAACATGTCAGCCGTGACCAGACCATTGCCCTGATTGACCGCTCAATCCCGGGCATGGAGTACAAGCCGGCCAGAGCGCGCGCGCCTATCTCGGGCACGGTCAGCCGGCTGTTCCTAGACCAGGGCGCGATGGTCGCCCCCCAGATACCGGTTGCCCTGGTCATCAACACCGGCCGGCTCAAGGTCGCCTTCAATGTCAGCGAGCGATACCGTTCCCTGATACGCAAGGGGATGGCGGCGGCAATCACAGTGGATAACCTCCCGGACCGGAGGTTCGAAGGAACCATCGACCGCGTCAGCTCTTTTGTTGACCCGTCGTCGCGAGCCGCGTATGCCGAAGTCGTGGTGCGCAACCCCAAAGGCCTCATGCCGGGCAACTTCGCCGACGTTGTAGTCGTAACCGAAACGCACACCGACGCGCTGGTTCTGCCCCGGGAAGCGGTAATCGAAAACCTGGCCAGCGGCGAGCACCAGGCCTACGTCATCGTCAACGGCAAAGCGTCCCTGCGCACGCTCGAAGTCGGAATCATGAACGACCGGCAGGTCGAGGTCCGGGCCGGGATTGATCCCGGAGACCAGGTCGTCACCTCGGGCAAGGAATTCCTCAAAGACGGCGCTGAGTTGGAAGTCGTCGAGTAGAGGGCACAATGTGGAAACTTGCGATCCGCAGGCCCGTAACGTTCTTGATGGCATGCCTGGTAGTGCTCGGTTTCGGCTTCTTCGCGCTCCAGCGGCTGAATCCCGAGCTCCTGCCTGACATATCAATTCCAATCGCCGGCGTCATCACCGTCTATCGCGGCGCCGGCCCCCAGGAAGTTGAGAACCTCGTTACCAAGCCTGTCGAAGGCGCGGTCGCCTCGGTAAACGGCGTCACCGAAGTCAGCTCGATAAGCCGCGAGGGAATGAGCATCGCCATCGTCCGGTTCGACTGGAACCAGAACATGGACCAGGCCGCGCTCGACATCCGTGAGAAGCTCGACTTAATCCAGGGCCGCCTGCCTCAGGATATTGACCGGCCGATGGTCATCAAATTCGACCCGACCATGATACCGACGGCAGTTGTGACGCTTTCCGGAGACCGGCCCCCGGCCGAATTGCGCGAGATTGCCGAAGACAAAGTCAAACCCCGGCTCGAAAGAATCAAGGGCGTTGCGTCCGCTTCGGTCTCGGGCGGTTTGCAGCGCGAAGTGCAGATAAGGCTTCATGCGCAGCGGCTCGGAATCTACGGCATCGGCGTGTCCGATGTCATCAATGCCCTGCAGGCTCAGAACTTGTCCTATCCCGGCGGCACCGTAGAACGGGGCAACCTCGAATATACCGTAAGAACCCTGGGCGAGTTCGGTTCCGTCGAGGAAATCGGGAATGTAATCGTTGGCGCGACCGGCCAGACTCCGGTCAAGATCCGGGACGTCGCCGACGTTGTGGACTCGCACGAAGAAAAAACTTCGGAGGTTCTCGTCAACGGCAAGACCGGTGTCATGCTGACGATCTCAAAAGAGTCCCGCGCGGTAACTGTTGATGTTTCCAAGCAGGTCCAGGCCGCGCTTGCCGAGATGGCGGAAAAGAAGGAAATCCCGGAAGGCCTGGCCTTTGAGACAGTGATGGACCAGGCCGACTTCATCAACCGTTCGCTCAGCCAGGTAACGGGCAATCTGTTGGTCGGCGCGCTGCTTGCGGCTCTGGTCCTGCTCCTGTTCCTGCACAACGTCCCGAGCACTATCATAGTCGGGCTCTCCATCCCGATGTCGGTCATCGGCACCTTCATCGCCATGAACGCCTTCGGCCTGACGCTGAACATGATGAGCATGGCCGGACTTGCGATTGCGGTCGGCATGCTGGTTGACAACGCCATCGTCGTGCTGGAAAACACCTACCGGCATCGGCAGGCCGGGCTGGACAAGAAGGAAGCGGCCGTGCTCGGCGCCTCCGAAGTAGCGATGGCCATCACCGCCTCGACCTTGACCACCATCGCCGTATTCCTGCCGGTCATCTTTGTCCCCGGGATTATCGGGATCATAACCAAGGACCTGGCGCTGACGGTCGTCTTCTCGCTGGCGATATCGCTGCTTTTCGCCCTGACGCTCATTCCAGTGCTCAGTTCGAGGTACCTCAACGTCCGCCCGCCGGGCCGACCCGCACGCCATGCGGGTGAACGGCTCTCGGACTGGGTCGGCAAGCGACTCGGGAGCCTGGATGAACTCTACCGCCGCGGCCTGAGCTGGTGCCTGAGACGCAAGAAGATTGTCGTTGGCCTGGCCGCGGCCGCAATGGTCCTGTCTGTCATGCTCGTGTACCCGTTCCGACTTGTCGGCACCGAGTTCATTCCCCAGAGCGATATGGGCCGGATGTCGGTCGCCATCGAACTGCCTCCTGGTACCCCGCTGGAGCAGACCGAAGTCATCGCCCGACGCGTCGAGCAGCTTGTGTTCGAACAGGTGACCGAAAGCGAATTGGAGGCTGTTTTGGTCCAGGTCGGCGGCGGCGCCGCTGGAATGCTCGGCGGCCTGGGCGGGGCAACCAGCAACAAGGCCAGCGTCAACGTCGAACTGGTGACGTCATCCGAGCGCCGTCGCTCGCAGGAGCAAATCGAGGAAGCGCTGCGCCCGGCCATTGCCCGCATCCCCGGGGCGAAAATCACGATGGCCGGTTCCATGGCGATGGGAGCTTCCATGGGCATGGGAACCCCGATTTCAATCGAAATCTACGGCGACGACCTGGCCGAGCTGGAACGCATCGCCGAGGAAGTCAGAGACTCGGTTCGGAGCGTTCCCGGCGCCCGGGACGTCGAGGTTTCGGTTGAGCAGAAGTCACCGGAGCTGAGATTGCGCATCTCCAAAGAGAAAGCCCAGTCGGTCGGTCTGCCGGTCGCGCTCATCGCCAATGCTGTCAACGCCTCAATCCAGGGGAAGGTCGCCAGCCTCTACCGCGAGTCGGGCAAGGAGTACAACATCCGGGTGCGTGTCCGCGAACAGGACCGCGTCAGCACCGACCAGTTGCTCGCCCTTCCTATCAAGACACCGCTCGGCAAGACAGTGACCCTGGCTTCTGTTGCCGAAGCCGTGCCTGCCGAAGGCCCGATGAGAATCGACCGCAAGGGCCAGAAACGGATGGTCACGGTCGACTGCGCCATAAGCGGCCGGGACCTCGGCAGCGTCACGCGTGAAGTCAAGCAGAAGGTGTCGCGGGTCCGCACCCCTGAGGACTACCTGATTCACGTCGGGGGCCAGGCCGAAGACCAGACAGAGACCTTTGGCTGGCTTTTCATCGCCATGGCGGTCGCGGTGATTCTGGTTTACATGGTAATGGCCGCGCTCTACGAATCGTTCCTCGACCCGCTCATCATCATGTTCACTTTCCCGCTTTCCGCCATCGGCGTCATCTGGATGCTGTTCCTGACCCACACCACTCTGAACGTGCTTTCCCTTGTGGGCGCGGTCATGCTTGTCGGAATTATAGTCAACAACGGCATCGTGATGGTGGACTACATCAACCTGCTCCGAAGACGCGACAAAGTGCCGCTGAGGGAAGCGGTGGTTACCGGCAGCGCCCGCAGACTGCGACCGGTGCTAATGACCTCGCTGACCACCATCTTCGGCCTGATTCCCATGGCGATTGGAGTGGGCGCTGGCAGTGCGCTACGCGCGCCCATGGCTCGCAGCCTGACCGGCGGGATGATCGTGGGGACTTTCATGACCCTGTTCGTCATTCCAGTACTCTACACGGTGTTCGAGATGATTGGTGAACGCCGCCGGCTCAGGAGAACCGCGGCCGCCGTGGCTCGGGCGTCGGACGCGCCCGGCCAATAGCTGTCCCTCGTCTCCCTCCGACAAACCGGGGCGGGTCTTCCCGCCCCGGCCGCTTCGAATCCTGCCTCAGCCGCCGCGCCGTCGCGTCCAGCCCGCCCGTCGCCGGCGACAAGCCGCAGTCAGGCGGCCGAAGACGCTCCGTGCTCTGCAAATCGGCAATGGCCAATCGGCAGTCGGAAATGTGACGGCCGTCGGCCGTAAGCTGTCAGCAGTCGTCTCCTTGACAATGCGCAGCAATCCTTCATGATTATGCAGTGCGTAAACCCAGCGCGTATAGGCTAAGCCCATTTCTGGACCAAGTCCGTCTGGCCGATGTGAAGAAGGCTTTGACCTTGGTCGGGTTCGCCCTGGCTATGGGCTATCTCGAGGCTGCGGTGGTTGTCTATCTGCGCCAGATATACTTTCCGCAAGGGTTCGCCTTTCCCTTGAACAGCACGATGCTGGAGCCAACCCTACTGGTGGAATGGGGCCGCGAAACCGCCACACTGGTCATGCTCGCAGTCATAGCCTGGTTGTCAGGAAGGAGTCTGCTTGAGCGGTCCTCCTGGTTCCTCTTTGTTTTCGGGGTCTGGGATATCTTCTACTACTTGGGACTCAAGGCAATCCTTGGCTGGCCGCCCTCGCTTTTGACATGGGACATTCTTCTTCTGATACCCATTCCTTGGGTCGCTCCGGTTCTGGCCCCGGTTCTCGTGGCCGCGTTAATGATAGCCCTGGGTCTGGGTTTCATCAATCTGGGCCGGACCGGCCGAGTCGTGCGCGGAAATCCCGTTGACTGGCTGGCGATGGCAATCGGAGCGACCGCAATTCTCCTGTCCTTCTTGAGCAGCTATGGCCTGGTGGTTGCCCGCCGGGGCCTCCCATACAATCCCCTTGGGCTTCACCCGGAACTCAGAGCCGACTTCGCGGCTCACATACCCACAAACTACCCCTGGTGGCTGCTTGCGTTCGGTCTGGCAGTAGTAGTCTGGGCCGCATTCTTCAGAATCTATTCTAGAAGCTTGGAGTCAGGACCCACATCAGAAGGCAATAGGAGGTCACCGTGAAAAGAATCATAAGACGATACAGCAACCGCAAGATTTACGACGTGGCCGCAAGCAGGTTCATCGCCTTGAAAGACCTCGCGGCCATGGTCGAGGAAGGTCACGAGGTTTCGGTCGTGGACAATGAGACCGGCGAGGACATCACCGAGATCAGCCTCGTGCAGGTGCTGCTGGAACGGGCAAAGACCAAGAAGGAACTGGCCGCAGTCCCGATACTCCTGCACCAACTGGTCAGAGCAGGTCAGGCCGTGGTGGGTGACTTCGTCAGGAACTCAGTCCTGACAAGCATCAAGACCCTGGCCATGACCGAAGAGGATGTTGTCGAGATGGTGCAGAGGCTTGCACTGAGCGGCCACTTGAGAAAGGAGGATACGGCTGAACTGAATGAGATGCTTCTTGAGGCGACGAAAGAGCAGCAGGCGTTTCTGGACGAGCGTATCAGACGCGTGGTGGCCTCTCGGCTTGAGGCGATGGGTCTGGGCGACAAGCTGAACTTGGTCAGACTCGTCAAGACAGTCGGCCAATCTCTGATCAAGCAGGCGGACGAGGCCCGGGCTAAGGAGATATCAGAACTGAAGGCAAGGATAGGAGCCTTGCAGGACCTTGTCCGCGAGCTCAGCAAGAAGGTTGGCTCGACACCGTCACCAGGCCCCAAGGGTTCTTGACCTAAGGTAGAGAAGACGATGGCCAAAGGCAGGGGATCACTACCCTATCTGGAGAAAGCGATTCGGCATGGTTCGTATCGGCTGGCGCTGCGCACGCTGGCCAATCACCGGAAGCTGCGTCCTGTCTTGGTTCCCTTGTTGGAGAGAAGGTTGCATGCGTCGTTCACGCAGGGGAATCCTCGAAGTCGGCCAGCACAGGTCCAGGAGGACAAGTATGCGGCGATGGTGGCGCTGCTGCACAGTTCGTTGCGCACCATCGACCGGGGGATTGTTTCAATGCACGTGATGGAGCGGTTCTTCGAGGTGTACCTGAACAACGTGCTGTTGGTCGACTACGACAAGCTGCGTGAGCGCCTGGGATTCAGCCCGCCGAGCTTCCTGGCTATCGCTCCCACCGGGCGGTGCAATCTTCACTGCACCGGCTGCTATGCGGGCAGCGACGAGAACGCTACGGCCGAACTGGACTACGACACCTTCGACCGGATTCTCACCGAAAAGGAGCAGCTCTGGGGTTCTCATTTCACGGTCATCACGGGTGGCGAGCCGTTTCTGTGGAAGGACCAGGGCAAGGACCTGATTGACATGGCCGCGAAGCACAGCTCCAACCTCTTCGTGGTGCACACCAACGGGACCTTGATAAACGAAGAACTGGCCCGGCGGCTGGAACTGGTGGGAAACCTGACCCCGGCCATATCGGTTGAGGGGTTTGAGCAGGAAACCGACGAACGCCGGGGCAAAGGGGTCCATCAGCATGTTCTGAACGCATTCGAGAACCTGCGGAAGGCGGGTGTGCCATTCGGGATTTCTGTCACCGGAACCCGACTCAATTGGCACATGATCACCTCTGGTGAGTTCGCCGACTACTATTTCATTCAACAGGGCGCCACCTATGGATGGATGCTTCAATACATGCCTATCGGCCGCAACCACACCTTGGACCTGATGGTTACGCCGGAACAGCGCCTGGAAATGCTCAGAAGAACCTGGCATCTGATGCGGGACAAGAAGATCTTCATCGCCGATTTCTTGAGCAGCGGAACTCTAACTGACGGCTGTATAGCAGCGGGCCGGGCCGGCGGCTATATGTACATCCAGTGGGACGGAGATGTAACTCCCTGCGCTTTCATTCCCTATTCCACCCACAACATCTACGAGGTCTATCGCAACGGCGGCAACCTGAACACTCTTCTCAACACCCCGCTAATGTGGAGAATCCGGGAATGGCAGAACAGTTACGGGTATGCCCAGCCGGCCGAGAGAATGGGCAACTGGTTTTGTCCCTGTCCAATCCGAGACCATTACGAGGACGTGTTCAAGATTATCTTGGAGTGCCAAGCAAGAGGAATTGACCCTGACGCTGAAGCCGTTTTGACTGAACGGGGTTACCGGGAAGGTCTGACTCAGCACGGCAGGGATTTTGACAAGCTTACCTGGTCACTCTGGAGAGAGCGGTACGTGCCGCACAGAAGAACCGACCGCGCCAAGGGCATGGGCAAGGACGGCCGGGACCCAGCGAAGCCGTAGGGTTCTCGATGTTGAGGGCTGAGGTCCGTCGCAAGCTCATTCACCTCACAACGCTCTTGATTCCGCTGTTCTACTTCGGGCTCGACGACGTGATGGTTTCCGGAACCACCCTGCGACTCAGCCAGGGCATGATAGCTCTGGCCCTCGTGTGGGTCGTCACTCTCGACTACCTCCGACTGCGGGTCAGCCTTGTCAAGGGTGTGTTCGTCGTGCTCTTCGGTTCGCTGCTGCGCCGGAAGGAACTCACCGGACTGACTGGAGGCAGCCATCTCCTTATCGGTTCGTTGCTGGCGGCACTTGTGTACGAACCCGGAGTACTGCTTCCGGCTGTGGCATTCCTGGGGCTGGGCGACACCATGGCTGCGGTTGTCGGGCTCTCATTTGGCCGCATCCGAATCTGGGGCAAGACGCTTGAAGGCACGCTGGCCTGCTTGTTGAGTTGCCTCGCCGTAGCCGGAGTCTCGAGTATCCTGCCCTATTGGAATCTGCCCTTCGGCGTAGGCATCCTCGGGGCCGTCACGGCTTCGCTGGCCGAGGTCCTGCCGTTCAAGGTCAACGACAATCTGGCAATCCCCCTGATGTCGGGTCTGGTGATGGAGGTGGCCCTATGGACGCGCCTGCTGGGTTCCTGACTGCCGTCCGGGGACAATCGGGCGCATCGCTGAACCGAGGAGTGAGCATCCTCGTCTTCATGGTGATGGCCTCGCAGTTCGAGAGCTTCCGCGACCCGTTCATCATCATGTTCACAGTGCCGTTCGCCCTCATCGGCGTGCTCTGGGCGCTCTTCCTCACCCGGACCCCGCTGTCGGTCACGTCCGGCCTCAGCGTCCTGGTACTGATTGGCGTGGTCGTCAACAACGGCATTGTCTACGTCGACTACGTCAACCAGCTCCGCCGCAAAGAAGGGATGGCGCTTGAGGAGGCAGTCAAAGAAGCCGGCCGCATCCGCCTCCGACCCATCCTGATGACCGCGTTTACGACCATCTTTGGACTACTTCCGCTGGCCCTGCGAATCGGTGAAGGTTCCGAGTTCTGGTCGCCGCTCGGTCGCGCGGTCATCGGCGGAATGATCGTCTCGACGTTCCTGACCCTCGTCTTCATACCGGTGTTGTACACGTCCTTCGAGAAGGGCGCCGAGCGCCGGCGTCTGAAGCGGGCGGCCACGGCCGCTCGTCCGTCAGACGCCACCAGCCGCTAGCTGTCTCTACCTCCGGCCTCAGCGGGGCGCGGACATCCGCGCCCCGCTTCTCTGCACCGAAAACGGGAGCCGTACCGCGGCGAGTCTCGGCAAAGCGGGGACTGTCCCTTCGCAGGGCCCTGTGCGACTCCCGGGGACTGTCCCAGCTTTGCCGGAAAGGGACCTCCACTCGTCAGAGTGAGACTTGCGCGCTGCAAATCGCCGGCAGAGTCTCCCCGCAAGTCCTCCCGCAAGTCTCTCCGACAACCCTTCCGCAAACCACGTCTGGAATCGCGTCGAGAGTCGCACTGGAAATCGCGTATCGGGCGCATCCGAGAACCACGGCACAAGCCCATTCGCGGATGCTCTTCTGAGTCCCCCTGCAGGTCGTGGCGCAAATCCCTCCGAAGCTCGCTTCGAGTGTCCTTAGGCGAACCACGGTCCGAACCACCGCCTGAACCGTCCCGGGAATGGTTCCCAAGGCGACTCCCGAAGCGTCATTCTTAGCTGATCTAACAGCCTAAGATACTCTAATTGTGAATCTTAGACGTAGATGGGCGGAAAACGGGTAGCGTCCATTTAAGCGACCCTGTTCAGTGCCTGCGCTTGGCCTGTCGGCGGGCGGCGCCGTATTCCCTGTACAGGCGGGTCACATCGGTTCTAGACAGCGTGCCCTCAGCGAGTAGAAGCTTTCCGAGAATCGTCTCGCCAAGGGTCGGCTCGACCTTGTGGGACAGGCCGGCAGCGGCAATGAGGTGGCGCACCGCGTCTTCGCGTCTTCCGCCGGCTTCGGCGAGTTTCGCCGCAATCAGACGGGCGGTTACGACCTTGGTCGGGTCGCGCGCCGCCTCGGCAGCGGCAAGACTTTCGCGGATTGCCGCGTCGGCCTGCGCGGCGTTGCCTTCGATCTGGTGAATCAGCGCCATGCCAGTCAAGGCGTCGCTGAGGATGCCATCGAGTCGTTCTTCCCGGCTGATAGTCATGCACTCTTCGAGCTGCCGCTTCGCCTCGTCCAGCCTGCCTTCGGCAACCGCGACCTGGGAACTGGTGTTGAGTGAATTGGCGAGGCTCGGCCGGTCGTTTGAGTCGCGGCGCAGCTTGATGCACTCGTCGAGCGCCTGCCGGGCCGCCGCGATATCTCCCTGCGCGAAGCAGACGTCGCCGGTCGCCTGCAGGCACTGGCCGGCGACAATCGTCGAGTACGACTGCCGCGTCAGTTCCAGCGCCGCCCGGAAATCCTCCTCCGCTCGCGCGTACTCGCCCCGCCCGCGCCTGGCCAGCCCGAGTTGATAGCGGGACCGGGCCGCGGCCTCGGTCTGGCCCAGTTCGATGAACATCGGCAGCGAGCGCTTCAGGTAGCGCTCGGCCAGGTCGTAGTCCCGGCGCAGGAAGCTGATGACGCCGAGTTGATGCAGCGCGGTGGCCTGTCCTTCACGGATGCCGGAGGCACGAGTGCGCCGAAGACACTCGCGGTACAATTCGATTGCCGCGTCAAGATGCCCGGAGTGGAACTCAACCTGGCCCAGGATGTAGTGACTGAGCGCGATGCCGCTTTTGTCCTTCACTTCTCGGGACAGGGCAAGGGCGCGTCGGGCAGTGTTCCGGGCGCGCTGGTACTTCTCCATGGCGATAAGCATCTGGGCCTGGCGGGCAAGCGTCTGTATCGCCAGCGGCGCATCGCCGGCCCGGAGCGCGACATCGAGCGCCCGCTTCGCCTCCTTGAGCGCCGCATTCACGTTGCCCAGACCGGCTTCTATGTCGGCGAGCATGAAGAGCCGCTCGGCATGTTCCTCGTGACTGGGGGTCGGTCCGCTCGTCATGCTCCTGCCGTTCCGGATTCCACCTTCATCCCACCGCCTTCATCCTTGCCTGCACCTTCGCCCACTCGTCACGCAGCGTCGCGGTCCGGTTGAGGACCGGCTTCCCCGCCACGGAGTCCGGGTCCACACAGAAGTAACCGAGCCGCTCGAACTGGAAGCGTTGGCCGGGTTTGGCACCGGTCAGGCTTGGTTCGAGCTTGCACCCGGTCAGGGTTTCGAGCGACTTGGGGTTCAGGTTCGACTTCCAGTCCAACCCTTCGGGCGCGTCGTCCGGGTTCGATTTGAGGAACAGATGGTCGTAGAGTCGTACCTCGGCTTCAACCGCGTGGGCCTCGGAAACCCAGTGAATTGTCGCCTTGACCTTGCGGCCATCCGGTGCGTCGCCGCCGCGTGTCGCCGGGTCATAAGTGCAACGCAACTCGGTCACCGCGCCGGTCTCATCCTTGACCACGCTCGTGCACTTGATGAAATAGGCCGCCCGCAAACGGACCTCGCGGCCCGGCGTCAGTCGAAAATACTTGGGAGGCGGCACCTCACGGAAGTCGTCCTGCTCGATGTAGAGCACGCGCGAGAACGGCACCTTGCGCGTACCGGCGCTCGGGTCTTCAGGATTGTTGACGGCGTCGAACTCTTCGGACTTATCTTCCGGGTAGTTCTCGATGACAACCTTCAGCGGCCGCAGCACGGCCATGACGCGCGGAACCCGTTTGTTCAGGTCCTCGCGCACGCAATGTTCGAGCAGTTCATAGTCTATCACAGTGTCAGCCTTGGCCACGCCGACCCGCTTCAGGAACTCGCGGATTGCCTCGGGCGGGAATCCGCGCCGCCTCATCCCGGACAAAGTCGGCATCCGCGGGTCGTCCCAGTCGCGCACCACGTCCTGCTCGACCATGTCGAGTAGCCGGCGCTTGCTCATCACCGTGTAGGTGAGGTTCAGCCGGGCGAACTCGATCTGGCGTGAAGGGAATATGCCCAGTTCACGGATGAACCACTCATAAAGCGGCCGGTGGTCCTCGAACTCGAGCGAACAAAGCGAGTGGGTCACGCCCTCGATGGAGTCGGATTGACCGTGCGCGTAGTCATAGGTCGGATAGATGCACCAGGCGTCGCCGGTCCGGTGATGATGAGCACGCATTATGCGGTACATCACCGGGTCGCGCATGTTCAGATTCGGCGAGGCCATATCAATCTTCGCCCGCAGCGTGCGCGCGCCGTCCGGGAACTCGCCCGCCCGCATCCGGTTGAATAGGTCGAGGTTCTCCACAACCGGGCGCCCGCGATGCGGCGACTCGCGGCCGGGCTGGGTCAGGGTTCCGCGATACTCCCTGACTTGGTCGGCACCAAGGTCGCAGACATAAGCCTTGCCCGACTTGATGAGCTGGACTGCCCACTGGTAGAGTTGCTCGAAGTAGCCCGAGGCGTAATACTCGCGTTCCTCCCAGTCATAGCCCAACCAGTGGATGTCTTCTTTGATGGCATCGACGTACTCGGTCTCTTCCTTGGTCGGGTTGGTGTCGTCAAACCTGAGGTTGCACTTCCCGCCGTACTCCGCGGCCATGCCGAAATCGATGCTGATTGCCTTGGCGTGGCCGATGTGCAGGCGGCCGTTCGGCTCGGGCGGAAACCGGGTCTGGACATGGTCGAAACGTCCAGATGCGAGGTCAGCCTCGATTGCGTCCTCGATGAAATGCTTGCCCGTAGTTCTCGCGCCTGTGGTCTCTTCTTTCATATGCCCGCCTCTCTCAGTGCGGCGTCAATCCGCGCCAGCACGCTCTCGCGGCCGAGAATCGCCATCGTCTCGTAGAGTCCGAATCCGACTGTCTTGCCGGTTATTGCCAGTCTGAGCACGTGGATTATCTGCCCGCCCCTGATGCCTTCTGCCGCCACGAAATCCTGCAAGCTCTTCTCCAGGGCTGCCGGCTCGAACACAATCGAGGCCATCACGCCGCGGAACTTCGCGAGGTAGACGGCCGTGCCGGGCCTGCCCATTTCTTTCGCAAAGGCAGCCGCGTCACGGGTCAGCTTGTCGTCGGCTGTGAAGAAGTCCACGTAGTCGAGGACATCGCCGGCCACTTTGATACGGTCCCCGGCCGCGGCGATGATTGCTGCGACCTTGTCCGGCGCGGCATCGAGCCCGGCCTGCTTGAGGAAAGACAGGCAAAGCTCAACGCGCCTTTCCACCGGCAGTGCCAGCATGTGTCTGACCTCAAATGCCATCAGCTTGCCCGGGTCGAAACTCGCCGGGGACTTGTTCACCCGTTCGAGCGAGAAAGCCCTGACCAAGTCCTCACGGGTGAAGTGCTCGGTCTTGTCATCCAGCGCCCAGCCAAGGAGGGCCATATAGTTCACAATGGCCTCGGGCAGGAACCCGGTCTGGCGGTAGAAGTCGACAACCACCGGGCTGAACGTGTCAGGCCCGGTTTCCAGATTGAGCGTTGCCGCGACCTTGTTACCCCGCGCCACCAAGTCTGAGAAGTCACGGTTCTTCATGTAGACGCGGATCTTGCGCTTCGACAGCTTGTTCCGGCTGCCCGGTTCGGCCACGAACGGCAGATGGGCGAAGCGCGGCAACTCGACACCGAGCGACTGGAGTATGAAGATCTGGCGTGGGGTGTTCGACAGGTGCTCCTCGGCCCGAATGATATGGGTGATACCCATCGCATGGTCGTCGACGATGCTCGCCAGGTGATACAGGAAGGTGCCGTCAGCCCGTTGAATGACGTGGTCCTGCTCGCGCTGCCACTCGAACTCGACCCGGCCGCGCACCATGTCGTCGATGACCAGCGCGCCTGTCGTTGGCATCTTCAACCGCACCACCGGCTTTCGTCCCTCGGCCTCGAATCGAACGCGGTCAGCCGGAGTCTCGGCCATCCAGCGCCGGCTGTAGCGGAACACACCCTCTTTGTTCGCGACCGCCGCCAGCCGCTCGGCCGCTATTTCCTCCGTCGTTGCGTAATCGTAGTAGGCATGGCCGGACGCGACCAACCGTGCCACTGCAGCCTTGTGGTCGTCGATTCTCTGCGACTGGAAGTAGGGTGCGTTGGGCCCTTCGACTCCCGGACCTTCGTCCCAGTCGAGTCCAAGCCAGCGCAGGCCATCGAGAATGGGCTGCAGAACTTCGGACATGTTGCGTTGTGCGTCGGTGTCGTCGATTCTCAGGATGAAGCGGCCGCCCTGCTGGCGGGCGAACAGCCAGTTATACAGGGCGGTGCGAACCAACCCAAGATGGAGCGCGCCGGTCGGCGACGGCGCTATTCTCACTCTGACTTCACTCATCGGTTCAGGTATTGGTCCTATAGGACGTATGGGCCCTATTCAGGAAAACGGAGAGGGTGGGATTCGAACCCACGGTACGGAAACCNNTGGGATTCGAACCCACGGTACAGTATTACCCGTACAACCGCTTAGCAAGCGATCGCCTTAGACCGCTCGGCCACCTCTCCGACTCGGTATTGGTCCTATAGGGCCAATGGGCCCTATTCCGGGCAGCGGAGGGCGCAGGATTCGAACCCGCAAGACCCATCGCTGAGTCGGCAGATTTCAAGTCTGCTGCCTTACCAGTTAGGCTAGCCCTCCGGCTGAAATCTCCAGATTGTGAAGAACGCCGGCCCTAATTTAAGGGAATTGCCCGGCCAAGTCAACAAACAGACGTTCACCTCCAGACGGAGATGTGGTCGCCGGCCAATCGCCGACCAGTTGCTGATTGACAGCCAGCAGCCAAGTCCTATAATCTAAGTGCCCGTGCCGGGCAGCGGTTCGGGCGATGTTTGACGCACTCAAATGAAGAGACAGCATTCCAGCAGGACCGCACTCCGAATGGCGGCGGTCTCCCCATGTTAGTTAATGAATCTCGATAGGAGGCAGTGATGCGCAGATTTGTTATCGCATTGACCCTACTGGTCACGGCATCTTTGGCTGCTGACACGCTCATGACGCAGGATTTCAACGCGTTCTGGCGAACCAACAATCCGCCGACCGGGTGGCGGATATTCCACACCGGCGGAGCGCCCATGGGCCGAGGCGACTGGGACAAGGACTCGCTGCACGCGCCGTGGGCCGCCCACCCGACTCCTTTCGCGAGCATCTACCCGCAAAACAACATGGACAACACCCCGGACTCGCTCATCTCCCCGATTATCGATTGCCGCGGCTACATGAACGTAACCCTGCGCTGCAGTACCAACTTCACACATGTCGGTCCGAATCCGTACCAGGCACAGATCCGGTATTCGGTCGACAGCGGCAGGACCTTCCCGTATGTCGCCAAGGACTACTACAGCCAGGTCACCGGGACGATATGCGAATCACTGGTTCTGACCCATGCGATGGACGCACCGGGTCTGCAGATCGCCTGGGTCTTCTACGGCGACCTCTGGAACATCAACCACTGGTACCTGGACGATGTCTTCATCACTGGCGAGCGCCACCCGTACACCATCTTGCTCTACGAGGACTTCGATACGACGTGGAGCACGAACAACCCGCCGGTCGGGTGGCGAATATACCACACGGCGCCCGGCGATTCCGGGTGGGATGACTGGCATCGGGAGAACGCCTACGCCTATCCTTGGAGCAATCACCGGTCACCGTATCCTGCTATCGGGCGGTCGCTCGTCCCGGACCTGCCGCCTGATTCCATGGTCACCCCGGCCATCAACTGCGCCGGATTCCGGAACATAACGCTGATGTGCAGCACGTTCTTCTCCTACTTTTCGGACCAGCCGTACACAGCCCAGCTTGTCTATTCGACCGACAACGGCGCGACCTGGCCGTACGTGCTGCACGACTACCGTTTCAAGCACGATGCCGCACCGATATTCGAGTACCTCAAACTCCCCGCAGCCAAAGGGAAATCACAGGTCAGGCTGGCCTGGGTATACAATGGCGATATCAGCTACATCAACTGGTGGGCGTTCGATGACGTACTGGTGGTCGGCGACACGAGTCCGGCATACGACGTGGCCTGCGACTCGATTGTCTGGCCCATCGACCGTGTCCCGCCCGGCGCGTTCCAGCCGTCCGCCGTCTTCCGTAACGTGGGGGACAGCAACCTCGTCAACATCCCGGTCGTGTGTAGTCTGTACCGTACGCCTGACGTCGGGCTGTACCGTTGGACGGCTACTATCCCCAGCCTGATGGTAGACGGCGAGAGCCAAGTAACCTTCGCGCCCGCCTACAACCTGCCCTTGGGTTCGTACTTCGTCAAAGCCTATGCCGACCTGGGCACAGATGCGAAGCGGAGTAACGATACTCTCATTCGCTACTTCGAAGCGAGCATGCTCAAAGAGCTGAGCTACGACGACAGCGTGCCGGCCGAGCTCAAGTCCTGGCCGGTAGGCCACAACGGCTGGGGGGCCAGATTCGACGCCGATACGTTCCCGGTCTACCTGGAGTCGCTCAAAGTCCGCCTGCGTACGCCGAGTAACCCGAGTCAGTGCGGGTATCAACTCGCCATATACCTGGACGACGGAGCGGGCCATCCCGGCAAACTCTACTATAAGACCCCGGTCCGGTATGCCACACCCGGCACCAGCGCCTGGAACTCGGTCTACGTCGGCAGCGCCGGCCAGCAACTCGTCATACCGGACGGCATATTCTACGTCTTCTACCTGCAGGTCGGCGAGCCGCCGGAGTGCCCGTACCTCGAGGCCGACGGCGCGCGCAACCCGCTTGCGAACTACTGGAAGTACCGTTCCGGTGTGATGTCGCCGGATTCGTCGAACTGCGACTTCATGATCCGCGCGATGGTGAACCTCAATCCGGTTACCCATGCGGCGGTCGACCTCCGTACCCTCTATGTCGACCAGCCGCTCTACGACTTCGTGCAGCGCCCCTTCGATGCGCCGATAACGCCCAAGGGACGGATTGAGAACTTCGGCACGACCACCGTGGCGCCGGTGACGGTCGAGTGCGCCATCATCGGCAACGTCGGCGGGCTGTACTACACCAACATTCAGACGCTGGACTCGCTCGCGCCGGGGCAGGACACGCTCGTGACTTTCGCGGACTGGACCCCGGTTCAGGCGGAACGTTGCACGGTCATAGTCAGGGTGCCCACCGACCCGGTCCCGCAGAACGACGAGAAACGTTTCGCGGTGGACGTGCTCAAAGGCGCACACACCGGCAGGAGCCCGCTCGGATACGACTGGATAGACTCTGACACAACCACCGGTCCGACCTACGCCTGGATTGACACCACCGGGTTCTTCAAGGTCGGCGAACTCGGCGACAACAGCTACTTTGTCATCCAGTTCGAACCGGGAATGCACTTCCCGTACTACGACAGCACCTACAACAACGTACTCGTCTCGGCCAACGGCTGGGTCGCACTCGGACACACGAACCCGGGTGGTGACCTCGACACGGTAGCCCTCCAACTCCCGACGCCCAATGTCCCGAATCGCTGCGTCTACGCGTGGTGGGACGACCTGGCGCTGGGAGCCGGGTTCGGCCACGGCAACCTTTTCTACCGATGGTACGGCTTTGCGCCCGACCGGTATATGGTTGTCACGTACATGGACGCCACCAGGGTCGGCGCCGACACATCCAACGGCATTTCGTTCCAGTTCATCTTCCACGAGAACGGGAGCGTCATCTGCCAGTACAAGGACGTCGAGTGCGGCGACCTGAACTATGATAACGCCAGGAACGCCACGATCGGAATCGAGAACGAGCTCGGGACCGACGGCCTCTGCTACCTCTATGCGAGGCCGCCGCTGTCCCTTGGAGTGAACCCCCTGGCCAATCGTCTGAGCGCGGGCCGAGCCGTCAGGTTCTACCCGGAGCGCAAAGACGCAGCCGCGCGCGCGATCATCCGGCCGAGGAGCTACGAGTTCAACGGTCCGATTACGCCGCAGGCGAGGATCCAGAACGTCGGCACTGTTTCCGATTCCATCCGCGTCTTCATGCACCTCGGCAGCTTCTACTCCGATGACACCCTCATCACCGGGCTGGCTCCGGGCGACACCGCCATCGTCACGTTCCGTGACACGATCCTGCCGATGGGGTCGTTTGTGGCAACCTGCTCGGTCCACATGGTCGACGACGTCGATCCGACGAACAACGTGATTACCAGGTCCGTCAACTCATCCACCTGGTCCCGCAAAGCCGACATACCCGCGTCCTGGCGCAAGCGCAAGGTCAAGTACGCGGCCCTCTGCTATGCCCCGACCACGAACAAGCTCTACGCGATGAAGGGCAGCAACATCAACGATCTCTGGGTATACGATGTCGCGACTGACTCCTGGGACACGCTCAAGTCCATGCCGACCGAACCATCAGGTAGAAGGGCGCGCGAAGGCGTGCATTTCACCTTCGACCCTGACCATGGGACCTTGGGCCGGATATGGGCGATCAAGGGTGGCGGCCGGCCCGACTTCTACTACTACGACATCGCCACCGACACCTGGGTCATGCGACGGAACATGGTCATCACCTACCGTGACTGGCCGTACAGCAACCGCACCTACCGGGCGCCGAGAAGGGGCGCGGCGCTTGCCTACGTGCCCGAGTACGGCACTCAAGGCTCGGTCTACGGCATGCCGGGCAACGGGACCAACTACTTCTGGCGCTACGACATTGCGAGCGACTCCTGGTTCTATCCGCATGACTCAGTCTACGCCGAGCACCAGGGCGTTGCGTACTACAAGTACATACCACTGGACATCCCCGGCGGTCCCTACGGCGTCCGCTGCCGGTACGGCTCCGACATGGCCTATCTCAACGGCATCGTCTACGTGCTCAAAGGTTCGAACACGGTTGAGGCCTACGGCTTCTCTCACATCTTGAACAGGTGGTCCGATACCCTGGACATGAACACCTTCTACGGTATGTACCCGCGGCGCCGCGTCAAGAACGGCGGTGCGCTCTGCGCCCTCGGTGACCAGCTCTATGCGCTCAAGGGCGGCAACACGCAGCAGTTCTGGCACTACAACTTCGCCGCGGACTCCTGGAAGCGCAGCACCGACATACCGCTGGCCGCTGGCGGCCGTCGGGTCAGACCCAAGATGGGGGCGGCGCTGGCTGAAGCCGAGTCCACCATCTTCTGCCTCAAGGGTTCGAGCTCCTACGAATTCTGGGAGTACTGCCCGGCGGCCGACACCGCACCGGTTCTTTTCGAATCCCAGCCGGAGCGCGAGGGCGTGATGGCCGGGGTCAACGGCCTGGATTTGTCCAAGCCGTGGCTCGCGGCCTATCCGAACCCCGCGCGCCTCGGCCTGAATATCAGCTACAACATCACGAACGCCGCGCCGACCCGTCTCCGCGTCTACGACGCGACCGGTGAGGTTGTCGCGAACCTCTGGAATGCTACCAGGTCGCGCGGCCAGTACGTGACACGCTGGAACGGGCTGGCGGCCAACGGCAGACAGGTACCGGCGGGAATCTACTTCGTCAAGCTCGAGAGCGGCGATACCCGCCTGACCCAGAAGCTCATAATCCAGCACTAGCCGCCGGCAACAAGACACCGGGGCGGGCATTTGCCCGCCCCGGCCTTTTTCTCTGACTCCTGCCTGCTAGTTCTTGACGCCGACTAGAACTTGTACCAGAGGTAGACGGCCAGGGCTACCAGCAGCACCGCCACGGTTGTCACCGCAAATGACAGCCCGAAAGTCAGCGTGGCGAACCCCAGATTCAGGGTGAAGTTCGGGATGCCGATGGCGAGCGACTTGAAGAAGAAATCACGCACCGGCCCGTGCGGGAAGACCCCGGCCATGAAGTAGGAAACCACGCTGCCGACGATACCGGCGACAACCACAGCCAGCACCAGAAGCCCAACCGACCGCCCTCCTGCCCGTAGTGGCCGGCTGTTCAATGCCATCTGCCGTATGATAACGGACGAAGCACATCAATCAAGAATGACCAGGTGCGAATAACCGGTCACCGCAACCCGGCGGCTGCTGCTTCAGGCGAGCACGAAGTCTGCCGGCCGGCCGCAGTTCGCACACCTGCCGTCTTCGATGCCCACGATGCGCCCGGCATACCCGCTCCGCTCGACCAGCCGGTTCCGGCACTTCGGGCAGAAGGTATCCCGGTCCTCCTGCCGCGCGGTGACGTTGCCCAGGTACACGTAGTCGAGCTTCTCCCTGGCGATCGCCCCTGCCCGGGCAAGCGTTTCCTGCGGGGTCGAAGGCTCGGTTGCCCGGTGCCGCGGGAAGTAGCGTGAGAAGTGAAGCACGGTCGGCCGCCCCAGCCGCGCAACGAAGTCAACCAGTTCGCTGATGTCCGAGTCGGAGTCGTTCCGCCCCGGTATCAGCAGGTTGGTCAGCTCCACGTGACATGCCTTCCGCGCCGCGCGAATCGTGCCGAGCACCGTCTCAAGGTCGCCCTTCACATAGTCGCGGTAGAACTCCGGCCGGATGGACTTCAGGTCGATGTTCATCGCGGAGATGAGTGGGAGCAATTCAGACAGCGGCTCGGGATTGAGCATCCCGTTGGTCACAAGCACGTTCCTGATTCCAGCCTCCTGCATCAGCTTCCCCGCGTCCATCAGGTACTCGAACCAGACGCACGGCTCATTGTAGGTATAGGCAATCGAAGACGTGCGGTGGCGCTTCGCCAGCGCCAAGAGTTCGTCCGGCTCGACGTGCCGCGACGGCGTAACCTGCTGCGAAATCTCCGCGTTCTGGCAGAACGGGCAGCGGAGGTTGCAGCCGTAGGTTGCGACCGACAGGATTTCGCTCCCCGGCAGGAAATGGTACAGCGGCTTCTTCTCAATCGGGTCAACGGCAATCGAGACAATCTCACCGTAGCTCGCGGCCACGAGCTCGCCGCCGATGTTCTTCCGTCCGAGGCACCGTCCGTGCTGGCCTTCGGCAATCACGCATTCCTGCGGGCAGAGCTCGCATACCACGCGTCCCGACAATTGATCGTCGTGCTTCCAGAATCGAGCCCGCTTCACGACTAATCATAGTTCGGCGTTCACACCGGTCAAGACAGCGGTTTCCCCAACGACCGCCAATTGGGGACGCCACCCATTTCCCACCGCTTGCGGCCTAAGCTGCTGGTGTAGTACATGTTAGACTGCCACACCGCCGCTAATGACGCTCCGATGATTACGATGGAGATTCTTCCCACACCGATTGGGAGCGCAGTGTTCGAACTGACCCGCGAGTACGTGTGGGAACTGACCCCGGGTCCGAATCGCAGGCCGGTCTCGGTGGTAAGTCCAACCGAGGCGTGGCTGCCGGTTCCGACGGACGGAATCGGCGTCTGCCCGATCTGCAAGGCGACAGCCGGCGTGACTGCGGAGACCATCTGCAGCCCGGTTTGCGAACCCTTCTGGCTCACGAGTGATGCAACGTGACTTGGGACCATGTGCAGTCCGCGTCCTGCTGTCTTCATCCGTGGTTCCTTTCGCTTGCTGCTCATGCAGGCATCCGGGTGACCGGCTTGACTTCCGCCCCAGTCTGAATATCCTACTCTGTCTGATTCTATGCATAAAACGGCAGGTTGCATCATGTTTGCAGTCGTTCTGGCGGCAATGGCCCTGGGCGAGCCGCCGACGATACCGGTTGCGCCTGCCCCCGCGCCCGGCGGCACTTCGATAGAACCCCTGTTGCTGTACTTGCCACAGCAGTTGTTCAACGAGCAGGAGTTCGACCCTGCCCTCCGGCGCATTTCCCAGGCCGGGATCCGGACGCTGCTCGTCTCGGCCGACAGCGGTGTTGCGGTCAGCATGAGCCAGTTGATCGTGAATCTCGACCTGACATTGCGTGACGTGAACGCTGCCGACTATGCCGGGCTCGTTCTCATCGGCGGGTCCGGGGCTGCTCTGCACTGGGACGACTCACTCCTGCAGGCCAGGTGCCGCGAGTTCGCCGCGGGCGGCAAGGTAGTGGCCGCCATCGGTATCGCACCAGTGACGCTCGCCCGGGCCGGCGTGCTCAAAGGCAGAAAGGCGACGGCCTTCTGCGACCGCACCACGGTTGATTGGCTGAGGCAGGCTGGTGCGAGGTACAGCTTCCGGGGAGTGGTCGCTGACGGCAATATCATCACCGCAGCCTCTTCTGAGCAGGCGCGTGCCTTCGGCCAGGCCGTTGCCAAGGCCGTTCTTAAGGGCAAATGAAGTGCGCGTGGCAGTGCAGCGAGTGACGAGGGCCAGGGTGGCTGTGGGCAGCGAGACCACGGGCGAAATCGGACCGGGCATGCTGCTCCTCGTCGGCGTGGGCCGCGAAGATGACGAGGCGGCCTGCCGGCGGATGGCCTCAAAGGTCGCCCGGCTGCGCATCTTCGACGACGAAGCCGGCAAGATGAACCTCTCGCTGCTCGATACGCACGGCCAGGCGCTCGTGGTGTCGCAGTTCACGCTATACGCCGACACGAGCCGAGGCCTGCGCCCCTCGTTCACGAACGCGGGCGAACCGACCCGGGCGAAGGAGCTGTACGAACTGTTCGTATCCGAATTGTCCTATCTGGGAGTGCCGACCCGCACCGGCCGGTTTGGCGCTCATATGGCTGTAGAGCTGGTGAATGACGGACCCGTGACTTTGATGCTTGAGGAACCGGAGAGGAGCGCTGCCAGTGGTTAAGAGCATGACCGGTGTGGGCCGGGCCGAGGCGATTCTGCCGCCGTGGAACTCGAAGATAGTCGTGGACATCCGCTCGGTCAATCACAAATACCTTGAACTGGTAGCCAGACTGCCGTCGCAGATCGCCGCGTACGAAGGTGAAGTCCGCGACATGGTACGCCGTCGCGTCCGCCGCGGCTACATCCAGTTGCAGGTGTCACTCGACGAGAGCGCCGAAGCCCCGACGCTGGCGCTCGACCACCGGATGGTGCGCGACTACCTGCGGTTGTCCCGCGAGCTGAGGAGAAAGTACCGAATTCCTGGCGAAGTCGACCTCGACACCCTGCTGGCCTTTCCCGGCATCATCGCTCCCCAGAAGGCCGACGCCGACCAGGGAAAGCTCTGGCGACGCTGCCGGGCAGTCATCGCCCACGCCCTGAGCCGGCTGGTCAAGATGCAGCAGGCAGAGGGCACGGCGCTCATCCGCGACTTGAGGAAACGCATCACCAAGATCCGGACCGCGGTCCGCGCGATCGAGCAGCGTGTGCCGGAGCGCCTGAAGGAACGACGCGCCAACCTTCTCGCCCAGCTCAAAGACCTCCACGTCGAGTCCGACTCCAAGCGCATCCTCGAAGAAGTCGCCTTCATCACGGAGAAGGTGGACATCCACGAGGAGTGCGTGCGGCTGAAGAGCCACTGCACGCTGTTTCAGGGCGCGCTTACCTCATCGGCGGCATCCGGTAAGAAGCTCGACTTCATCGCGCAGGAGATGCTGCGCGAAACCGACACCCTGGCGGCCAAGGCTCGCGACATGATCATCTCGCGCCGGGCAATCGAGATAAAAGGCGAGATTGAGAAGCTGAAGGAGCAGGTCAGGAATGTCGAGTAAGGCAGGTCCGAAGTCCGGAGCCCGGCGTTCGTCATTCGGACTTCGTCATTCGCCATTCCTGGTTGTGCTATCTTCGCCCTCCGGCGCAGGGAAGACGACAATCTGCCGCGCGGTCGCCAGACGCGACCCCGGCATCACCTACTCGGTTTCGGCCACAACGCGGCCGAAGCGCAGGGGTGAAGTCGAAGGCCGCAGCTACTTCTTCTGCTCTGAAAGGCAGTTCGAGCAGCTCAGGACCAAAGGCGGCCTGATCGAGAGTGCCGTTGTCTACGACCACCGGTACGGCACTCCTCGGGCGCCGGTCTTGCGCCACTTCCGCAATGGCCGGGACGTGATTGCCGACACCGACGTCCAGGGTATGCGCTCGTGCCGCAGGGCGCTGCCCGGCTCGGTCAGCGTCTTCATCACCGCGCCGAACCTCGGTGAGCTTGACCGCCGGCTGCGGAGCCGCGGCACTGACTCTCCGGAGGAAGTGGAGCGACGCGGGGCCGACCGGAAGCAGGAACTGGCCGCGATCCCCGAGTTCGACTATCTGGTGGTCAATGACCGACTGCAGGCGGCGGTCGACGACGTGATGGCGATTGTCCGCGCCGAGCGGCTGCGGACAGCGCGGATGAGTCGGACCGCCCTCGCCCGGAGTCACAAACCCAAGACCGAAAGCAGGAGGCCGCGAAGATGAGAATAACCTCACCCGAAGCTTTGAAGAAACGTTACCCGAACAAGTACCTGGCCGTCAACGTCGCCGCGCTCGAGGCGCGGCGAGTCATTGAGGCAATGCACAAGGACGAAATCCAGCTACCGGTCAGCCCCTATGAGTACGCGCTCGACCTGGCGCTCAAAGGCCAGATCAAGTGGGCGAAGATGACCGAAGCGGACATCGAGGCACTGGCCCGCGAAGGCTTCGAGGAACCGCCCATCAGCCGGATGCCGTTCGTCCCGCAGCCGATGCTCTAGTCACGGGTTCGCGCTCAAACAATGGTTCCGCGAGCCGGCCGCGCCGCCCGTTCGCGCGGCGACCTCAGACCGGGCTCTTCCGCTCCCAGGCCCTGCCGTGTCCTGCTTGGAGTGACCGGCGGCATCGCCGCCTACAAGGCCTTGGAGCTCGTCCGGTTGTCCAACAAAGCGGGCTGGGACGTGCAGACGGTGATGACCGAATCGGCCCGCAAGTTCGTGGGCCCCGAGTCATTCCGTGCCCTCACCGGCCATCCGGTCGCGCTCGAGCTGTTCCCCCGAAAACGGGCCACGTTTGACGCCAGACGCCCGACGCCGGATAGCGTCCCCGGCTTCAAACGCGGAGCGTCAGGCGTCAAGCATCCTGCGTCTCGTGTCGAACACGTTGACCTCGCCACGTCGGCCAACCTCGTGGTGGTGGCTCCGGCAACCGCGAACATCATCGGCAAGCTTGCGTCTGGCATCGCCGATGACCTGCTCTCGACCCTGCTGCTCGCGGTTCCGAAGCAAACAGTGCAGGCCGGCCGGGTGTTGTTCGCGCCGGCCATGAACACAAACATGTGGCAGAACCCAGCGGTTACTGCCAATGTCAGGGAACTGTCCGCCGCCGGCTACCGGTTCATCCCGCCGGGCGAGGGCGAGCTCGCCTGCGGCACGTCCGGTTCCGGCCGAATGGCCGAACCCAGCATCATCTTCGAACACTGCCGCGCCGCGCTCGCCGGGCACGAACCCGCGATTGGCCGCTCTCCCCTGTTTTCCGGCGTGCGTGTCGTTGTCACCGCCGGCCGCACCGAAGAACCGCTCGACCCGGTTCGGGTCATCACCAATCGGTCCTCCGGGCGAATGGGAATCGAAATCGCCCGCGCCTTCCTCGAAGCGGGAGCCGAGGTGCGTCTGGTCGCCGGCGAGGCTTCCTTCCCCCTGCCGACGGGCGTCACCGTCATTCGGGCGCCGACTACCGACAAGATGCTGCGCGCGGTCCTCGCCGCGCTGCCGCGAACCGACGTTCTGGTGATGTCCGCTGCCGTAGCAGACTACCGGCCGGTAAGACCCGCCCGGACCAAGCGCCACGAGCAGTCGCTCACCATCCGGCTGAAGCGCACGCCGGACATCCTGAAGGAAGTCGGCCGGCGTCGCCATCACGCGGTTGTCGTCGGGTTCTCGCTCGACGACTCCCCGGCCCGGGCCGGCACCAAGCTTAAAGAAAAGAACCTCGACCTCATCGTCGCCAACCCCTTCGTCACCGCCGGCTCCGGCACTATCAAGGCGCGGCTCATCGCCCGCTCCGGCGAATCGCGCGACCTCAGGCCGATGTCCAAACCCGATTTTGCCCGGCTCCTCGTGGCCGAGGTCGTCGGATTGCTCGCCGGGAGGACGAGAAAATGAGCGCGCAACCCGCTGCCGAATCTGCTCTCCGCAAGCCGCCCCAGGCGCTTGAGGCCGAGGCTGCAGTCCTCGGTGCCATGCTGCTCGACCCTGAAACCGTAACCACCGTGATGCAGTATCTCCGCCCCGGCGACTTCTACCTTCCCGCCCACCGCCGAGTCTACGAAGCCATCCTCGCGCTCTTCGACCGCAGTTCACCCACCGACGTCGTTACCGTGTCCGGTGAGCTCAAACGGATGAAGGAACTCGACGCGGTCGGCGGACAATCGTTCCTGTCCAACCTGCTTGAAGGCGTGCTGACCACCGCCAACTGCGAGGAGCACGCCAAGCTCGTGCTCGAGAAATCGGTGCAGCGCCAGCTCATCACCACTGCGACCGAAATCGTTCAGGCCAGCTATGACGAGTCACGCCGCGCCGACGAACTGGTCGAGGAGGCCGAGCAGAAGATATTCGAAATCCAGCAGGCCGGGTCCCGTAAGGAATTCGCGGAGCTCAAGAAGCTGCTCAACGTTGAGATGGAACGAGTCGAGAAGGCCATCGGTGAGAAGAAGATGATAACCGGCGTCGAGACCGGCTTCACCGAACTCGACGAGCGGACGAGCGGCCTGCAGCCCGGCGAACTGATTATCATCGCCGGCCGCCCGGGCATGGGCAAGACCGCGCTGGCCCTGAACATCGCCTCCCGCGCCAACACGCGGCAGCCGGTCCCGGTGGCGGTATTCAGCCTGGAGATGTCGGCCGAGGCCCTGACCCAGCGTATGATGTGCGCGGAAGCCGGGCTCAACATGCACGCCCTGCGCCGGGGCATGCTGACTCCGCGCCAGCGCACGCGCCTCGCCGCCTCGCTCGGGCACTTGAACGACGCCAGGATATACATCGACGACTCGTCCGGCCTGACCGCGCTCGACATGCGCGCGCGCGCCCGCCGCCTCCGTTCCAAGGAGCCGCTCGGCATGGTCATCGTCGACTACCTGCAGCTCATGGAGGCACACGGCTCCCGCAGACGCGAAGCAAACCGGCAGCAGGAAATCTCTGATATCACCCGCGCCCTCAAGGCCATGGCCAAGGAACTGCACGTGCCGGTCGTGGCGCTATCCCAGCTATCGCGCTCGCCCGAACGGCGCGAGGACAAACGGCCGGTGCTCGCCGACCTGCGCGAGTCCGGCGCGATCGAGCAGGACGCCGACGTGGTTCTCTTTCTCTATCGCGAGGCAGCCTACAAGCGGCGTGAGGAACTCGACCCCAACGCCGAGCGCGATGCGGAGCTGATCATCGCCAAGCAACGCAACGGCCCGACCGACACACTCAAACTGGTCTTCCTCCCCGACTGCATGCGCTTCGAGAACCGCATGGGCCACGAAATGCCCGAGCCACCACCGCCATCCGAAGAGGAAGAACCGGAAGACGCGCTGCCGGAATGAGAACGGCTAGCAGCCTACAGCTAACAGCTAACGGCCTTCTGCCTTCTGACTTCGCCTGCCTCGCTCCTCCCTCCTCTCTCCTCCCTCTTTTCGCATGAGGTCCTCCGTCTTCGTCTGCCAGAACTGCGGCTTCGAGACGCCGCGCTGGCTCGGCAAATGCCCGGCCTGCAGCCAGTGGAACACGCTGGTCGAGGAACAGCGAGTTACGAAACGCGGCAAGGTCAACGAGCGGGTCCGCGTCGCGACGACCGGCTCCCGCCCGGTCAAACTCAGCCAGATCGAGTCCAAGTCGGCCCGGCGCAGCTCAACCGGTATCGGCGAACTCGACCGCGTGCTCGGCGGCGGCCTGGTTCCCGGCTCACTCCTGCTCATCGGCGGCGAGCCCGGCATCGGCAAGTCTACGCTCACGCTCCAGGTCTGCAACGAACTGGCCAAGACCGGCACAAAGGTGCTGTACGTCACCGGTGAAGAATCGGCGGAACAAGTGCGCCTGCGCGCTGAGCGGCTGTCGGCCAGAGCCGACGGCATCTACATCCTCTGCGCGATCGACCTCGACGAAATCCTCGCCGCGGCCGAGGAAATCCAGCCCGGCCTGCTCGTCGTCGACTCAATCCAGACGATGTTCCGGTCCAGCCTCACCAGCGCGCCCGGT
This sequence comes from Caldifarciminota bacterium UBA2258, assembly GCA_002347155.1. GTDB lineage: Bacteria > Hydrothermota > Tepidihabitantia > Tepidihabitantales > Tepidihabitantaceae > UBA2258. Next base: position 37,123 of record DDXO01000097.1, read on the forward strand.
TCGGTCGGCCAGGTACGTGAATGCACGGCCGAGCTGCTCCGGCTCGCCAAGTCGCGCGCTGTAACCACGTTCATCGTCGGCCACGTCACCAAGTCCGGCGCAGTCGCCGGCCCCCGCACTCTCGAACACATGGTCGATACCGTGCTCTACTTCGAGGGCGAAGGGTTCCAGCAGTACCGCATCGTCCGTGCCGCCAAGAACCGGTACGGCTCGACCAACGAAATCGGTGTCTTCGAGATGACCGAGACCGGTCTTGCCGAAGTCGCCAACCCGTCCGAGTTCTTTCTCTCCGGCCGCCGTCCGGACGTCTCCGGGTCGGCGGTCGTCGCCACAATCGAAGGCACCCGGCCCCTGCTCGTCGAGATCCAGGCGCTCGCCGCGGCCACGCCCTATGCCCTGCCGCAGCGCGTCGCCACCGGCTTCGACGCGAGGCGTCTCAGCATGCTCCTCTGCGTGCTCGAACGCCGGGCCGGTGTGAGCGCCGCCGGGCAGGACATCTTCGTCAACATCGCCGGCGGGCTGAAAATCCAGGAACCGGCTGCGGACCTCGCGGTCATCGCGGCCCTGGCGTCTTCGATTCGCAACCAGCCGTTGCCCACCGACGCGGTGTTCATCGGTGAGGTCGGACTGGGCGGAGAGGTCCGCTCGGTCGCCCGCACCGAATCACGCATCGCGGAAGCGGCACGGCTCGGGTTCACCAATGTAGTCGTGCCCCGGCGCGGCGTCACGAAGAAGACGCGAACTGCCGGGGCGGAACTGAAGCCAGTTGATACAGTCCACGAGGCGCTCGATGCGGTCATCGCATCCTGAGGCGCCTGCGCCGGACCACCGGCGATTGACGGCAACGACAATCGCCGGCCAAACCAGTAGTCATCCAGGAACTAGACGAGCTGTCCGACAGGGGCCGTCGAGGCCAAGTCAGATGCTAGAAGCTAGAACGCAGAATGCAGAACTCCGGAGCACTCTAGCTTCTTCAGTTTCGCCTCTCGCTTCTGCCTTCGACCGCGAGTCCACGTCTGGTTTCTCGGGTATTTCAATGCCCCCGGGTACCTGCCCGGGGCGGAGGAGTAATGCTTTTCGGCAACAAGAAAACGTACGTCATCGACTATGAAACCCTGGCTGATCCCCGTATCGCTGATTTCGTCTCGTTCGGCCTGATGCAGGGCAAGCTGCTGCTGCCCGAGCCCGAACGCCCCTCAGACAAAGGCGGGAACGACCACGCCCGGCGTCGCGCCTGGGAGACAATCGAGCGCCTCAAGGCCGTGCCCGGCGTGACGGTCAAGCTCGACAAAGCCCTGCTGAAGAAGGACGCGCTGCTCGCCGCCGTGCGCAAGCACAAAGCCACGCTGGTAACCGGCGACCCGGAACTGAAAGCGGCGGCCGGCGCGGGCAACGCGGTCACTACCCATGAGATCCACAACCTGTTCCGGCCCACCTACCTGCCCGGCACCGAACTCAAGGTGCGCATCGCCAAGAAGGGCAAGGAATCCGACGAGGGAATCGGCTACCTCGAAGGTGGTATCAAGGTAGTCGTGGCCGGAGCGTCCAACGCCGTGGGCCAGGAAATCGACGTTGTCATCCAGGGCGGTCTCGACACCGACGTGGGGCGGGTCGTGTTCGCCAAGCCGCGCTTCGCCGAAGTCAAGTAGTCTCGGCTGTTCCAGGCCGGGTGCATCCAGTCATGCGCCCGGCCTCTTGTCGTCGAAGTCGTTGACCGGTATCCGACGGCAGTCTAGAATGGTAGTGATGAGGCTTATGTTCGTAGCCTGCGTGCTGCTGGCGGTCATCGCCTGTCGCGACCCGCACGACTTCGAACCCGGCGACCCAACCAAACCCGACCCGCCGGCTCCACCGCAACTGGTGTCACCAGCCAACGGCTGGGCGAGCGAGAGCTTTTCCTATCCTCAGGACGTGAGCTTCGGCTGGCAACAGCTTTCCGGCGCCTTCTACCAGATCGAGGTCTATCGGGATTCGCTGTTACGCAGCCAGTACCTGGTGTACGCGGCCGACCGCGTCACCCAGCCCGGTATCACGGGCAGATTGTCAAGTTACGGGACGTACTTCTGGCGCGTGCGCGCCGCGAACCGTAACTGGAACGACTACACCCACTGGTCAGACCCGTTCCGTTTCTCGCTGCCGAATCCAGCAAAGTAGACCAGCGGCTGCGCCACAGGTCTCAAGGACAAAGCAGTAAGGACAGAGGACTAAGCAAGTCGCAAGAAGGGTAGGTAGGACGGGTTTCTGTCCTTTTCCACTTCTCCCTTGCTTTGTCCTTCGGACTTAGTCCTTTGCACTTTCGCCTGGATCGGGTACTCGTACACCAGCACCCTGCCGATGTGCGGGTGCGGCTCCAATCCCAGCGACTTCAGTGCCGCTGCCATCTCTTTGCTCGCCGCCATACCGCTGATGTTCTTCGCGTCACAGTCGCGCGCCCTTTGGTAGAGGAAGGACCGGAAGGCACCCAGTGCCACCTCGCTGCCGGCGACGAAAGAGATATCGAGGTCGTTGCCGCGATACCGGTGCGGCCTGATTATCATCAACCCGGCCGGCCTGCCGCCGACACGGTAGCCGAGGACATGGTCTCCCTTCTTCAGTTCTGCCAGGTAGCGACGGCTGACCTGCCGGAACAACCACGTGTACTGCAGCAGGCCCCGACTGGCAGACAGCTCCGGGCTCTGCTGGATGAAGTCCAGGACCTCCCGGGCTGCGGGTCTGACGAGCGGCGCGTGGCTCTGGAAAACGGGGACAGCCCCTCGGAGCGCTCGGACGCGCGGGACAGTCCCCATTTTCCGGACAGGTCTCGCTCCGGGCCTCGTCGCCTCTGGCTTGCCGACAAAGAAGCGATACTGCGTGTACGGCTTGAATCCCATCACCGTGGTGATGATGTGCATGGACTCGCGGTTCACGTCGGCGGTAGCCAGGCGCAGCGAGACCGGGCGTTCGTCCAGCGTCCGGTGCAGCACCTGCCGCGAAAGCTCCTTGCCTATTCCCCGTTTCCGGCAGCGCGGGTCCACGCGCAGACCCTCCAGCCACCACTCGCCGGGCGCGAACTCTGTCGCCTTGCCGTACCCCACGATTCGACCCCGCAACTCGGCCGCCCAGAAACCGCCCCCTCTCACCCAGTGGTCGAAGAAGAGCGGCACGTAGTCATTGCCCTCCCATATGCGGGACGATATCCGCAGCACCGCAGGCTTGTCCGCCATCGTCATCGGCCGCACGGACAGCTTACGGCTCACGGCTGACGGCCTGCGGCCTTCCGGACTCCTCACTTCTGACATCTCACGTCTCTCATCTTACATCTGACTCCCGTGCCTGCAATCGCAACTCGGCACTCGTCACTCGTCACTGCTGCCAGGCGAGTTCCTTGTGCAGCCATCGCCGTCGGTAGTAGCCGATGGCGAGGATCCCGGCCTCGACGATAATCGAGACACCGATGCCCAGCCAGATGCCGGTAACACCGAACCCGAGCGGGCCGGCGAAGACCAAGGCCGCCGGAATCTTGATGCCCCAGTTCGATATGAGGGCTGCGACCATCGGGTTACGGGTCGCGCCCGCCCCGCGTTGCGCGCTGTCCCATGCGGTCGAGAGCCCCAGTACGATGAGCATTGGCGCGAGCACACGGAGATACGCGGTGCCGTAGCGGATGACCGCCGGGTCGGCGTTGAACACACGCACGAGCAGCGGCGCGAACAGGAACAGCGCCGGCATCACCCCGAGCTGCAGGAGAAACGCGAGCCGGAGCACGCGCCGGCTGACTTCGTACGCCCGGTCCGGCTTCTTCTGCCCCAGGCTCTGACCCACCAGCGTCTGCCCGGCCGAAGCCAGCCCGCCCAAGTAGATGTACATCAGTTGCAGCAGCCTGAGCCCGATGCCGAATGCTGCAGTCGCCTCGGTGCCATACCGGGTCGCGACCCCGAACATCAGCATCCCGGTCAGCGGACGGGTGATTGCCTGCAGGCCGGCCGGGACCCCGATGTCGAGGATCGTCTTCACGGCTCCGCGCCGCACCGGCCCGCGCAGGTTCAGGAGCCCGCGCCGGCGCAGTATCACCGCCATCGCCACCAGCCCGCCGGACTGCGACAGCACGGTCGCGAGCGCCGCTCCGGCCGCGCCCATCCGCGGCAGGCCCAGCCAGCCGAAAATCAACAGCGGGTCGAGCACGAGGTTGGCCACGTTCGTGAAGAGCGTGATGAACATCGGTGTGCGTGTATCGCCAAGCGCCTGGAATCCGGCGTAGAGCACCATCCCGGCAAAGAAACCGGGCAGCACCACGAGCAGGATTGCCAGATAGCCCCACCCGGCAGCAACCACGTCCGGCGCCGCGCCGAACCAGGCAAGGATGCGACCCGAAAGCAGCACGCTGAGCACGGCGAGAGGAATCGAGCCGAGCAGCGCAAGGAACAGGCCGTGCCTGACGCTGTCCCGAACCCCGTCTCTATTGTCGGCGCCGGCTGCGCGCGAGGCGGTGGCCAGCACGCCGACCATGACAACCTGTCCGACCGAGTAGAGAACGCCGAGGACTGATCCACCCAGCGCGACCGCGGCAACCGTTGCCGGTCCCATCCGACCAACCCAGAACATGTCAACGACGCTCAGCAGCGTGTAGAGCAACTGCCCGGTCATCACCGGCCAGGCTACCTGCCAGATGGCGCGGCCGAGATGACCGGAAAGGTCAACCGAGCTCAGACGTTTCTCTTGTGCCAAGGGCGAAGATGTTACTCGAACAGCGGCCGGGCGCAAACGAAGAAGCATGCACAGCCAGATGCAGAGTACGAAGTAGATGGGACAGAGCATCCGCAATCGGAAAAGCGGGAGCAGGGCTCCCGCACTCCAAATCTCAGAACAGCAGCGAGACGACGCCCGTGAGGACGACGCAGGCCGAGAGGATAGCGGCGGCCAGGACCAGCCAGCCGCTTCTGCGGGCAGACCGGCTGCCTGATGTCTGCCACGGCCAGACGACCGCATTGCCCGCATCGGAGAAAACTTGGGGAAACAACCGCAGCAACGCGAGAGACGCGGCAGTCGCGGCGAGGCCCATCAAACCGATCCAGACGAGCAGCACGCCCCGCAGGTTCATGGCGCTCCGAACAACCTCAAGTTCATCTCCTGCCGGGTCAGGCCGAAGTGGTGGGCCACGCTCGACATTATGTAGTCAAGCGTGCCGACCCGCAGATGGTCATGGGCCGGGATGGTGACGTGGTGCTCGCCGCGCTCCTGCGTCGTCAACCGCATGTGGCTGCCGACGCGGCGCGTCACCTCATAGCCGAACTGCCGAAGCCGGCGCGCCAGGTCCTGCCCGGAGACGTCGCGCGGCAGCCTCACGGCTCGATTGACTCCTCACGGATGACCTTGATGAACCGCAGCCTGATGGAAGTCGGCGGCTCGCACTCCTCACAGTGGCAGCGTGCCGCCTCTTGTGCGTTCCGGCGCAGCTCCTCCAGGTCGCGCCCCTCGGTGACAATGCACCCGCAAGCTGACCGGGCCACAAATCCGCCGTCGCGTTCCTCCACGTAGAACTCAACCGTTGCCATCTGCACCTACCTCTCGGGTATCACAAAGTAGACGCCTCTGCGCGGCCGGCCGGCTACGCGACGCCCGAGCGCATCAAACAGAAACGCCGGGCCGACGGCAAAGCCCGAAGACCCGGCAACGGCCAGGACCTTGCGGGGACGCAGACCGTATGCCCGCGAGAATGCCGGCGATTCCGTGATGCCGCCCGAAACGGTATCATCCAGCGTCATGTCGTCCACGTTCGCCTCCAGTCCAATCAGGGTGGCAAACCCGACCGCGACTACGGCGGCGGATTCGGGCGCAGTCACCCACTTCGTGTATTCGCGATACGAGGAACCGGAGTAGTAGACCGGCAGGAGTTCAGGATCACCAAGTGTGTCGCCCCGTTCGGTCAGGAACAGGAGCACGAACGAACCGCCCAGTATGCCGGGCACGCGCGCGTACCCGGAGAAGTAGTAGCTCCGGCCGGGTGTGACTATGGCGGCGGTAGAGACGAATGCCGCGGTATCACCACCAGTGAGCTTCACGCAGTACGTACCCGTATTGCTGCCGGAATCCCGTACCGCCGAACCCGGGTAGAGCAGTTCGGAAGTGAGCCAGCCGACCGGCATCCCGAACAGCCAGTTCTCGAACGACGAATTCGGCAGGATATTCGCGGCCGGCAACAGGCCGACCGCCCCGAACAGACATACGAGGATGACAACAGTGCGCATAGTGCTCTCCTCTGCTTGATTACTGCCCGCACATTATACCCGAGTTCCTCGCCGCTTGCCACGCCCGCGAAGTGACATCATCGACTCTACCGACGAATGGGGTCGCGTCCGGACCGGATGTTGTCCGCAGATTGCCCGGATTCGCAACGTCCACCGCGGAAAGACACAGACCCTCCGCCTCTACCTTGACCTTGAACGCAACATCTGCCTTCAGTTCGGTCGTTCGATGTACCTCGCGTTGTTCGTCAGAAAGTACCGGCAATCGTATCTTCCACTGCGTCTCAAACCGTGTCTCGCACTGTATCGCCGACCGAATCCTGCACTGAACCTCAAACTGGACTTCGACATCAATCCGTCACTGAACCACGCACTGTTCGCAGCATTGTGCAGAGAAGGGTACCGGTCAGTGTTCGCGTCATTCTTCGGTTCAACGTTCTCGTCAAAGCTCGGGTCGTTGCTCGCTCAAATGCGTCCTGCGTTGCGTGTGCGCAAGCTGCGGGGTAGGCATAGGAGGGGTCATGGCGGCAATTGTGAATAGACAATTGAGAATACGGGACTTAGGACTGATTTCGGCCATCGGCAGAATGTGTACTATGGTGTACATTCAGGAATCTGAATATTCCCGCCGCGCCGCCAGCCGGCACCGTCGCCACTCGATCCTTCCATCTTCATCCCGTAGTCTGCTTCCATTGCGCTCCTCGCTTCGTCCGCCGCTCTGGTTTCTGGTCTCTGATTTCTGAATTCTGGTCTATCCGTTCCCGTGGCCATGCCTTTTACTCTCCGGCTTCGCTGCTCCGCATTCTGGCCTCTGGCATCTCGCTTCTGCCTGGGCTTCTACGGCCCTGTCGGACATGACGTCTTGACTTCCCATGGCGCGCGCCTATTCTGTTCACGCGATGGGCACAACCCCGCCGAAGCTGGTTGTGGATCTGGTTGAGCGGTTCGACCGTGACCGCAAGGTCTTCCTGTCCCCTGACTACAAAGAAGAACAACTCCGCGCCTCGTCCGGTCCGAGTCCGTCCATTCGTCATTCGGACTTCGTCATTCGGACTTCGCCTCATGAGTCCCTCGGCTGGGACGTCTCCAACAAGGCCGGGCTGACCGAATTCTCCAAGCCCGTCATCCACGAAGAGTCAATCAAGGCTTGCCCTGCTCGTTCCTACGGTGGCGCAGCCACACTTGGCCGAAAGATCGCCGGCTCGACCAAGGCCCCGGTGGTCAACGTCTCCGTGAAACGGTTCGCTGCATAGGAGGCTTCATGCGTAAGAACAGCAAAACGACAATCGAGGTCAAAGGGAGTTCCATTACCGTCCTTAGTCGCAAGGACGAAGACTACATTTCTCTGACCGACATCGCCAAACACAAGGAACCCGACCGGTCGGACCACGTCATCCAGAACTGGATGAGAAATCGCAACACCATCGAGTTCCTGGGCGTTTGGGAACGACTGAACAACGCCGATTTCAACCCCCTCGAATTCGAGGGGATTAGAAACAAGGCAGGGCTTAACAGCTTCGTGCTGACCCCGAAGCAGTGGATCGACGCAACACATGCCATCGGTCTGGTTTCCAGCGCCGGACGCTACGGCGGCACCTATGCCCACAAGGACATCGCCTTCGAGTTCGCCTCCTGGATATCGGTTGAATTCAGGCTTTACCTCATCAAAGAGTTCCAGCGGCTCAAGGCGGACGAAAGCCGCCGGCTCTCCCTTGCCTGGAACCTCAACCGCACCCTCACCAAACTCAACTACCGCATCCACACTGACGCCATCAAGGCGCATCTGATTCCAACGGTCGTCACGCCCGCTCAGTCCGCCATCACCTATGCGACCGAAGCCGACGTGCTCAACGTCGCGCTGTTCGGCCAGACCGCAAAGCAGTGGCGGGACGCAAACCCCAGGCTCGTAGGCAACATGCGGGAATACGCCACAGTCGAGCAGTTGCTGGTGCTGGCCAACATTGAAGGCATGAATGCCGAGTTCATCCGCATGGGCATCGCCCAGGGCGAACGGCTCAAACGACTCAACGAAATCGCCATCCGCCAGATGCAGGTCCTGACCGTCGCACCAATGGTCAAGCAGCTCAAAAGGTAGCTCCATGCTCGGCACCGACGCCGCTGACGGCTCACAGCTTGCGGCCTACAGCCCACGGCTTTCGGATTCGGATTCCGGGCCGTCAGCCGTTAGCCGTTGGCCGTTAGCCCTCGCCATCGGCAGCCTCTACTATCCCGACTGCCCGTACGAGTTCTCGGTCCTGCCCGCCGACATCCTCGGCCAAGTCTACGAGCAATTCCTGGGCAAGGTCATACGATTGACAGCCGGGCATCAGGCAGAGGTAGAGGAAAAGCAGGAGGTCAGAAAAGCCGGAGTTTGTTGTTTGCCGAACTGCATATAGGAGCGACTTGAAATGTACAGCGTGTCATTGCATGCACGTATCACGTACGCAGTTTGCCTCGTCCTGTGTTCGCTAGGCATCGCGCAGTGGCGAGAGACTACTACGAACCTGCCCGACCCGCTTGGAGGCCTGCTCGGCCCGCTGTCGCTTGTCTACTATGCCTCGAACAACAGCATCTGGGTTGGATGTGATTCAGGTGTCCTCGTCTTGGACGGTGCTACGAACCAGCGTCTGGCCCGCGTTCAGACAGGTGATCAGGTCGTCGGCCTCTGCTGCAACCCGCAGAACAATAAGGTCTACTGCGCGAACTGGAGCAGCGCCAATGTGACTGTGATAGATGGAACCACTAACTCAGTCTTGGCCACGGTCCCGACCGGCGCGTACCCTTGTTCCCTATGCTACAACCCGCAAAACAACAAGATCTACTGCGCGAACAGCGGTGGCAAGAACGTGACGGTGATAGACGGCGCAACGGACTCGGTCATCGCCACGGTTACAACGGGAAGTTCCCCTAATTCTCTCTGCTACAACGCGACCAACAACAAGGTCTACTGCGCGAACGGTGGCAGCAAGAGCGTGACCGTGATAGACGGGGCGACGGACTCGGTCATCGCCACGGTCACAACCGGTAACTCCCCTGAGGCAGTCTGCTACAACCCAACCAACAACAAGGTCTACTGCGCGAACCACTCCAGCAACAGCATCACTGTGATAGACGGGGCGAGGGACTCGGTCATCGCCACAGTCACAACCGGTAGCTTCCCTGAGGCCGTCTGCTACAACCCGACAAGCAACAAGGTCTATTGCGCAAACCAGAGCCAGAATGTGACGGTGATAGACGGGACGACGGACTCGGCCATTGCCACGGTCCCGGTCGGAGGCGGGGCTATGGCTTTGTGTCACAATCTGCAGAACAACAAGGTGTACTGCGCGAACTACTCCAGCTGGAATGTGACGGTGATAGACGGGGTGACGGATTCGGTGAGCGCCACGGTTACTGCCGGATACGAGCCTCTCGCCCTCTGCTATAACCCGCACAACAACAAGGCCTACTGCGCGAACTTCTACAGCAACAATGTCACGGTGATAGACGGGGCGACGGACTCGGTCGTCACAACGGTCACGACCGGTGACCAGCCTTGCGCGCTTTGTCACAATTCGCAGAACAACAGAGTCTATTGCGCGAACGGCTACAGTGCCAATGTCGCGGTGATAGACGGCGCGACGAACTCGGTCATCTCCGCGGTGCCAGCCGGGATAAGGCCCAGTGCGGTCTGCTACAACCTTGAGAACAACAAGGTATACTGCGCGAGCGGCTACCCTGACAGTCTCGTGACGGTGATAGACGGCGCGACGAGTTCGGTCATCTGCACACTTGCAGGTCTGGTCTGGCCTTCCTGCCTCTATTACAACCATGAAGCCAACAAGGTTTACTGTGCGGGCGCCGGTAGAGTTTCGGTCATAGACGGTGCGTCCGATTCGGTTCTCGCCACGGTCGAAGCCGGAGACCAGCCCACTGCTCTCTGCTACAACGCGGCCAGCAACAAGGTCTACTGCGCGAACTGGGGCAGCGGCAACGTAACGGTGATAGACGGCGCGACGTACTCGGTTCTCGCGACTGTCCTTACCGGCAGCCAGCCCCGTGCCCTCTGCTACAATCCAATAGACAACAAGATCTACTGCGCCAACCGTTACAGTGACAATGTAACCGTGATTGATGGCGCGACGGACTCGGTCCGCGCCACGGTCGCAGTCGGCAACTCCCCTTCTGCCCTATGCTATAATACAGCCGACAATAAGGTCTATTGCGCAAACGGGCTGGGCAACAACGTGACGGTGATGGATGGCGCAACGGACTCGGTCCTGGCAACGGTCGTGGTGGGAGACCAGCCCTATGCTTTATACTACAACCCTCAGAACAACAAGATGTACTGCGCAAACAATCACAGCGGCGACGTTACTGTGATAGACGGCAGGGCTGACAGTGTTGTGACGACGATTGAGGTCGGCGCCGGCCCACTTGCCTTTTGCCACAACCCGCGACAGAACCGCGTGTATGTTGCCAACAACACCGGTTCCAGCATAACGGTGCTACGCGACTCAGGGGGCGGAATCGAAGATGAGACGGTCATTCGCGCTCCGCTTGCGAGTCCACCCACAATCGTCCGCGGGGTGCTGCACCTGCCTACGGCGTCAGGTGCGGAGCACGGAGCGACAAGCGTCCTCCTCGACATCTGCGGTCGAAAGGTCGTGGAGCTTCGTCCGGGCCACAACAGCGTCAAAGGGCTTGCGCCCGGCGTGTACTTCCTACGCAGCAGACCCGACGCTGCGGTCCAAAAGATGGTCCTTTTGAGGTAGGAGAGCCGACAGGAACCAGAGGCGTGCCACCTCGCGCGTGGTCAGATGAGGATTCTCGGGTCGAGAAGGAACTAGCTGACAGGTTCTGGAAGTATCTGGAGCGGAACACGACGAACCGTTACGTGAGTCCGCAGCGGCTGGATACGCCCGGCCGCCAAGGTGTGTCGGGCCAGCAGCCGGACTTCCTACTCCGCGGGATGGACTGTTCAGGTGTCGTTCTCGAGCTGAAGAGACTGATGAGGTTCGAAGTCGGTGTTGAGAAAGAGGTCGAAATGCAGGTTCGCAAGGCCGCTCGCCGCGCTCTAGCTCAGGGAGACCGCCCCTTGCCAACCGGGTACGGCCTTGTCTCGCTGCCTGACGAACTCATGAATCCCGACCGGGACTACACGTACGAGCCGTCGGTTGACGCACTTCGGAGGGCATTCGAGGTAGCCCAAGGCACGAGCCGATGCGGACCAAGTGGTCAACCTGCGTTCGCTCTGTTGTGCAACTCCGACGGCAAAGGTCTTCTCCACGTCAACGCGCTGGTGCCAGCGACTGAAGACTGGGGTGAAAAGGAATTCGCGAAACTGGTCGCGAAGGCCGACGGCCAGCTTGGCGCTGCTGGATACTCCCCGTCTGTCGGGATGCGTGTGCTCCTGCTAGTGTCCGACATGTTCGAGCCGCTGCGCACCCCGGGATGGTTCTGGTTCTGGCAGTGGCAGACTGGCCGCGGAGAGCGGTTGCCGCCGCATCACATCACGCACATTTACACCATAAGCGTCGGCGTCCGCGAGGATGCGACCAGCTACGTCTCGGTGTTCGGCCTCTGGCCAGAAACGGACCTCTTGTCGCCGGAGACGTGCGCTCTGTCCAACGAAGAAGCCGTACGAATCCATGCCTATGCGAACGGCAAGCTCACGCCGGTGGGCATCCGCGCAAGCGGCGCGGTATGACTGATGGTCGAACCAACGGCCTCTGACTCGACTCAGAACACAGATTGAAGGGGGTGCGAACATGTGTAGCGCGTCGGACAAAAGAATGGGGTCGATGGATGGACCAAAGTCGAGACGTGGGCTTGGTCATCCAAGAGCCAGGATGGGCCCGCTTGAGCGGGCATTGGAGGACACAGAGGATAGCGCAGAATTTCCACATGCCGCGTGCGGCACGTCAAGTGCGATCCGTCAGTTCTCTCGTTGCGGGAGGACTCCTACCAGACGGCACTCTGACGCGTGGGCGTTTGCACGTAGGCTCGGAGCCAAGTCTGTTCAGTTTGAGCGCAATTCGATACGCGTTGGTTGGCCAGACCGGCGCGAGCCACCAGGCACGAATCCGCCCACGAGCCGGAAGGCCGCGATACGGAAGATGCTTCGCATAGGCCTCAGGTGGGACCAAGACTGGGGGCGCTGGGTCATGACTGACTCGACGGTACGAGCGCTCCAGATGAACGGGTTTCACTGGGACGAAGGCCTAAAGCAATGGGTGAAGCTGCTCCGGCAACCGGCGCGAAGGAAGAACATCCGACGTTGAAGGTTTCGCAACCCACTTGACGGGCGGCCGACGCCACAGGAAGGACACGAAGCATGGCACAGGAGGCAATAGGCTCTCCGCCGTTCCCCTCACGGCTCATTGAGATGCTCTTTGGGGACAGGTCGCAGCCGTGGGCGCTCGGAATTCAGGAACTCGGCCAGGAACTCGACGGCTATCGCTATGAGTTCCGCGGCGAACAGGAGTTCAAGCGAATCATGGACGACTCGATCACGGAAGCGATGCGGGTCTATTGGAGTGAAATCCTGCTGCGCGCTCACCTGGCATCGTCCACAAGCATTCTGCGTGGTCTTGGTTGGCTAAAGGTCATAGACAGCGGCTTGAACTCTCGGAACTTCCTCTGTGTCGCTGCCGGTCTTCGTGGATTGCTGGAATCTGCGGCGGACGTGTTCACGCCGCTCGCCAATGCATCCAAGACCTTGGCGACAGAACACACGCGCATAGCCCAAGCGCTTCGTGGCGGTATGAGCAGCCTATTCCTCGCTCAGGAACTTGAGGATTGCTTGCTTCACTATTCCCACGCCACCAAGCCTGTGAAGGGTAAGGAAACTCCGTACGTGGCCAAGACGGCTGCCGAGTACCTGTCCGACTTGAAAGGGGAGCAGCAAGAGGAAATGAGGAGGCTCTACAGCCTGCTGTGCTCGTGGTGTCATCCCTCCGCGGCTTCGGTTTGGGCGTGGTTGTTGCCAGAGTCCGAAAGCGCCTTCCGGCTCCAAGTGGAGAGTAACGAACGTGTGATTACGCACATCGCCCACGAATTCAAGGGCCTGCTTCCAAGCATTCCGATGCTTGCCCTCAATCCCGCCATCGTGACTCTTGCGGTATTGGGCCGAGTCGGCCTGAAAGACCTGCATACCAGACGCCTCGACACTTGGAATCTTGATGCCATAAAGCTGTGGACAGAGTGTAAAGCACTGCTCGACCGTGACCTAGAATTCGGGGGACATACTAAGTGATTATTGACACGGCTGCTAATCATGGCCAGTCACCCGGTTCGATGCCGGCGGGGGCGATGGCTGACGGCTTGCGGCTAACAGCTTACGGCCCGGATGGAAATGACATGCAAATCGCAGAGGACTTGCCCAAGGCCAAGCCCCTTCTGCGCGAGGATAGAGGCGGAAGGACGAAGTATAGAGAATCAGGGACAGAGAATCAGGGACAGTCACCTATTACGGAGAGATGTCAAGGCGCGTCATGACAAGATGGTCGGTCCGGTCGAGACGATGCTGAAGCTGCACAAGGACTTGCTCAAGGCCAAGACTCCGCATGTCTGGGCCGACAGCTCACGGCCCACGGCTAGCGGCCTCGCCCAGGGAGGGTGAGACAACGCGACGCTAGATGAGAACTCACAGGCTCAGGCGAGTCTCTCCGGGAGAGGCGCGAGCGACAATTGACCGGTACGTGCGCGCACTTGCGCAGGGAAGCTTCCCTGATGCATGGTCGGCGGCGGTGGCCTGTCGTGACGAGCTGGCACGCCACTGCCGAGGTCGCAAGACAGCGGCCTTATGGATGCTCGCTGGTCAAATCAGGCGCGAGGCCCGTCGGAGGGAACTAGCCTACGCCAAGGCCCGGTGGGGCGGGGATGACCTGAGGGTGCTACGTCGCTACGCTCGAAGTCTGGTGGCCGGGCGCTACACGAGCGCCCGCGCCGCAGCGGTCCTCTGTCAACGCGAGGTCGAGCGGCGCAGCTCAGCGGACCGGCTTCGAGGGGTCCACCGCCGCACCTTCTACGGCTACTACCAGAAGCTGTTCGAGCTCGCCCGTGGCATGAACCTACCCTACATCACGCGGGCGTGGACGCCTGCCGAGCGCCGGGTTCTTGAGTGGTACGTTCGTCGCCTGTTTGCGGGGCGGTATCGCTACACGCGAGACGCCGCAACCGCGTGTGCCGCGGAGCTGGCCGCAGCAGACCAAGGGGTGCAGAGCCAGGCCTCGCGGCCACGGTCCCCACGCAGCATTGAGAACGTCTATCATGAACTCACGCGCTTGATCGCGCGGGCCCGGCTGCCGCGCTACAAGGGACCATGGACGCGGCCAGAACTTGAGATTCTGGAACGCCATGCACGGGCAACCGCGCGAGGGAAGTACCGGCATTGGACTGAAGCAGCGGAGGCGGCCGTGGCGGAACTCAGCAAGCTGTACGTCGGACCCGCGGCACACGTGCGCCCCGCTCGCCTCGCGGGCCGCAGGGCGTCAGACGCGGCGCAGCAGATGCGGTTGCTCGCCCGGCGACTGAACCTCGGAGGACCGCACATGCGGTACTGGACTCCGCCCGAGGAGCGTATTCTGAAAAGGTGGGTGAAGCTCTATCATGAAGGTCACCGACCCGAGAAGAGGGGCCCGGTACGTGCTGTTTCTGAAGGACTGCGGGACGACCTTAGGAACGCGGGTTTCACGCGTCTGTTGTCGGCCTGTAGATATCGCCTGATAGAGGAACGACGAAAGATCTATCGCGTGGCGTATCCTTCGCCGCGGAGATGGACGCCTGAGGAGGACAGACTCGCAGACTCGTGGGCACGCTGGTACGACCGCCATCGCCGGACTCACAGGCTTGAGCCGTACAAGGCCGCAACCGAAGGCCTGCAGGAGGACCTGGCGAAGATACACAGTGAGCGGAGCCTCTATGCGTGCCGGCTGCGCCTGCTGAAACGACACAGGCATCTGCACGGGCTCGAATGACAGATGGAGAATTCGAGTGACACCGCAAGTGATAATCGACACGGCGAGGGTCGTTGGCTCCGGCAGCCCCTGTCTGACAGCGCATCGTTGGTTGGCCTCCGCGGCCCCTGTCCGACAGTGCGTCCATCGTTCGTCGTTGGCATCGGAACGGTAAGCCGTGAGCCGTAAGCCGAGAGCGGACCGCCAGTCACCCGATTCGATGCCGGCGGCAATGCGCGGCGGGGAATCGTACATCGTTGCATCGTACATCGTTGCGGACTGCCGAGCCGACGAGGACAGCTGACAGCTTGCGGCGAACAGCAAACGGCCCTGAGTGACAGAATGTGAGCGGCGCTTCGTACTTCTGGTCCGAAGCCGAGGAGGAGTCGCTCGAACCGTACGTCCGGGCTCTGGCCGACGGCAAGTACCTGAGCGCCTCCGTAGCCGCGAAGGCGTACATGGCCGAGGTGTCCCGATTGACCGGTCCGGCGAGGCCGTACGAGGGAGTCAAGAGTCATATCTTCACCGCAGCGCGAAGGCTGGGACTCACGTGGGTTGGAACGAAGTGGAGCGAACCAGAGTTGGCTGTCTTTCACCGCTATCTTCAGGCGCTGCAGGAGGGACGCTACAGCCTGGTGACCGAGGCGGCACAAGATTGCCGGCGAGAGCTCGCGCAGTTGTACCGCGCACATCCCGGCGAGCCCTGGGCCTCTACTCAACGCCCGGCAGGTGCAGTCTGCCTCAAACTGGGCGAACTTGCCCGCACAGCCGGGCGGATGTCGCGCGGCCGCAGGTTGTCGCCTCGGGAAATCAGGGTCATTGGGCGCTACGTCCGGGCTCTGGTTCGTGGCGACTACCCGACTCTTCACAAGGCAGCGGCCGCCATCCGAATGGAGCTCGATCTCCGTCGGAAGACTGACCCGCGGCATTTCGCACCTCGCAGGCTTTCGAGTATCCTGAAAGAACTCTCGTCCCGAGCGAAGAAGCAGGGCTGGACAATCGAGGGTAGCCGTCTCTCAAGCGGTGAAATGCGGCTGTTGGATAAACACGCACTGAAGCTCTTCAAACAGGAACGGCCCCGGCTTCACGAGGCGGCAAGGAAATGCCGCGCCGAGATGGAAGCGCTGTGGCAGCGAAACCCGGCACTAGGGCACAAGACCTATGCTACCGTCTATACCTACCTTGGTCGCCGTCTCCGAAAGCTTGGCAAGCCGCTCACCAATCCCAGGTGGACGCCGGCTGCAGAGCGCGTGCTCGCGAACTATGCCAGAGCTCTGGTGGAAGGGCGATACGAGAGCGCCGTCGCAGCGACACGGGCATGTATGGCCGAATCGCCGGCGCTCTTTCGTGGCCGTCGCCTGATTCCCGTCTCACACCGAATGGACGCATTGGCGTCGAACCTGCACGTGCCCCGCCAACGAGCGAGATTCACTGCTGCCGAGACGAGCATTATTGATGCCCATGCCCGGGCAGCGGCAGAAAGACGATATCCCAGTACTTTGGCATCGGCACGGGCGTGTTTCTGGGCGCTGCAACGTCACTATGCCCGGCTGCGCCGCGGCAGCCACGGCTCTTTCCAATCGTTGGCGGGAAGGAAGTACTCAAGCATCGCGGTGAGAGTGTTGAATCGCGCCCGGTGTTTCGGTCGCCGGGGACCGCCGCTGCGACGCTGGAGTCAGGTAGAAGAGGGTGCCGCCCGCAAGTGGCTGGGGCTGCACCGGCATAGACACGCCTCGGACTGGACATTGACCGATGCCGCACAATCGCTAAGTGAAGAGCTTGAGCGCCACGGCTATTCTCGCACCTTAGGTGCCTGCTGGCAGAAGCTGTCGTACTTGCTTCACGGCCGGCCCCATAGGACGCCACTGGCAGTGCCCCCACCAGCGCAGGGAATCCGGCGGACGTGACAGGCGATTGTCGATATGGCTGAGTGCCATGGCGAGATTCGTCCGTCGTTCCTCAGCCTCAGCGGCCCCTGTCCGACAGTGCGTCCTTCGTTCGTCGTTGGAACCGGAGCGGTAAGCCGTGAGCCGTAAACCGAGAGCGGACCGCCAGTCACCCGGTTCGATGACGGCGGCGAGGCGAGGTCACTTGAGATTGACGATTGTCGATTGCCGACTGCCGGAAGCGAAGGTGGTATCGACACCGTCGCATCATGCCGCGTTGAGCCGATGCGCGGACTGAAGTAACAGATGCCAACTGGCGCGCGCCGGCTCTGGCTGCCCGAGGAGGACAGGATTGTCGACCGCTACGTGCGTGCGCTTGCAGGCGGGCGCTATCAGAGCGTCTCCGCCGCCGCACGTGCCTGCGCGCCGGGCATCGAGCGGCTGTACGCGTCGCTCCGGCAGGCAGACCCGCATCATCACGTCGCCACCAGCGAGCGTCCGCTCCGCTCCATCCGACAGCGTTTGATGGATCGGATGCAGGTACTGGGGCTGCGCCGGGCAGGTATGTATCTGACTTCGCGCGAGGAGAAGGTCATTATCCGATACGTCCGCGGTCTCACCCGGGGCCGCTACTACGACGCCCGGCAGGCAGCGACGGACTGTGTAATGGAGCTCAAACGGCTCGCCCCCACGGTCGCACGAACCCACCCGTTTCCGCTCCGGACCGTGCAGCGTCGTATCTACTCGCGCGCGCGCAGGCTGCAGCGACCTTGGGGCCATACGAAGTGGAGTAGCGCCGACGAAATGACGCTGGAGCGCTATGCGCGGGCGGCTGTCGACGGGGCCTACGCGACGACGCGACTGGCCGCAAAGGCCTGCCACGAGGAACTGGGGCGAAGTCAGGGCCGGCGGACCTCGAGTCGGCCCTTTCGTGCCGTGCTGGCCAGGATGGGAGAGCGCACTCGCAGCCTGGGTCTGCACAAGTACCCACGGTGGCTTAGGACCGAGGAGCGCGTCTACAGACGGTATCTTCGGTTGCTGTTCGAGGGTCGCTATCGGCGGGTGAGGGATGCAGCCGATGCCTGCGCCGCAGCGATGTCCCGGCTGGACGGTGACGTTCCCAGACGGACAGCAGGCGCAGTCTACACACGGATGAACCATGATGTCGCGAGGTTCGGCTTGCCCAGATACAAGGGCGAGTTCACAGACGAGGAGCTCCGGCTGTGCGAGGAGTACGCCAGGGAGGTGGCTGCGGGCGCTTACGATTCGGCGCAGTTGGCAGCCGAGGCGTGTCACCGGGAACTTGGCCGCGTGGGCTCGCGATGGCCGAAGCGGACAGCTCTCGGCGTGCGCCGCATTGTCCCCAGGCCGGTTAATGCCATCCATTCCCATATCCTCGCTGCTGCCGCTCGACTCGGTCTTCAGTTTCCACGTCGCCGTTGGCAGCCGGCCGAAGAGCGGATCTTCGAGGGCTGGCTGCGTTGGTATGACCGTCACCACCACATCCGGCGACTGGAACCGCTCCGCGAGGCGGCGAATGGCCTCAGCGAGGACCTCGCCAAGAAGGGATTCCGTCGGTCCGTGTGTGCCTGCCATGAACGTCTGGTGGTCGCCCGACGTACCATGGTGACGTGAGCGCCCGGATGAGCGTGACAGTCACCCTACTTGATCACGGCGGCATGGCGGTGGAGAGCCGACAGCCAACGACGATGAGGGCTTACAGCTTACGGCCAACAGCTAACGGCCTACAGACAGGGTGCTGGCGAAGCCGGCGGAGACAGGATTGGCGAAGTCCAAGGCCGATAGAATAGCCGCTGCGGCCGCGCGGTTGCGCGAGTTGTACGCGCGGCGCGGGCAGTTGCGAGTTCCGGATAAGGCCCGCGCCAAAGCGGTCGGCCGGTGCAAGTACAAACACGGGTATGAGCTTAGATTCAGAACCTACAGCGATACCGAACTGGCCGAGGTGCTGCGTCTGCTGCACACACTGGGCATCCCGACCGGCCGCCCCTACCCGGTTTCCAGTTCCGGCACGGCGGTGCCCGTCTACGGCAGGGAACGGGCGCTGAGCGCCGTCCGGAAGCTGCGTCTCAGGCGACCGTCCCTGTGCGCGAGGTGCCAGCAGTTCGCGTTCAGGGATGAGAGGCGGCCGCGACTCGCGTTCACCACGTTGCGGCAGCTCGACGTGGCCATTCTGATGTACGGGTGCGCCCCGATGATGGCGCGCAGAATCAACACGACGCCGACGCTGTTTGCCGAGATGGAGAGACTCCGACTGGTAAGGCCGGTGCACAACGTGCACGGTGAGAGAGCCTGGATTCTCACACCTCGGGGAAAGGAACAGACCCGATACGGCCGCGTTGCCTATCTCGAATGGCTCAGATCCGGAGAGCGGACCGGTTTCCGGCTGCGGTAATGGCGAGGTCGGTAGGTTCGGGGCAGGTAGATGATGGGAATCTTGGGGGCATAGCAGGTGATTATTGACACGGCTGAGCCGATGGCCAACAGCCTACGGCCAACAGCTAACGGCCTCGTTCGTTCATCGTTCCTTCGTCCATCGTTCATCGTTGGCCTCGGTCGTCCCAGTCGGACAGTGCGTACATCGTTGCGGACTGCCGAGCCGACGGAGACGGCTGGCGGCCGACAGATTGCGGCCGACGGCTTCCGGCTCACGGCCTGCCGCGGGCGGCTCCTGTCTATGAACTGCGGGCGACCGCGAGGACTCATCGGATTTGGCGCGGCCGTGGCCGTCCCCGGCTTGCCTCGCTGGCGAACTGGGTCTAGAATTGGAGTATGAGTACACCCGCCGGCCGGGACGACCGGGCGCAGTACAACTTCGAATGGGATACTGAGAAGGAACACACCAACCGAGCGAAGCACGGCGTCAGCTTCCAGGAGGCGGCGACCGTGTTCCGCGACCCGCGGATGTTGACCATCGGCGATGAGAAGCACAGTGAACATGAGGAAAGATGGATAACCGTCGGCACGTCAGCCAGCGGCCGTGTGCTGGTCGTCTGCCACACCTTCCGTGAGGAGCCAGAGGAGTCTGCTGTCGTTCGCGTCTACTCGGCCCGGAGGGCGACCAGACGCGAGAGGCGGCAGTATGAGGAGTAGCAGGGCTATGAAGAGAGAGTACGATTTCTCAAAGGGCGTGCGCGGCAAGTTCTACCGGCGCCGAGCGAAACTGAATCTCCCGGTCTACCTGGACGAGGAGGTGTTCTTGTTCGTCCAGGACATTGCCAGCAAACGGAAGGCCGACGCTTCGACGGTGGTGAACCAGCTACTGCGCAGCAACATGGAACTGGCCCGAACCATCAAGTAGAAGCCGGGCCGGCTTCACCGCCTGACTATTCGGGGGTAGCACGTGATCTGCGACACGGGTAGTTCAGGTTACACAGCAAATGACTATTGACGCGGCGGGATGACGGCCAACAGCCGACGGCTAACAGCTTGCAGCGAGGAGACAAGATGCGGAGCTGTTGGCTCCGGAAGCCCGACAGTGCATCGTGGGTTGGCCTCGGCGGCCCATGTCGGACAGTGCGTCGTTGCGGACTGCCGAGCCGATGGAGACGGCCGTCGGCTGACAGCTTTGTCGAGTGCGGAAGAACGGCGTGTCTTCTGAATTCCGCCGGATGATTTGAGGAAGTAGAGACGTCGTGAAGCTTGGGAAGACTCTGCGCGTAACAACCAGGAAAGACTGGCGGGCGTGGCTTGCGAGACACCACAACACGGAAACGGAAATATGGCTGGTCTGTTATCGCAAGGAAACCGGCAAGCCTCGCATTACCTACAACGATGCCGTCGAAGAAGCGTTGCGCTACGGATGGATTGACAGCATCATCAGGACTCTGGACAAGGAGCGTTTCGCACAGAGATTCTCGAAGAGAAGAAATGCGAGCGGTCTCTCGCAGATGAACAAAGAGCGCGTTCGCGCTCTCATGGCCCAGAGTAAGATGACAAAGGCAGGGCTTGCTGTTATCGCTCACGTGTTTGATCCGGCGAAAGACGAAGCGGCGGATTTCGCTATTCCCCCCGACATCCTCAAACCCCTGAAGGAGAACGAGCAAGCCTGGGAGAGTTTCCAGAAGCTCCCGGAGAGTTACAAACGAATTCGCATCGCGTTCATCGAGACCCGCAAGCGGCACGGCAAGAAGCAGTTTGAGAAAGCACTCCGGCATTTCATAGACATGACCGCCAAAGGCAAACGCTTCGGTTTTGTCAGAGAGATGAGGTAGTTGCTGCAAGGGGAAATGAAGGACACGGCCCATGTTTCCGAGCGATGTCAGGGCGCGGCATGGCGACATTTCAGATTGCAGATTGTAGACTGCAGATTCGCAGATGCGGCAAGCCGTGAGCCGTAAGCCGATAGCGGTCTCTGACGCCCAATGAAGAACCCCCTCGACACGACGTTTGACCACAAGGACCCCTACCGAATCCTCGGTGTGACCGCTGACGCGACTTCAGGCGCCATCCGGAAGGCCTACCTGAACCTGGCCAGGCGAAACCACCAGGACCTCTTTGCCACCGATCCGGAGAAGTACCGCTCCTCGACATTATTGATGCAGGACATTAATTCGGCCTACGAATTGCTCTGCGACCCGGCCCGGCGGGAGCTCTGGAACCGCAGGCACCGGGGAGCGCCGCGGACGGCGCCGCCGAAGGCTCCGCGACCGGCCCCGGCGCAGAGCGCGCACTTTGAGTCGGAGCAGGCTCAAATCGTCATCCGGAAATACAACGAGTTCGTGGGTTCGTTGCGCACTGCGAAGGAACGCCAGAAGGCGGCCCGGAAGATCCGGAAGTTCCAGGCGAGCCGGGACGGATCCGCCTTCATACGGAAGCTGGTCGCCAGCCACTACCAGCAGGTCATCGACCTCCTCAACCTCGGCGGACGCATCTCGGTCTACGACGACGGACTCGTCGAGATCATGTACCTGTACGCCGGCGCGCTGGAGGTCGACCCCAGCGAGGTTTTCATCACCTACGCCTACCTCGTCCATCGTGAGAACCGGGGCAAGGTTCCCGCCGCACCGGGTACGGGAAAGCCGCAGCGGCGCGGTCCGCGTACCGGCGACTTCATGATCACGATGCTGCGGCTGCGTCGTGGTCCGGGCTCAACCGGACCGTCACCGGCGAAAGACCTCGGAGCCCGAATCCGGGATTGGCTTCGGTCGTGACCACAACGTCGCCGTCGCAGAGATGCCCGGGGTTTCGGCAAATCCCGGGGGCGTAGCTAGCGGCTCTTCTTAGCGCGTAGCATGACAACATGGTCGAGACCGCGCGGTGGAAATCAGGGAAGTCAGGGACACCTATTACGGAGCGATGTCAAGGCGCGGCACAGCGGCATTTCAGATTGTAGATTGCAGATTCGCAGATGCGGCAAGCCATGAGCCGTAAGCCGGAAGTGGATATCGACCACAGACTGAGACGAACGAAGTCCGTTTGACATCCGTACCCGCCAGTCCTACAATCCAGCCATGAAATCATCAAGGCTGAGTCTGCTAACTCATGTTCTCCTCGCCGCAGTGATCCTCGTGCTTCTGCCTGTCACCAACTGCAAGGCCGGTCCGGCCAAGGGCGTCGCCGGCCTCTGGCAGGGCACACTCAAGGTGCCGGGCGGCGAACTCCGCGTAGTGTTCCATATCAACAAGGCTGCCGACGGCAAGCTATCAGCCACCCTAGACAGCCCGGACCAGAGTGCGACCGGCATCCCGGTTGATGACTGCTCGTTCAGCAACGGCAGGCTGAAGCTCGCGGTCAGGAGCATAGCCGGCTCGTTCGAGGGGACTCTGAAAAACGACAGCACCATCGAGGGCACCTGGACCCAGGGAGGCGCATCCCTCCCGCTCGTGCTCAGGCGCATCGAGAAGGTTGAGCAGGCCAATCGGCCGCAGGAACCGAAGAAGCCCTACCCATACAAGGAAGAGGAAGTCGAGTTCGAGAACGGCGCCGGCGGATTCAAGCTCGCCGGCACGCTGACCCAACCCGACTCCGGTGGCCCTTTTGCCGCGGTTGTGCTGATAAGCGGCTCCGGGCCGCAGAACCGCGACGAGCAGGTCTTTGGTCACCGGCCGTTTCTGGTTCTTGCCGACTACCTGACCCGTCAGGGAGTCGCGGTCCTGCGCTACGATGACCGCGGGGTCGGCAAGTCCGGCGGAGACAGCAAGACCGCCACGACCCTCGACCTGGCGACCGATGCGCGGGCCGCGTTCGAGTATCTGAAGACCCGCAAGGAGATCGACCCGAAGCGCATCGGCCTGCTCGGGCACAGCGAAGGCGGAGTGATTGCGCCGATTGTGGCGAACGAAGCCCCGGATGTCGCGTTCGTCGTGCTGATGGCGGGGACCGGCGTACCGGGCGACTCGGTCCTGATGTTGCAGTCACAGCTTGTGGCCAAAGCCGAAGGCGCGGCCGACACGACGCTGGCGAAGAGCGCAGTCGTCCAGCGCGCGTTGATGAACCTGGCCATGACGGCGACTGATACGGCCGTCGCCGCCGCCAGGATGCGCCCGCTGCTCAAACAGGCGATGGCGCAACTGAGCCCGAACGACACCCAGGCTCTGAACTCCTCTGACCAGGCAATCGAGCAACAGGTCAAGGCCGTACTCAGCCCGTGGTTCCGCTACTTCCTCAACTACGACCCGCGCCCGACATTGACGAAGCTCAGGCAGCCGGTACTGGCGATTGTCGGCGAGAAGGACGTGCAGATCGCGCCCAAAGAGAACCTCGCGGCAATCGAAGCCGCGCTCAAAGCCGGTGGCAACAAGGACTACCTCGTCAAGGAACTACCCGGTCTCAACCACCTGTTCCAGACCGCGAGTACCGGCGGGGTCAGCGAGTACGCGAAGATTGAAGAGACCATCGCGCCCACAGCGCTCAAAGAGATGGGCGACTGGATCCTCGCGCACGCCCGCGTCCGGAAGTAAGCAGGTCTCGCCGGGAACGCAGGTTAGCGCGGTCACCTTGAAAATGGGGACAGTCCCCCTGAGCAGTTGCGTCGGACCTACTGCGGGACAGTCCCCATTTTCGGGCAAGCCGGATTGACTTGGCGATAGCAATCGGATATTGTTAGCTGTGCTGGGATTTTGTCTTGTTCTGCTACTGACGGGCGCCGCCCCGCCCGACACCGGCTACCTCACGGTCCGTTCCAACTCGGTCGGCATCGCCGTCTACCTTGACGGCGAATACCTGGGCCGGACCCCGGTCGAGATGCACAAACTCAAGCCCGGGCAGTACTCCATCTCCACCATCTCGAACGACAGCCTGGAGAACGTCTACTGGCGTATCCGCGAGGGTAATGTCGGCGCCAAGCTCTCCTCTATCTGGCGGCTCGCGGCAGTGAATGCCGGCACCGTCCCCGCCCAGGTCGAGCGCGGCAAGGTCACCGAGGTGACAATCGACTACGGCAAGGTCCTGAACGCGCCAAATGAAGCCAAACTCATCGCCTGCGGTTCAATCGGAGGTATTTTCCTCGTCGGCGCCGTTGTCGGTTTTCTCGTCCACCTGCTCGCGGCCCGCTGATGGTCAGGTCGGCCGCCCTGTTCGTGCTTGCGGCTCTGCTGCTTCAGGCCGCTCCGCCAATCGCCAGTCGCCAATCGCCAATCGCCAATCGTGAGGCCGATTTCTACCACCGGCTGGAAGACAAGCTCGTCGCCTGCGACCTCTGCCCGCGGCGGTGCGTTATTGCTCCGGGACAGCGTGGGTTCTGCCGTACGCGGGAGAACCGCGACGGCCGGCTGTACTCGATAGTCTACGGCCGCCCCTGCGCCATGAACAAGGAACCGATCGAGAAGGCGCCGCTCTTCCATTTCCTCCCCGGCCGCGAGCGGATAACGCTGGCCACCGTCGGCTGCAACCAGACCTGCAAATACTGCCAGAACTGGGAGCTGTCACAGGCCCGACTAGAGGACGTACCGAGCCAGGACCTCCCGCCGGCCGACGTTGTGGCTTTGGCCGCAAAAGAGAAGGTGCCGATCATCTGCTTCACTTACACCGAGCCGGTCGTCTTCTACGAGTACATGCTGGACATCGCCCGGCTCGCCCGGGCCAAAGGCATCAGGACCGCGGTCGTCACCGGCGGCTATATCAACCCCGAACCGCTCAAGCAGCTCTGCTCCGCGGTCGACGCCATCAAGATCGACCTGAAGGGCTTCACGCCCGAATTCTACCAGAACGTCTGTGGCTCGACGCTTGAACCCGTGCTCGAAGCCTGCAAAACGGTTGCCCGGAGCCAGACCCACCTAGAGTTGGTGAATCTCGTGGTCCCGGCTCTCAATGACGACTCCGCGACACTGCGGAAGATGTGCCGCTGGATTCGCGAGAACCTCGGCGACACGGTCCCGGTTCACTTCACCCGGTTTCATCCCGACTACCGGATGCGGAACTCACCGCCCACGCCCACAGCGACGCTCGAACGTACCGTCGCCGTCGCCAAGTCGCAGGGCCTCAAGTTCGTCTACATCGGCAACGTTCCCGGCAACCCGGCCGAGAACACGTATTGCCCGGCCTGCGGCGGGCTGCTTATCCGGCGCCGCGGTTACTCGATAGCGGCGAACAACGTCAAAGACGGCAGGTGCTCCTTCTGCGGCGCACATATCGCCGGGGTGTGGCAGTGAGTCCTGCTACGGTCTACTTCGTGCCACCCGACCGCGCAACCGAGGGCATCGGCGCGATCCTTGAGGCATCGAGCTTCTTCAAACGCCTCCGTCCCAAGAAACGGATCGGCATCAAGGTCCACTTCGGCGAGCAGGGAAACCACAACCATCTCAAACCGGAGTTCGTGCGGGCCGCCGCGGTCGCCGCCAGCTACTACAACCTCCAGCCGGTCGTCATCGAGACGACCGCCCTGTACCGGGGCCGCCGCCAGAGGGCCGACGAGCACCTGAAGCTCGCCCATGAGCATGGCTTCACGCTTGACAGAGTGCTGGCCCCGATTGAGATTCTCGACGGCCGGCACGGCGAAAGGTCGTACAGTGTCACGCTCGACTCCACGCTCGTCCCCACTGCCCGGCTTGCGCACGGCCTGCGCCGGATCCGCTACCTCATCAACCTCGCCCACTTCAAAGGCCACATGGTCGCCGGCTTCGGTGGAGTCATCAAGAACCTCGCCATGGGCCTGGCCGCCAAGGCGGGCAAACTCGAGATGCACTCCCAGTCCAAGCCGTGGATTGACGCCGAGAAGTGCGCGAGTTGCGGCGACTGCGTTGACTACTGCCCCAGCGATGCCATCAACTTCGTCCAGTACGTCGCCCGGATCGACCCGGGCTGCACCGGCTGCGGCGGCTGCCTCGCCATCTGCAAGCAGAACGCGATCAGGTTCGACTGGGACGCCGGGTCGGAGACCGTCCAGCGCAAGATGGTCGAGTACGCCCGGGCCGTGCTGCTTGACCGCGAGGTCGTCCACCTCAACTGCTGCCTCAACATCACCCCCAACTGCGACTGCATGACCCGTACCGAAAAACCAGTCACTCCCGACGTAGGGCTGTTCGGTTCCCTCGACCCGGTGGCCTGCGAACAGGCCGCCTGGGACCGCGCGGCGCCGAAGCTCAGAACGATCTGGCCCCGGCTCAAGCCGGAGCTGCTCCTCGATTCCGCTGCCAGGCTCGGCCTCGGCACGCGCGAGTACGATATCGTCAACCTGTGACAGCCAGCCGTCTGCCGCCGGACCCCGGAACTCCGCCTGCCAGCCCCCGCCCGTCGAGCCCGTTCCCCGACGTGCGCCTCGACCTGTTCGAGGGGCCGGTCGAACTCCTGCTCTACCTTGTGCGGAAGAACGAACTCGACGTTGCCGACGTCCCCGTCGGCAGGCTGACCGATGACTTCCTCGGCGCTGTCCGCCGGACGCAGGAGCTGGACATGGAGTCGGCGTCGGACTTCCTCATCATGGCCGCCGTGCTGCTCCGCCTGAAAGCCCGCGCCCTGCTCCCGCGCGGCCCCGAAGAAGACCTGACCACTCCGACCATCAGCCTCGAGCAGATAATGGACGAGTTCCGCCGCTATCAACAGGTAGCCCGGATGCTCTCCGACCGCGAGTCCGAGCGCCGGCTCCTGTACCCGCGCGCCGGCGAGTCGCCGCGGACCAGACAGGCCGAAAGCGAGGACGTCGTCGCGCTGGCCGCAGCCCTCAAGCGCGTTCTGGCCAAGCTGACACCTGAGCGCGTCGCCCAGATCGCGCCGCCCAAGTTTCGACTCGAGGACAAGATCGCGGACCTCCGCCGCACCCTGCGCGAGCGCCGTTCGGTCGACTTCGAGGAAGTAGTCACCGGAACTACCGTAGCCGAGGTCATCGTCATGTTCATTGCCGTCCTCGAACTGGTCCGGCTGGGCGAACTGCGGGTCAGACAGGAAACCGAGTTCGGGACGATCCGGCTGGAGCTGCGGGAAGCGGCCGCCTCACTCAACGGCTAGCGCCGCGCTTTACTTGTCCCATGCCATTGTCTAGGATTGAGGGCCGGCAATTGACGGACAACCGCCCATGAAAGTCTTCACGATCGGTACCGACCACCGTACCCACTATGATTTCGCCCGGCTGCTGCTGAAGTACGGGGTCGAAGTCCTCTTCGACGTCCGGCGTACACCGGAGTCACGCGAGGACTACTTCCGGCGCGACGGCCTGCAGGCGCTGGCCGCCGGCCAGGGCATTGACTACCTCTTCATGGGGAACGAACTGGGCGGGCCGCGGGATCAAAGCTATCCGCAATGGACCGGCGGCGACGAGTTCAAACGGGGCGTCGACATCATCCGCAGCAAGGCCGCCAGGCGCGTCTGCTGCATCCTCTGCGCCGAGCGCACCCCGGAGAACTGCCACCGCCTGCTCATCGCCGATCACCTGACCAGGCTGGGAATCGAGGTGGTGCACATCATCGACGAGACTACAGTCTGGACTCCCCCGCCGGAGCGGCCCCGGCCTCCTGCTCCTGCGCGTCCGCGGCACGGACCCTGGCGAGGTCGCGGCCCGCGACGATGAGCCCGTCATCCGACCCCGCTAATCTGAAATCTGCAATCTGCAATCTCAAATCCGCCAGTGGCGCCGTCATCCTGGCCCACAACTACCAGATTCCGGCCATCTACGGCGTCGCCGACTTCCTCGGCGATTCGCTCGAGCTTGCCCGTCAGGCCGAGAAAGTGCGTGCGCGGCTCATTGTCTTCTGCGGCGTCCGGTTCATGGCCGAGACCGCCAAGCTGGTTAATCCCGGCGCCCGGGTCGTGCTCGCCGCGCCGGATGCGGGCTGCGAGATGGCGGACATGATCTCCTCCGACGCGCTCGTCGCCCGGAAGCGCGAACTGGGCGACGTGACCACAGTCGCCTACGTGAATACCCCGGCTGACGTCAAGGCCGAATCCGACATCTGCTGCACCTCGGCCAACGCGGTTCAGGTCGTCAATGCCCTGCCGCGTGACCGGAGCATCCTCTTCGTCCCTGACCGCCACCTCGCCGCCTACGTCGCCCGCGCGACCGGCCGTCCCCTGTTGGACAACTCCGAGCTCCGAAGTGCGAAGTCCGAACTAACCGGCTCCGAGTTCGGCGTTCGGAGTTCGGCGTTCGGAATTGTCCCCTGGGAGGGCTTCTGCTATGTCCACGCAACGCTCCGGGCGGCTGACGTCGAGCGCGCGCGCAGAGAGCACCCCGGCGCCTTCGTCATCGTCCACCCGGAATGTCCGCTCGAGACTATTGACGCTGCGGACGCGGTCGCCTCGACCTCGGGCATGATCCGGCTCGCGCACGAGCACAGCGAAATCGTGCTCGGCACCGAGGCCGGGATGTGCGACCGCATCCGGCGCGAACTGCCGCAGGTGACATGCTGGCCCCTGCGCCGGACCACGCTCTGCCGCAACATGAAGCTGACACGTCTCGAGGACGTCCGGGCTGCGCTCGCCGGCGAGGTACCGGATATCGCGATACCTGAGGACGTCGCCACCCGTGCACGCCGGGCACTCGACCGGATGATGGTTGTCAGCACTTAGTTTCTGGTCTCTGGTATTCAGTCCTTTGTCCTCTCTCCCGCTTGCCATTCTTGACTCTGCGCTGTAACCGCCTACATTCTCTCCATGCTCCCCCTTCTGCTTGTGCCGCTGCTTGTTGCCGGCGGCTTTGAGGTCGGCGGCCGGATCGGCGTCGTGTTCCCGGCGTCCGGGCTCGAGGCCTCCCACGATGCCGCTGCCCTGTTCGGCGCGAATCTCGGCTACGAGGCCGGACTGAACCGCTTCACTCTCGAGTATGCCTATTCCGGGCTGCAGGCCAAGCAAGCCAGTCCGTACCGGTTCAACCTCTCTGACTTGTCGCTAGGCTACGGCCGTGAGTTTGTGCTGGGTCGAACCCCGTCCCGGTCCGATTCGTACTGGGGATTCGAGGCCTCGGCCGCGGCCGGACTCGGACTGCTCAGTCGCACGCTCGGCTCGGCCCGGGAGACCGGCAAGGCGCCTTCCGGCATTCTCGGCGTCGGCTTCTTCCAGCGCCAGGGCCACAGCCGGGTCATGGTTGGTCTCAATAACACGATCTTCGGCGAATCGCGGCCGGCCGGCAGCGCCCGCACGGTTTCGCTCACCTACCTCATCGCACTCAAGGGAGGAGTCTCCTATGTCTTCTAGCTCCTGGCGACGAATCTCACTCGCCCTGGTTGCGGGTGCGCTGCTGGCGGGCTGCGAAGACATGACGTTCTACCGGGCGAGATCCGACTACTTCCCGCTCATACCGGGCAGCCGCTGGACCTACGACGTCAGGGGCAACACAGCCATCGACTCGGTCGTCGGCGACAGCGCGGTTGACGGTCGGACCTGCGTTGTGGTGCTCCGCGATTATGCCCCGGAGTGCTGGACGAAGGAACTGACCGCCATCCGGCAGTTCACTCACCTCGTCGCCAGCCGCGGCGGTCAGGAGTACGTGCTCGAGAAACGGTACCGGCTCATCTACGCCCTGCCGCTCGTCCTGGGCTCCAACTGGAACGAGTCATTCCGCGATACGGTAGTGCTGGAAGGAACTGACACCGTCGTTGTGAAGGACAGCCTCTGGGGTCGGGTCGCGGGGATTGAGGACGTAGCCACGCCAGCCGGCACGTTCATCCAGTGCTACCGGATCGAGACCCACCGCGAGGTCGAGGCGGCCGAACTCTCATTTACGACCGATTGCGAGGAGTGGCTCGCCCCCGGTGTCGGCCTGGTCAAACGCGTGACCGGCACCGACTCGCTGGTCCTGACCGCCTACCAAACCGGCCGCTAGTCAAGATGTCACAGCCGAGGGCGGCTCGCCGCGATTGGGTACCGGTGGCGCAGACCTGGGTTCGTGACCCCGAGGACAAGGAACCGTGGCGCCGGATCGCGACCATGCCCGCCCTCGCGCTCAACCTGGCTGAGCAGGAGCTGATCGGGCCGGCAGCGGGCCGGGCCGTGTGCACGCTCGGCGTCAGTGACGGCATGGCGGCGCTGGCGCTCGCGGCAATGGGTGCCCGGGTCACGGTCGCCGACCCGAGCCAGAGCCTGCTCGACATGCTGATGATTCGGGCCCGCATCATCGGCGTGGAACTCGATTTCGTCCAGACCGAACTTCTCGACCTGTCGGCGATCCACGACCGGTCGTTCCAGCTCGCCTACGCGGCCCAGGCGACGCGCCAACTCGAGGACATCGACCGCTTCTACGCCGAGGTCTATCGCATTCTCGGCCCGGGCGGTCGCCTGATCGTCACCGAGTACCACCCCGTCCGCCGCATCTGGAAGCAGGAGCCGGGCCATCCGCGGGCCGAGTGCTCCTACTTCGACCGGCGCCGGACGCGCGACGAAGACGAACTGATTCCGGACCCGAACGCACCCGGCCTGACCCTCGGCCGGTTCGACTTCAGTTGGACGGTCTCCGACCACTTCGGCGCCCTAGCCGCGGCCGGGTTTCGCGTCTCGGCGCTCGAAGAGGTAGGTGACGTCCACCAGAAGTGGGAAATCCCCAACCTGAAGGGACTGCCAGAGCAGCTCGTGCTCGCCGCCGACCGCGACGGCGACTGACGTCACTCGCCGTCGAACCGGACGCCGTCGTACTCCGCCGGTCTGTGCATTCACTCCGTGCCGGTTTGACTTTGCCGCTGCTTCTCCTATCATAATTATCCGTGGGCACCACTGATTCGTGTCCCTGATTCAGCTAACAGAAGTAATCTCCGGGAGGCAAAACCTATGCGCCTGAGAATCCTGCTTGTCGTTTCCGCCGTAGTCGCGCTGACCCTCGCATATCCGGACTACACACGCCCGGTCGTCAGCACCAGGAGCGGCGAAGAACACGTGGCCGGCCAACTGGTCATCCAGCTCAGCCCGTCCCAGCGCGGGCTGGTCCAATTGACGAAGTCCGAGGGCGTCGCGCTCCTCGGTATCCCTGCGCTTGACCAACTGAGCCGCAAGTGGCTTGTCGATGAAGTTGAGCCGCTCCTGCGGAAGCCGCGCCCGACCGACATTGATAAAAAGTACGGCCTCGACCTTCAGTACGTCGTGCAGTTCGACGCGGGCCAGGACGTCGCGCCGGTCCTGGCCGACTACGGGTCGCTGGCCGAAGTCGAGCTGGCCTGCCCGAACGGGGTCATGCGTTCCGACGAAGCGCCGAACGACCCGCTCTTCTCCGGTCAGTGGCACTGGCAGAACCTGGGTGCGGCGTGGGCCTGGGGCATCGCCAAGGGCGACACCGCTGTGCTCAGCGTGCCGCTCGACGACGGGCTCGACCTCGACCATCCTGACGTCAGGGCAAACCTCTGGATCAACTCTCCTGAGGACATCAATAACAACGGCGTATTCGACACGCTCTGGTACCCGGACGGCGACCTCGACGGCGTTGACCAGGATGGCAACGGCTTCACCGACGACGTGGTCGGGTTCGACTTCGTCGGTGGCGACCCGATACCGCAGTGCGAGAACGAAGACAGCCACGGCACCCACTGCTGGGGAATCCTCAACGCCGTGACCAACAACGGTGTGGGCGTTGCCGGCGCGGCCTGGAACAACCGCTCGCTCGCGGTGCGCTGCGGCAGCGGTACCGGTATCAACATCGGCGCTGCCATCGCGGCTATCAACTATGGCATGGACAAGAACATCTGGGCCATCTCGATGAGCTTCGGCAGCTACCAGTACTATGCGCCGATGGCCAACGCCTGCCAGGCGGCCTGGGATTATGGCGCGGTCCTGTTCGGCGGAGCCGGCAACGACTACCAGCGCGGCCAGTTCTATCCCTCCTCCTACCCAAACGTGGAGGGCGTGGCGGCGTCCAACTCATCCGACGTGAAGGCGGACTTCTCCAACTGGGGCCCCTGGATTGACATCACGGCCCCGGGCGTGGGCATCCTGTCAACCATCCCCGACGGCTACGGCCCTTCGGACGGCACCTCGATGTCCTGCCCGCTGGCTGCCGGCGTTGCCTCGTGGGTCAAGTCCTGGGACCCGACGCTCACCAACCAGGAGGTACTCGACATCATGCACGCCGCCTGCGACACCATGTCCGACTCCCTCTTCCGCATCGGCGAACTCGGCGCCGGCCGCGTCAGCATGGCCAACATCATCCTGCCCCGCTACTACTGCGACTTGAAACTCCAGTCCTGGCGGTTCAACGACCAGTCGGGCAACAACAACGGCCGGCCCGACCCGGGCGAGACCGTCTCGCTCATCGTCACCTACCGCAACACCGCCGGCTGGCAGAACGCCACCAGCGTCACGGCCACGCTCGCCTGCTCCGACACCAACGTCCAGATTGTCCGTGCTCCGGCCGGTTTCCCGGACATCCCGGCCGGCTCCAGCGCCGACTGCTCGGCCGACTCCTTTGTCATCACCGTGCCGGCTTCGATTCCACCCCAGCATCTGACCTTCAAAGTCCTGATGCACGCCACCCCGAATCCGGCCTATCCTCTCACCTACTTCCAGGTCAAATGCGGTGAGCCGCGCCTGCTGATCGTCGACGACGACGAAGGCTCGGACTTCGAGAAATACTACACCGGCGCCTGCGACTCCAACTACGTGCTCTACGACGTCTACTCGGTACAGGCCTCGGGCTCGCCCTCCTCCGACACCCTGCGCCACTACCCGGTCGTAGCCTGGTTCACCGGCAACGCGACAACCAACACCCTCACCGCCACCGACCGGACCAACCTGGCGAGCTATCTCGACAACGGCGGCAACCTCTTCATCGCCGGCCAGAACATCGCCCGGGAGCTTTCCAGCGACGCCTTCCTCACCAACTACCTCCACGCTTCGTTCGTGGACGACTCGACCGGCAAGATCTACATGATCGGCGTGCCGGACGACCCGATAACCGGCAAGAGCCCGACTGCTGCCGACACGATGACGCTGGGCGGTGCCGGCGGCGCGAACAACTCCAAATCGGCTGACGGCATCCGGCCTGTCGGCGGCGCGGTCGGCTGCGCCACCTACAAGGACTACGCCGACACGACGGTGAAGTCCATCATCCGCTACTCCGGCGCGTACAAAGTGGTCTTCTTCTCCTGCGCATTCGAAGCAATCAACCACTCGGTATCGCGTTACCTCCAGAAGTGGACCCTGGTGCGGCGGATACTCACCTGGTTTGGCGAAGGCATTCCGCCGGCGGTCGCGCAGCAGATGCGCGAGCCCGAACTCCGGCCCTACGCCTTGCAGGTCACGCCGAACCCCTTCCGGCGTCAGGCCCTGGTCGAGTTCACCGCGCCGGTGTCAGGCAGGATGGAACTCCGGGTCTACTCGACCGACGGCAGGATGGTTGCGAACGAAACCAGGACCGCCGTCATGGGCGAGCGTGTGAGCTTCAAGCTCGACGGAGAGAAGCTCGCGAACGGCACCTACCTTGTACAGGTGCAGACCCCGGCCGGCGTCTACGCCCGGAAGACCGCAGTCCTCAAGTAGAACCGGACTCAGAACATCACGCGGGGCGGCTAAAAGCCGCCCCGCTGTATTCTGACACGGCCGGGCTTGCAGCTAGAGCTTCAGCATCTTGGCCGCGACCCGACCACGACCAACCCTGCCGTTCACGACGTACACGCCCGGCCCGACTGACGCCGGAAGCGACAGATGATGAACTCCGGCTGCGAGGCGCCCCTGCGCCAGCACCGCCACCCGCCTGCCATCGGTCGCATACATCCGGACGTCTACGTCCGCAGCCTCTGTCAACACGAGCGCAATCCGCCCGTCTGCCGCCAGCAGAGTGCCGCGCGAGCTCTGAGCCCGCGTCGGCTGCTCCCTGATTCCGACCACAGAGTCGCAGATCGGGTGGTAGTCAACCGTCACCGGCTCAAGTGAGAACGAATCCGATTCGATGCTGTACACCGAGTCCAGCACCTGGCCGCCCTCAAACGGGCAAGAATCCATGATCGGCATCTGCGAGTCGGTGCATATCTCCCGGGAGCCGTTCTGGCTGAACGTCGTGAGCTGGAAGTCATCCTTACCAAGGAAACTGAAGCTGCTCGTCCACCCGGCCGCGGCGTACCCGCCGGCCGCGGTCAGCAAGAGCCCGCGCGGTTCGTCCGAAGCAAGCCCCGGATAGTTCTGGCTGGGATGCGAATAGGCCCACTGGATGCTGCCGGTCGGCGTGAGCTTGAGCAGCAGGAAATTCGGGCTGGGCGTTCCCGGCCCCACGCTCCGGGTCAGTCCGCAGAGCGCCGAGCCTCCGTCATTCGTCGCGACCAGCGAACGGTCGCCAAACACCTGCTCGTTGTCAACCGGCCAACCGTACGTCGACTGCCAGATCGGCACCCCGGACGGCGCGCACTGGAACACGAGGATGTCGTCCTTGACCATCGGGCTGGTCCCGTAGCTCCGGGTCCAGCCCGCGGCTATGATGTTCATCTGCACATCCTCCGCGACCGAGTGCGCCTCATCTTCCTCGCTTCCGGCTACGCAGCTCATCCACATCACGTTGCCGGCCGGATTCAGCTTCAACACAAACGCATCGAAGTCCGACGGCCGCAGGATTTTAGCCCGTCCGGCCACGGCAAACCCGCCGTCCCCGGTCTGGACGATCGAGTAACCCTCATCCTCGCCCAGGTGCGGATTGCACCAGTACACCCTGGCCCACAGCGGCAGCCCGATCGGGTTCAACCTCAGTACCAGTACGTTCGGGTACGGCGCCGGGCCGAACGTAGACGTGTACCCGACTACTGCGTAACCGCTGTCCCGGGTCTCGACGATGGAGAACGCCCGGTCGTCCCCCGCTCCGCCCATCGCCCACGCCCACTGCTGGGCGCCGGCGGCCGTGACTTTGGCCACCAGCACGTTGGAATTGGGGTTATTCGGGCCGTAGCTCCGCGTCCAGCCGCAGAACGCGAATCCGCCGTCCATGGTCCGGACGACCGAATTCGCCTCGTCGTCATGGTAACCGGACGACGTGAGCGACCACTGCGGCACGCCGAGATAGTCGGTCTTCACGACCAGGATGTTGGTGAACGCGGGTGCGTTGTACCCGTAGCTCCGGGTCCAGCCCGCGAGACAGAACCCGGAATCCGCGGCCTCGGCCAGGGCGAGCGCCCGCTCGTCCAGCGTATCGCCGTATATCATCGCCGGCTGCTGCGCCGATGCAGCAGCGGCGAACACGAACAGGACTGCGGCGGAAACCGCCGCGTTCCTCAACTGCATACTGACCTCCCTTTAGAACTGCAACATAATCCATCCGGATGAGACCCTTGTCAAGCCCGGTTCTGCGGGGTGAGAAAACACGGCCGCGGCGCCGGCTAACAGCCCGGAATGGAAGTGCCGTGTCTGACGGGAGGGATCGGACTAGGCTGCCCAGCGCGGGGCGATGAGTTCGGCCTGCTCCAGCACGGTCTTGGTCGCCTGCTCCTGCCTGTCCGGCGGATAGCCGTGATTACGGAGAACGCGTTTGACCAGCACGCGCAGCTTCGCCCGCACGCTCTCTTTCATCGTCCAGTCTATTGAGACGTTGTTCCGAATCTTGTCCGCAACCTCGCGCGCGATCGTCCTGAGTGTCTCGTCGCCTAGTATCGCCACCGCGCTGTCGTTAGTCTCCAGCGCATCATAGAACGCCAGTTCCTCGGCCGACAGCTTCAGCTTCTCGCCGCGCTCGACTGACTTCCGCATCTCCTCGGCCAGCTTGATGAGGCGCTCGATAACCTGCAATGTCTCGATGGTCCGGTTATGGTACTCCGTTATGGCACGTTCCAGCATCTCAGCAAACGACCGCGACTGCACGAGGAACGTCCGCGACCGCGTCTTTATCTCGTCGTTCAGGAGCTTCCGCAGCAACTCTACCGCGAGGTTCTTCTGCTTCATCCCGCGCACCTCAGCCAGGAACTCGTCGGACAGGATCGAGATGTCCGGCTTCTTCAGCCCGGCCTCGGCGAATATGTCTATCGGCTTGTCTGCCGATATCGCCCGCGAGACTATCTGCTTGATGGCGAGGTCCAGTTCCTCTTCGGTCAGCCTGCGGCTTGGCGACTTGCGGCCCAGCGCGGCCCGCACCGCCTGGAAGAATCCGACGTCGTCGCGGATGCGCTTCGTCTCCTCGTGCGGCACCGACAGGGCGAACGCGACCGAGAGCTCCTTAACCACCTGCGCGTAACGCTCCTGCCCGTCCTCCTGCGCGAGGATGTGCTCCTGCGCCCTGGGCAGCAGGGCTATCCGCTGCGCCGGCTTGCCGGTCCAATCCGACCAGTCGAACCCGTGGAACATCGCGCAGCAGACCTCGTACTTCTCGAGCATCTTGGCAACCGCGTCTTCCTGGCTGAACGTCGGCTTGCCCTTGCCGCCGCTCTCGGTGTACGCGGCCAGCGCCTTCTTCAGCGAGTCCGCGATGCCGATGTAATCTACCACCAGCCCGCCCGGCTTGTCGCGGAACACGCGGTTCACCCGCGCAATCGCCTGCATCAGCCCGTGCCCGCGCATCGGCTTGTCCAGGTACATCGTGTGCAGGCACGGCGCGTCGAACCCGGTCAACCACATATCGCGCACGATGACAATCTGGAACGGGTCCTTCGGGTCCTTGAACCTATCGGCGAGTTTCCGCCGCTTCTCCTTGTTGCGGATATGCGCCTGCCATTCAGCCGGGTCAGTCGCGGAACCGGTCATCACGACCTTCACCTTACCAGTTTCCTCGTCCCCGCCCCAGCTCGGCCGCAGCCTCACTATCTCGTCGTGCAGGTCAACGCATATCCGGCGGCTCATGCACACGACCATCGCCTTGCCGTCCATCACATCCAGCCGCTGCTCCCAATGCTCGACCAGGTCCTTTGCGACCTCGGCAATCCGCTTCTTCGCGCCGACGACCTTTTCCAGCCGCGCCCAGCGGGACTTCAGCTTCTCCTTGTGCTCGACTTCCTCTTCCTCGGTCGCTTCCTCGAACTCGGCGTCCACCTTCGGCTTCTCGGCCTCGGGCAGGTCAATCTTCGCCAGCCGGCTCTCGTAGTAGATCGGCACGGTCGCCTTGTCCTCAACCGCGCGCTGGATGTCGTAGACGCTGATATCGTCGCCGAACACGGCCCGCGTGTCCCGGTCAGCGAAAGAGATGGGCGTGGCCGTGAACCCGATAAACGACGCACCCGGCAACGTATCGCGCATGTTTCGCGCCAGCCCGTCGATGAAGTCGTACTGGCTCCGGTGCGCCTCGTCCGCGATAACCACTATGTTGCGCCGATTGGTCAGCGCAACACCCTCACTCTTTCTCCCTCTCCCAATGGGAGAGGGATGGGGTGAGGGTGCCGACTCCGTCGGCATGAATTTCTGGACGGTAGTGAACACCACTCCGCCCGAAGCCACCGAGAGCAGCTTGCGCAGATGGTCCCGGCTCTCGGCCTGCACCGGCTTCTGCCGCAACAACTCCGAGCACCCGCAGAACGTGTCGAAGAGCTGGTCGTCGAGGTCGTTACGGTCGGTGATGACCACAATCGTCGGGTTCTCCATCGCAGGATGCTCGACAATCCGGCCGGCAAAGAACGCCATGGTCAGGCTCTTGCCTGAGCCCTGCGTGTGCCAGACCACCCCGGCCTTCCGGTCGCCCTTTGGCCGCGAGGCCTTCACGGTCGCATCGACCGCGGCCTGCACCGCGTGGAACTGGTGATACCCGGCCATCTTCTTGGTCAGCTTTCCCGACCCGTCGTCATCGAACACGATGAACCAGCGCACGAGGTCAAGGAACCGGCGGCGGTCGAACGCCCCGCGCAGCAGCACTTCCAGTTGCGGCCGCGACGACGGCTCAACTTCCTGGCCTTCGATGGTCCGCCACGGCAGGAACCACTCCTTGCCAGCGGTCAAGGTGCCCATCCGCGCCTCAAGCCCGTCGGAAATCACCAAGGCGTCGTTGTACGTGTAGAGTGACGGAATCTCTCCCTTGTAGGTCTGATACTGCCGGTACGCGGACCAGATGTCCGCGTTCTCATCGGCCGGGTTCTTCAGCTCGATGCCGGCCAAAGGCAGCCCGTTCACGAACAGCACGATGTCCGGCCTGCGATTGTGCTGGCTCTCGACCACGGTGAACTGATTCACCGCGACCCAGTCATTGTTATCGAGGTCGTCGAAGTCAACCAGTCGGACCGGATGCCCGCGCAACTCGCCATCCGATGCCCGAAACTCGCCCGTGATGCCGTCTACCAGCCAGCGATGGAACTGCTGATTGTTCACGACCACCAGCGGCGCGTCCGGCCGCAGTACCCGCCGCTCTGCATCGGCCAAAGTGTCCTCAGGCAGCCCCCGATTCAGCCGTTGCAGGGCAGCCCTGAACCGCTCAAGCAGC
The DNA here is from genome assembly GCA_002347155.1 of Caldifarciminota bacterium UBA2258. Lineage (GTDB taxonomy): Bacteria > Hydrothermota > Tepidihabitantia > Tepidihabitantales > Tepidihabitantaceae > UBA2258. The sequence continues at coordinate 75,848 of DDXO01000097.1, forward strand.
ACCACCTCAGCATAGTCCTTCCGCTCAGCAAACAGCTCGCCGGGCGCGATCTCGGGCCCGCCCTTCACCGCCCAGCCCAGCTCTGCCAACCAAGCCAGGGCCGCATCTTCGACGACGGATTCGGAGAAACGGCCTATCGCCATTTACACCCCATTAACACTTCGGAAAGGATAAAGTCGTAAGGACAAAGGACAAACCAACGCGGAAAGGAGAAAGTACGAAGTGGAAAGTCCGAAGTCCGACTTCGTCATTTCCACTTTCCTCTTTGCTTTGTCCTTAGCACTTTCTACTTTCCTTTTGCCTTGTTACCCAATTCATTACCCAATTCGTGCGGTGTTACCTAATCCCACTATGGCGCCTCTGCGGCTTCATCATGCCTCGGTGTCTCCAGCCACACCAAGAGCAAGAGCCAGCGGAATCGCCCAGATGCGCGACGACATCGGCTCGATGACCTCGCCCGTGTGGATGAGAAGACCGTGCGCGGCGGCATCAGGGTACTCATCAAGAAAGGCGTTGAGCCCGCCCGTGTCATCAAGCCGCGGACGTTTGGTCGCTTTGACCTCGACCGGGGTCAACCTGCCTTCGCTTTCGATGACGAAATCCACTTCCTTGCCCGCGGTGGTTCGCCAGTACAGCACTTCCGGGGCAGGGGTCAGGGTCTCTCGCCAGGCCAGCAGGTCGCCGAGTACTACGTTCTCAAGGATGAAGCCCGCCATGTCGCTCTCGGCAATCTGCCCGGCCGCGTGCAGACCGGCAAGGAAACAGGCCAGACCCGTGTCGCTAAGGAAGAGCCTCGGCGCCTTTATCAGGCGCTTCGTGCGGTTCACCGCGTAGGCGGGCAACCGCTGAAGCAGATACGAGGCCTCAAGCAGGTCCAGGTAACGGTGAGCGGTGGGCTGCGCAAGTCCGGCGTCGCGCGCCATGTCGCTCTGGTTCATCAGACGTCCCGTGCGCAACGCGGTGATGCGCAGAAGGCGGCGGAAGTCGGCCAGGCGCTCGATGGTCGAGAGCATCTGCAGATCCCTCTCCAGATACGTCTTCACGTACCCGTCTAACCACTCGACGCGGGTTTCGCGGTCACGGGCCAGCGCGGCAGGCGGCAACCCGCCGGCCAACGCCGCATCTCGCCAGTCCATGCTCCGCACCCGCTTTCCGCGCAGCCGCTCGGGCGACTCCACAAGAACGCCCCAAGGGCCGCATGCGCCGCCGCCGGCCCGTTCCGAACACGTCATGGGCATGAGCGTCTTGTACACCGCGCGTCCGGCCAGCGACTCCGAGACTCGGCCGAGCAGGGCCAGATTCGACGAGCCGGTCAGGAGGAACTGCCCCGCCACGCGCTTGCGGTCAACCCTGCGCTTAATCGCCAGCAGCAACCCCGGGCTACGCTGCACCTCATCAATGGTCAGCGGAACCTGAGAGTCGAGAAGCGTATCCGGCTCACGCTCGGCCCGGTCGGCCATCTCCACATCGTCCAGACTCACGTACTTGCGGCCCCGGCCGAGAATCTCGCGCGCCAGCGTCGTCTTGCCGGTCTGGCGAGCGCCGGTCAGCACCACAACCGGCGCACGCGACAACGCCCGCCGCAGGGCCGGAGCAAGACAGCGCTCAAGCACCTCGTGACGGTTATTCATACCATGAATGATAACTATACCGTATCCCGATGCAAGCCCCAACCGCCGCCGGCCCGTGCTTCACCGCCCAGCCCAACTCGGCCAGCCAGTCTAGGGCTGCGTCTTCGACGGTGGATTCAGAGAACCCTGCCACGCCGCTCAAGACAGGGACAAACCCCGGCGCTGCAAGTCGTTCATTACCAGCACGTTAGCCCGTGCAAACCCGTAGCAGTTGGACCTTGACCGCAGTATCCAATATGGTTAGTATTTATGCAGTCCTCTACCCAGCGTAGGGGATCCATAAAGGCTTTTGCCGCTGAGCCAGCCTGGCGAATCAGCGGCATTTCTCTTACCAAGGTTTCCACCGTGGCTTACTTCTTATCTTGGAGATGCTCGTCTCGGCTTTGTAGGCCGTCACGAAGTAAGCTCGAAACGTGCAGTCAGCCGTTTTTCTCACGTTGATTACGACGGCAAAGTCCTCGTAGACCACCGCCACGCGGCGCGTTGGCTCAATCCGCTTCCTCTTGCGGTTCCATCCTTGGAACAGCTCGGACGCAGGATTCTCCAGCGTGGCCTTGATCCAGTCAATCCTCTCCGCCCTCACCCTGGAGAAGGAGACCTTCCGTCCCAACATCGGTGACGATTCGTACATGCAGTGGTCGAAATCCCGCTTGCGGAACCAGACCGGGATCTTGTCGAACGTCACGATAGGCCCTCGGCAATAAACTCGCACGAAGTGCGCCCGGTATTCGGCCTCGGAACCGTAGACGGTCTTCGGCGGTGTCGCCATCCTACCAGCCGCGGTCAAGGTTCATACTAAAGATGTTGTACTTCTGCTCGAAGGGTCCCGTCGGCTTCAGTCGAGCCCTGCCGAGCTTGCGCTCAAGATAGCGAATCAGCTTGTCCTTGAACGTGTCAGGCTTCACGCTTTCATTCATGCGCGAAGAAGCCATGCCAAGAAGGAAGTCGGTGAACTGCAGAAGCTCCACCTCGTGGGATGGTAGCGCCTGGATGGACTCCACCGTAGCTGAGACCGCCACGCGATTCAGAATCCGCCTTATTTCGGCCAACTGGTTCGAGACGCGGCACGTCTTGATGTCGCAGAAGACGCGGTATTGGTTGTCTCCCACCACCCAGTGCAAGAGCATCTGGTAGTAGAACTTGTAGAATCCCAACTCCCGATCTCCTCGATGGAACCGGTCCAGGTTCACCTTGCGCGCCTCGACGACCACACACCGGAACCGCGCGTCGTCACCTAGGCCTATGAAAAGGTCAGCGAGCCCACGGTACAAACCTGCTTTGTCTTCGTGGACTTTGTGCCACTTGATCTCATGGGGGAAGCCATGCTCAGCCTTGAGCTTGGCGATGGCTGTTTTGACCTTGTCTCGACTTCGGGCCGGAATCCAAAGTCCACCAATCAGGAGATACTTGGCACGGCGGCGCGACTTTGACCACAGGGCATCCGGCTGGCTCTCGTCGCAGTAGACCTCAAACTTCACGATTCACCTGTCCCGTCGCGCAGATGATCTCGACGCTTGGATAGAGCTTCCCGGGACGAAGCTGCTTCTGGACTGCTGTCTTAGCCTCAGGCGTGAGTAGTACAAGATACCTGCTAGCTACATTGCGAGCCACAAGCCGCTCCAGGTCCTTCAGAATACCCTTGATCTGAGGATCCTGAAGTCGCGTTGTCCTGGGCACGTTCGTCTTGACTTCTGCGACCACCACGACCTTCCCACCCTTTCTTCCGGTGATGTCAATTCCAGATGCGCCGGCGTTGCTGTATCTGAATTCCACGCCCTTGTGCTTCGGTTGCAGCTTGGCAATCGCGACTGCGGCTACAAGATCGTGGATTCGGTTGTTCAATGTACCCACGGCAAGCCTCAATTCGCGCAGAAAGTCCAACTCGTCGCAGCAGATCTCGACCAAGGACTTGTCCGAGACCCGTCTGCGTGCGGTCAGTTTGACCTCACGTTTCGGCTTCAGCATGTTCGCACCTCGCTATCTGCCCTCATCAGCTTCGGCAGGAGCGCGTCACGGCTAAGTGCGAACGACGAGGTCCGAACGACGAACCTGGCTATCCTCGTCACGCTCATCTCTCGTCGCTTGGAGTTCGTCGTTCGTAGTTCCCTCGGGCTGTCTTCTTCGATGCTACGACAATGGCCACCAACTGGTCCGCCTCATCCCGAAGACGCCGTAACTCCACTTCGGAGGCAGCTCCGAGCGCCTCAAGTAGCTCCAGCCAGTACAGGCACTCATCCGCCTCTTCCTCGACTATCGCCAGCTTGGCTATGAAGTCGGCTCGGGACTTGGCGCGTTGCGCTGAACGGTAGTTCGCGCCGACCGACGTCGCACAGCGCATCAACTGCTTGCTGGTGACCAAGAACTCCTGCTTCCTAGGCAGGGCGGCGCAGAGCCGAATGATATCCAATGCGAACTGCTTCGTCCGCTCCTTCAGGTCATTCATCGCCGCCCATCCTCACTCGTACTTCGCACTTCGGCCTTCGTACTTCCTATGGTTCGCACTTCGCACCTCGTCGTTCGTCGCTCGTCGTTCGTATCCCTCCCGTCCTGCTTCTCGCAGTTCGCACTTCGCACTTCGTCGCTCGTCGTTCGTATCTCCCCGCTCATCAGCTTCGGCAGGAGCGCGTCGCGGATGGCTGCGAGCGTGCGGGACTCGGTATCATTCGCCAAGCGTCTGTCGTAGAGAGCACCCACGCGTTCCTCGAAGCCAGCCAGGACTTGGTGCGGAGGCATCACAACAAGCAGTTCCTTCATGTCGCGGGCCGTGACGTGTCCGAGGCCGGTAGTCTGCTTGTCCCTTGCGATCTCGATCAGACGCGACTTGAGAGTCCTGAGCAGAAGATAGACAAAGCAGCGACTGCGACTGTGAGGTAGGTCTACCCGGAAAATGTGCTGGTTCAACCAAGCAGGGCCGCCCATCCACACGAAGACGTCAAGTGACGTATCGGGACTACCGGACCACGAATAGAGCATGTCGCCGCTGTTGATCCGGTACCTTGCCCCCAGATTGCCATTGGTGAACTTGGTCTGAGCTGTGATACCATCCTTCAGTTCGCTAATCTTCACAACGGGAAGTCCGGAGCGGTCGCCGGAGAAGTCGATGTCGCTGTACGCAGCCCCATTCACGAAGTCGGCACAATCGTAGAGAGCTTGGCTGCTCCATCCCTTCGGAATCTTCCCAAGCGGCGAGTCGACCATGCCCTTGTCGCGGAAGGGTTCGAAGTCCACGAACCAGGACTTGAAGATCGCCCGTGCCGTCTGCTCCAACGTCTCGTTCATCTTCCGGTTCAGCTCAATCTTGTCATCGAGAGCGCCGAGGATGCGGGCGATGGAAATCTGGACGTCTCGCGGCGGCACTTCGATGGGCAGTTCTGCAAAATGCCCCTTATTCAGAATAGGCACTGCAGATCCGCCGACGGCCATATTCTGCAGTTCTGTCTTGCGCACGCTCAGGTTGTAGTAAACAAAGAGCGGCACATATCTCGGAGAGACGACTATGGTGTTGATCTGCTGGTTTGTAACAGAGTCGCGCCCGGCGATTGCGGCCTTGCCCATGTCCGACCCGATGCAGGAGACCATGACAGCACCAGCAGGAATTCGGGAACCGGCCACGGATCTCGCGCCAGCATCCGTCAGGTAGCGTTCAGTCTCCGCGATGGTTCTGCGTCCATCCATATCAGTAGGAGTGACAAAGGGGATGTCGCCACCGAAGTAGTCGGGGTGCGAGGTCGGCGGAGTCTTGCCGGTAACGATCCTTCCTACATCCGACAGCCGTAGGTCCCACGACTCGCTCGGCATGGTCAGTTCCTAGGAGAATGGAGAATGGAGAATGGGGAAGGGTGAATGGTGAAAACAAGATGAGAATGGGGAAGGGTGCGAGAGGAAAGGGTGAATTGAGAAGGGAGAGGAGTGAAAGAGAACTGTCACTTTGTCCCCTGCTTCACCTTCTTGACTATCGTGGTGAGGATGGCAATGACCTGGTCGCATTCGTCGAGCAGCCCTTCGATGTCCGGGCCGGCAGCGACTCCAGAAGCCGAGATCAGCCTGAGCCAGTAGTGCGTTTCCCGTGCTTCTTTGCAGGCAATCGAGCACTTTGAAAGGAAGTCCGCGCGACTCTGGCTCGCCTGGGCCTCTTCGATGTTCGCGCCGACCGAGGTTCCGGAACGCAGGAGTTGGCCGGCAAGAATCCGACAGGTTGAGTCCCGCCGGTCCAGAGTTCGACAGAGCGCGACGATCCGTACGCCGAAGGCAAACGTCCGTTCGGTCAGGTCCCGCTTGCTCTCAGGCATCCCGCATTCCTCTTTCATTATTCACCCTTCACTCTTCACCATTCCCGCGCTACTACGCTTACTAATACGCTCACTTGAGGGTAGTACGCTTACTCCGGACTTGCTGCCAGCGGGCCGCCGGGCCGCGGCTGGTCACTTCGCCGGATTTCTCTACCCGCTGTCTCGGGGTGAGGGCGAAGCTGTTCAGGCCGGCCTCCATTCTAATCCCGTCGAATTCGAGGGGGTTGAGACCTTTGCCCAGTGATTGCCCCATTTGCCCATTCATCGCCCCATTCGCGGCTTCCTTGAGTCCCGTTTGGTGTCCGGTTCTTGGCGGGTTTGTGGCGGGTTTGGCGGGTTCTTGGCGGGTTTCGTGGTCTTGAGGGCATACCTGGTTCCGCGTCCGGTGGCACCAGTTCTTGTGAGGACTCCCTTCTCGTGCATCCCGGCCAGTTCGCGAAGCGCCGTGCGCTCAGAGACGCCGAATCGCTGTTGGTACTCGCGGTTGCTCATCCCTCCGTGTTCACGAATGAAACGCACGGCATCCGTCTGCCGTTCATTCAGCCCCAGCTTGCGCAGGTACCCGTCCTTGAATGCATCCTTGCGGAATCTCGCGACAAGGGTCTGGGTTTGTTCCTCGTACTCCGGCTCCGGCTTCTTCTCGCTCCGGCACAGCCGCCTTATCTTGTCGATGCCTGAGCCCCACTTCTCAATCCAACCGATGTCGTACAGCATCGAGGCAATGCCTCTGTTCCTCAGTACCGACTTGTGGGGTTTGAACAACTCCGGCAGCGTGATGCCGAACGGCAGGCCGCCCGGGCTCCAGATTTCCAGCCGGTCGTCGTGAATCCGGATGTCGGTGTTGGACGGAACCGTGTAGTCGCGGTGACAGACCGCGTTGATGAGCGCTTCACGCAGAGCCTCAAGCGGATAGTCCCAGATTTCATCCCGGGCCGGCTTGCCGGTGATGACGAACTCGACGTTGGTGTTCTTCTGGATGAACTTCAGGGCCTCTTCGACCTGGTCGATGAGGGAACCGTCTATCATCCGGTCGTCAATTACCCGGCTTTCCTGCTTGAACAGGCCGCAGTGGACCACTGCCTGCATCAGCGGGCTTTGGGGCCGCTTCCCGAAGAGCAACACCGCGGCCCACGTCGGTCGGTGTTCTTTGACGAGTTCCAGCTTGCGCAGCACCCGCTCGAAGCTCTCGGCTTCAGGTATGCGCTTGCGACCTGCGGCATTGGCGAGCCGTGTGTAATTCCTGACCTTATCAGGATCTATGTCATGAAGCGTCTTGCCCGGTGCGGGCTGAAGGTCCCAGCTTGAGCCGGTTGACTGCAGGTGCATCTCCGAGATCTCGGCCGGAGTCATGACGCGATTGCTGGTGCTGACTCGGCGATAGCATCGGCCTTTGACCGAAACCGGCTTGAGTGGCGATTCTCTGACTACCACGGTAGCAATCATCTTGCCACCCACTTCTCGGGTCTCAATGTCAGGTATCACGCGCGGGTCGGTGCTCTGGCTGACTTGATTTGACCAGTCGCTCAGCGTCTCCGGTCCGACTTCTATCCCGAGTGGCGCGCCCTTCCTCGACACGCCAACGTAGATAGTGCCGCCACGGGTGTTGGCGAATGCGCCGGCGGTCTCGACCGCCTCGCGGTCGAAGCTCTCCTTGAACTCGACCTCCGCCGTTTCCCCGTTTGCGGTCAACCAGGTCAGCTTCTTGGGTGTCATGTTATGTATCGACGTCTGCCAAGTACCAAGCGGTGGCCGCAGGAGTAGTCTCCAAACCGGCCGCAAACCGGCGTAGGGTCATTCAGGAGCAGGGCGGCGTAGCCGGATGGCAATTGTGCAACGGGTCGTTGCACAATTGGTCGCTCAGATGCCATGCCCCAGTCCTTTCAGGTTCGACCGAATCTCCTTCTCCAGCTTCGCCGATTCGGCGAACTGCGACTCAAGCTCGGCAGTCAGGCGCTTCATCTTGGCGGCGAAGGGCTCGGCGTCTTCTGTTTGCGGTTCGGCGCCGACGTAGCGGCCGGGCGTCAGAATCCAGCCGTGCGAGCGTATCTCATCCAGTGTGGCAGACCGACAGAACCCTGGTATGTCTGCGTACGCAGTGCTGGCTGGATTGCCCTCACCCGACCTTCGGTTACCCTCTCCCAGCGCGACGCGCCCCTCACCCGACCTTCGGTCACCCTCTCCCAATGGGAGAGGGCTGGGGTGAGGGTGAGCAGGATTGGTCCGCCAAGCATGGTAGGTTGAGGCAATCCTGCGAATGTCTTCCTGCATCAGTTCGAGATGCGTGCGGTCCACCATCGTGCCAATCTTGCGCGCATCGATGAACAGGACTTCGCCTCTTCTGTCACGAAGCGAAGTCCCCCTCACTCCCGTCTCTCCCATAGGGAGAGAAGCTACAATACGGGTCAGGGTGCCCTGCGGGTCACTGAGCACGAGGTCGTTACTCAACCTGACCACCATGTTTCCCATCGAGGTCAGGTATGCGTCGCGTTTGGCGTCGTGCTTCTGCTGTTGTGAGTTGTCGTGAACCGGACCATCGAGTTCGATTATCAGTTTCTGCTCGTCACAGTAGAAGTCAGCAATGTAGTCCCCAATCTGGTGCTGCCGGCGGAACTTCAGACCCATGAACTGCCGGTCACGCAGCATCGCCCACATCACTTCTTCTGCCGGTGTCTGTTTCTTCCTCAGTTCCCGTGCCTTCTCAACCAACGCCGCGAACTCGTATCCTCCCCGATAGTTCACGTCCTTCTTACCCTCTACCTTTGGGAGAGGGAAGGGTGAGGGTCTGCCGGACTTGTTCCGGCAGATGAACCACAGACATACGGGGATCTGCGTTGAGTAGAAGAGCTGGCCGGGTAGGGCAATCATGCAGTCGACGAGGTCGGCCTCGATGATGTTCTTCCTGATTTCGCCTTCGCCCGACTGGTTTGAGGACATCGAGCCGTTGGCCAGCACGAACCCGGCTGAGCCGGTCGGCGCGAGGTGATGAATGAAGTGCTGGACCCAGGCGAAGTTGGCGTTGCCTTCGGGCGGCACACCGTACTTCCAGCGCTTGTCGTCTTTGAGCCGATCCCCGCCCCAATCCGAATCGTTGAACGGCGGGTTGGCGAGCACGAAGTCGGCCCGCAGGTCTTTGTGGACGTCGTTGTGGAACGAGCCTTCGTTGTTCCAGGCGATGTTGCCCTCGATACCACGGATGGCGAGATTCATCACGCAGAGCCGGTATGTGGTCTGGTTCCGTTCCTGCCCGTACACCGAGATGTCGCCGATGCTGCCGCCGTGCTCCTGCACAAACTTCTCGCTCTGCACGAACATCCCGCCCGAGCCGCAGCATGGGTCGAAGACGCGGCCCTTGAACGGTTCGAGCATCGCGACGAGCAGGCGTACGACGCAGCGGGGCGTGTAGAACTGGCCGCCCTTCTTGCCCTCGGCGCTGGCGAACTGGGTGAGGAAGTACTCGTAGGCGCGGCCGAGCAGGTCTTTGGACGCATACGCGCTCTCACGCTGCGCGCCCTCACCCTCGCTCCCTCTCCCAATGGGAGAGGGAAGGGGTGAGGGTCGGAAGTTGACGTTGGCGAACAGGTCAATCAGCCCGCCGAGCGTGGTCTTGTCTATCTGCTCGCGGGCGTAGTTCTTGGGCAGCACGCCTTTGAGCTTGGGGTTGTCGCGCTCCAGCGCGGTCATCGCGTTGTCGATGAGCAGGCCGGTTTTGGGGTCCTTGGCGCGGCTCTGCAGGTACGACCAGCGGGCCTCGGGCGGCACGAAGTAGATTTGCGCCATGGTGTAGGAATCGCGGTCTTCCAGTGTTTCCTTACGCTGCGCCGCGTCCTTGGCGTACCAGTCGCTCTTGGGGTTGGCGGTTTCGCGTTCCAGTTCGGAGTGGCGCTCGACAAAGACGTCGGAAATGTACTTGAGGAATATCAGGCCAAGCGCGACGTGCTTGTACTCGGCCGCGTCCATCACGCCGCGGAGTTTGTCCGCAGCCTGCCAGAGTTGGGCTTCGAATCCTACGTTCGCGCCGTTGCCGTTCTTCTGCTGAGTGTTCTTTGTTCTAGCCATTTCACCCCTCCTGGGGTGCGCCAAGTCGAATTCGGAATACTAGGTTCAGGGTGGTCAAAGTCAAGCAAAGGACAGCGGTCAAGCGGTCGAGTGAGGATGAAAGGGACAAGGAGGGAAAAGCGGGACAGGTGCAGGGCTGGGGGCCGGAACGATAGCTGTTACGAGACGAGGGCCGGGTGCTGTTGCGGGTGCTGGGACAGGGACTGGAGCGATAGCTGTTACGAGACGAGGGCCGGGTGTTGTTGCGGATGCTGGGACGAGGGCTGGTGCGATGGCTGTTACGAGACGAGGGCCGGGAGTTGTTGCAGGTGCTGGGACAAGGGCCGGATAGGGGGCAAGGACTCCCCCAGCCATCCGGGGTACGGTGCGCAGAGGCAATTCAAAATGCAGAATGCAGAATGCAGATTGGCGGAAATGTCGGACAGGAAACGACTTGGAACCGACGAAGAACGATGTACGAGGAAACGAACGGTGTTACGTTTGGGGGTTGTGGGTTCTCTAATACCAGTGAAGGGTGTCGCGTCCTGAAGAGCGACAGCCACAAGAATACCCGGGTACAGTGCGCTGAGGCGCGAGCCTCCGCACGGGCAGGTGATGGCCGGGCAACGATGAGCGCAAGACGGTGAATGGTGATGTGTGGACGCCGGAGCGGCCGTGAGGATTGCCGCTCGCGCCCGAGTCTCAATATGTAGTATGGCACATATTCCGTCGCCTTCGCAAAAGCGTCCTAAATCACCTGGCCCCAACACCCTAGCTCCCATCGACTCGGAATACCCTCCCGTGCCCCCTGGGTAGCTTCCGAGTTAGCTTTCGAAGAAGCCATGAAACAGGCCTTGAAACGAGCTTTGAGTCGAGCTTTCAGAGGAGCCTTGACGCGAGCTTTCGACTGAGCTTTGAAGCAAGCGATGTGAGAAGCAATGCGCTGAGCTTTGAGACGAGCGATGCACGATGCGATGTGACGAGCATTGAAGTGAGCGATTGAAGATGCAGTGCAGTAAGCATTCGAGTAAGCATTGTACGATACGTTCCGACGAACCATGAATCGAGCTTTCCGGGGAGCTTTCAGCGGAACTTTGATCGCAGCTTTGAGTTGCGATTCCGGGGGTTGAGTAATCAAGGGGGCGAGTGGAAGGGCGAATGATGTGAGATGAGAGATGTCAGATGTAAGACGCGGCGGGCGCGGCGCGAAGCGAAACGGGCGGGTTGCCCCGCCCGTCCAGTGAAATCAGTCTGGCGTTACTAGCGGTTGCCGTAGGAAGAGGAACGCTCGCCCGAGCGTCCGCCGCCGTAACCACCGCGCGAACCGCCCTCGGTGCGCTCGCGCGCAATGTTGATGGTGAGCGGGCGATTGTCCATCGAGTGGTTGGCAAGGGCCGCGATCGCGGCGGTAGCCGCGTCGGCGTTGCTCATCTCCACGAATGCAAATCCCCGGGAACGGTCCGTGAACTTGTCTTTCACTATGCTGACTGACGCGACTTCGCCATGCGTTGCGAACAGCTGGTTGAGCTGGTCTTCGGTTGCGCTGAAGGGAAGATTCCCTATGAAAATGCGCGTACCCATTATAGAACCTCCGAACATGTTGTGCTTGGGATCGTTGCGGGATCTAGGAGAGCGGTGAAACGAAGCTCACGGACTCAAAGGACCGGAACGGGACACAAGCGGTTATGGGGCCATGTCTAGCATTGCGTCGGCGGCCAGGCCCCCGTTGCGACCGACGAAAGATAGTAGCCGGGAATTTATTCGTGTCAATATAAGTTTTGTCAGCATCAAAGCGCGGCGCGGCTGCGCCGCGAGAACCAGATTCCAGTGGCCGGTTGCCGGCTAGTGACTATGCACGCCGCAGGCGATAGCTACCGGATAGCAGCAGGCAATTGCAGCAGCGTGGAACGACCGACTATGAGCTCAGGATGAACGAACGATGGACGGTTTGACGACTCGGACTAGTGCTTGTGGCTGTGCTGGTGCTTGCGGTGCCGGTTCTCGCGCTTGTGACTGGGTGCCATGACGCCGAGTTCCACGGCCCGCTGCCTGGCGTAGGCAAGCTGGTCCGCAAAATCGGTCGGGTTGAGTTCGATGAACTGCCGGTAGGATGCCGCCGCCTGGTCGTACTGGCCCATTGCTTCCTGGTCGAGCGCCTTGCCGTACCAAGCCATCGCGTAGTGCGGGTCAATCTCCAGAACCTTATCCCCGCACTCAATCGCCTCCGGGTGGCGGCCCGTTTCCCGGAGCAGCAGTCCTTTGTTGAACCAGACGAAGATGGCTTTCGGCTCGAGCCCGAGCGCCGTATCGTAGGAGCGGAGCGCCTCGTCGTTGCGGCCGAGGGTGGCGAGGCTGATGCCCATGTTCGACCAGGCGCCGGCGTTGGTCGGGTCGCTTTCCACGGCTTTGTCGAAGCAGTCGACCGCCTCTTCGTGGCGGCCGAGGCCGGCGAGGCAGAGCCCCTTGTGATTCCAGGCGAGGGCGAGCTGCGGGTCGGTTTCCAGGACCCGGTCGCAGCAGCTAATCGCATCTTCGAGCCGCCCCAGCACATAGAGGCTGCGGGCTTTGTTGTACCAGGCCTCGAAGTTGGCCGGGTCCTGTTTGAGAACCTCGTCGTAGCAGACAAGCGCTTCGTCGTGGCGGCCGAGGCTGTCGAGGCTGAACCCTTTGTTGTTCTGGGCCACAAGCGACCACGGGTCCTGCTCCAGCGCCTCGTCGTACGCGCGGATCGCCTCTTCGTAGCGGCCGAGCCGATTGAGAACGTCGCCCTTGCTCCGCCGGACTCCGGCCTCGGACGGGGCCAGTTCGAGCGCCTTGTCGAAGCAGGCGAGCGCGTCTTCGTAGCGGCCGAGGTTATCAAGGGTATTGCCCTTGCTGGTCAGGGCGCTCAAGTTGTCCGGGGCGAGTTCGAGCGCCTTGTCGAAGCAGGCGAGCGCGTCTTCGTAGCGGCCGAGACTGTCGAGGCTCACGCCGCGGTTGTACCAGGCGGCCGGGTGCTGTGGGTCGAGCTCCACGACCTTGTCGTGGCAGCGGACGGCGTCGTCGTGGCGGCCGAGGCCGTCGAGGCCGGCGGCTTTGCCCGCCCACGCGGATAAGAGGTCCGGTTCGATGTCCAGGGCCTCATCGAAGCAGCGGACGGCGTCGTCGTACCGCCCCAGGTGGCTGAGGCTCGTGCCCATGCGCGCCCGGGCATCGGCGTTGCGCGGGTCGAGTTCCACGGCGCTGTCCAACGAACGGACCGCATCCTCGTGGCGGCCGAGAAGGTTCAGGCAGACACCACGGCGGTAAAGGGCCTCGGCGAACCGCGGGGCGATTTCCAGCGCCGCATCGAGGCTGCGGACCGCGTCCTCAAGACGCTCCAGGGCCTCCTCGCTCCGGCCCTGGTTTGACCAGGCCGCGGAGTTGCGCGGGTCAAGCTCCAGGCACTTGGCAAAGGAGGCAAGCGCATCCTCGTGGCGGCCGAGAGCGGCAAGGCTCAGCCCCTTGTGATTCCAGGCGAGGGCGAGCAGCGGCGACCGCGCCAGGGCCTTGTCGATGGCGCTGACCGCATCGTCGTAACGGCCCAGGCAGTGCAGACTCCGGCCCTTGTTGTACCAGGCAACCGCCAGCTCGTCGTCGAGTTCCAGGGCCCGGTCGCAGGCCGCGAGGGCGTCTTCGTAGCGGCCGAGGCTGTAAAGACAAAGGCCCTTGTTGCTCAGGGCCTCGACGAGCTGCGGGTCGAGTTCAATCGCCTTGTCGTAGGCCCCAACCGCCTCTTCGTACTTCCCCAGCCGGTTGAGCACATCACCTTTGCTGCGCCACAGCCCCGGGTCGAACGCACCCAGCTCCAGCGACCGGTCGTAGCCGGCAACCGCCTCGTCGAGTCGGCCCAGCCGCGCAAGGACGTCAGCCTGGCTGTGCCAGACCACGGCATCCTGCGGGTCGATCTCGAGCGCCTTGGCATAGGAACGGATAACCTCCTGGTCGTCGGTACCGAGCCGGTTGAGCAGGTCGCCGCGGCTGCGCCAGGCTCCCGCCTCACCCGGAGAGAGCTCGACCGCCTTGTTGTGGCTTGCGAGCGCGTCTTCGTAGCGGCCGAGCCGCGCGAGGATGTCGCCTTTGTTGCGCCAGACCGCGGCTTCCTCCGGCGAGAGCTCCAGCGCTTTCTCGTAGCAGGCGAGCGCCTCCTCGTCCCGGCCGAGTCGGAACAGGCTGCCGCCCTTGTTGTTCCAGGCGCCGGCGTATCTCGGGTCGAGCTCGAGCGCCTTGTCATAAGACGCGATGGCCTCCTCGTACTGGCCGAGGCTGTACTGGCCGAGGCCCTTGTTGTTCCAGGCCGCCGGGTGCCCGACATCCTGTCCCAGCGCCCCCTCGAAGCAGCGCACCGCCTCTTCGTGACGCCCCAGGCTGTCAAGCGCGTTGCCCTTGTTGTTCAAAGCCCCGACGTGGTCCGGGTCGAGCTCGAGCACCTTGTCGTAGGCGCCGACCGCCTCCTCGTGTCGGCCGAGCTTGAACAGGGCGTTGCCCTTGTTGTACCAGGCAGGGAGCAGGTCCGGAGCCAGCTCGAGCGCCTTGTCCTGAGCGGCCACCGCCTCTTCGTAGCGGCCGAGGTTATAAAGGTCGATACCCTTGTTGCGCCAGGCTGCGGTCAGCTTCGGGTTCAGTTCCAGGGCCTTGTCGTAGCAGTCCTGCGCCTGTTCGTAGCGGCCCAGGCTGTCGAGACCCAGGCCCCGGTTGTACCAGGCGGATGCCGCCTGCGGCGCGAGCTCCACGACCCGGTCATAGCAGTCCACGGCCTCCTGGTGCCGGCCGAGCCGGAACAGGGCGTTGCCCTTGTTGTACCAGGCGGTCGCGTCGTGCGGGTCAAGAGCGATGACCTTGTCGTAGCAGGCAGTCGCCTCCTCGAAGCGGCCGAGCCCGTACAGGCTGCTCCCTTTGCTGGTCCATGCGCCGGCGTCGGCCGGGGCGAGTTCCAGGGCCCGCTCCAGGCAGGTTATTGCCTCTTCGTAGCGGCCGAGGCTGGAAAGGCTCGCGCCTTTGCTGTTCCAGACCCGGGCGCCGGACGGGTCGATCTCGATTGCCGTGTCGTAGCAGGTTATCGCCTCTTCGTCCCGTCCCAGGCTGGAAAGGCTCGCGCCTTTGTTCACCAGGACCGCGACGTTCTGTGGGTCGATCCCCAGGGCCTTGTCAAAGCAGCGCAGGGCCTCCTCATAACGACCGAGGGCATCGAAGCTGCTTGCCAGCTCCGACCAGGCCGGGAGGTTCTGCGGGTCGATCTCCAGCACGTTGTCGAAGCAGCCGACCGCCTCCTGAAAGCGGCCCAGCCGATGGAGGTCGTTCCCCTTCCCGAGCCAGGCGGCCACCAGCCGCGGGTTGATTTCCAGCGCCTTGTCGTAGCAGGCAACCGCCTCGTCGCGCCGTTCCAGCCCGTCGAGGCAGTTGCCTTTGTTCCACCAGGCCGGGGCGTGCCGCGGGTTGACTTCCAGGGCCTTGTCGCAGCACGCGATGGCTTCCTCGTACCGGCCGACACAGCTCAGGCTGTTCGCCTTGTTGTTCCAGGCCGCGACGTTCTGCACTTCGAGCTCGAGGATGCGGTCGGAGCAGTTGATCGCCTCCTCGTAGCGGCCCAGGCTGTGGAAAGTGTTACCCTGGTTGTGCCAGGCGAGGATGTCGCGCGGGTCGATCTCGAGCGCCTTCTCGTAGCAGGTTATCGCCTCTTCGTCCCGGCCCAAGCTGCGCAGGGTCGCGCCCTTGTTGTTCCAGGCCACAGCCAGGTTCGGCGCGAGCTCAATTGCCTTGTCGTGGCAGCGCAGGGCCTCCTCGTACCGATCGAGACGGTGGAGGAGCACGCCTTTGCCGCGCCAGGCCTGCTCGTGCCGTGGGCGAAGCTCGATGACCCGGTCGAGGCAGCCGATGGCCTCCTCGTTTCGACCCATGGCCTGGAGGCTCGCCGCCTTGTTGTACCACTCAGAGAATTCGGGCACGTCGGCGGCGGCCGGTTCAACCGCCTCGCCGGTCTGGCGCTTGAGCAACGACTCGAGTTCCGCGCGCAGGCCGGCAAAACTCTGGAACCGCTTGCCCGGCTCTTTCTCCAGACAGCGCCGGATGACCGAAAACAAGGGCGAGTCGACCTTCGGCACCTGCACCTTCGCGTGCAGCCGGGCCATCTCGCCCCAGTAACGGGTCGTCTCCAGTGCGGTGGTCGGCAGGGTGATGCCGAACGGCACCCGGCCGTTGCGCGCGAGCTGGAACAGCACCACGCCGAACGAGTAGACATCACTCCGCTCGTCGCCGGACTCAGAGTCCCGGAAAAGCTCCGGCGCCATGTGGGTGGGCGTGCCGTATCCGCGGCCGTCCGGGCACGGCCCGGAGAGGCCGACGGTTCCCTGCGTGACGAACAGACCTCCCGGTGCTGCCTTGGACGCAGCCAGGGCGGCCGCCATGCCGAGGTCGGTGATTCGCGCGGACCTGTCCGGGCCGATCATGATGTTGGCGGGCTTGACGTCCCGGTGACAACGGAGGCCTTTGGCGTAGGCGTACTCCATGCCCCGGCAGCACTGGATCGCCCAGCGTAGTCCCTGCGCGAAGTCGGGCGGCTTCTGGCGCAGAAACCCTTCCAGCGTGTTCAGGCCGCTCTCGTCGGGCGCCACATGCTCCAGCCCGACGAACAGCCGGCCGGCGATGTTGATAATATGATAGGCGCGCACCAGGTGCGGATGGCGACCCAGCGCAGTCCAGGCGCTCGCCTCTTTGCGGAAACGCTGTCGCGCCTGTGCGTCGGCCAGGTGCTCGTCCCGGAAGGTCTTCAGGACATAGACCTCCCGGGCTTCGTGGGAGTAGACGAGATAGGCCGCGCCGATCCCGCCCGCACCGAGAACGTCATAGACCTCGTATTTCTGCCCGATGACGTCGCCGCGTTTGTAGGAAGGACCCGGTGCCGAATTCTGCAGGTCGGGATTCGTCGGCGCGCTCGAACTGAGAGAACGACTGCTCAAGCCTCTAGCCCTGTGAGCGAATGCTGCACGGCGGATTGCCGGTGACCGCGTATTGCCGAAAGCGTCTCCGCGCGTATGGGTTCGTAATCACACCGATTTAGATGTTAGGCGCTTCAGAGCCAGTGTCAAGTCGCCCCGCACGAACGACAACAAAGCTAACCAACTGGAAGCGACCACCTCGCCTCCGCTGTCTTCGGGCTGCGGCCGGCGGCGGCCTAGCGCCCCGTCGCCAGACGCGCGGCGAGGTGCTCGGGCAGGCCGGCGGCACGGATTTTGGCCTGCACCGCCGGAATGTCGTAGGAAACACGCAGGCAGGCCATGGTCCGGGCGTCGTCGTCGTACAGCAGGCAGCAGGCGCGCGGGTCACCGTCGCGGGGCTGGCCCACGCTGCCGGCATTGATGAAGTACCTGGCATCGGACCGGAGCAGGAAAGGGTACTGGCGCACCGGCCGGGCCTGTCCTCCCGGCAGTCGCTCGACCGCGAGCGGCTGATGCGAGTGCCCGACCACACAGACACCGGCAGAGCAGCAATCGATCTCGTCCGCGGCCTCGCGGACCGTAAGCACATACTCCCAGATTTCCGGCTCAGAGGGCGAGGAGTGGACGATGAGCAGTGGCCCCTTCTCAACCGTCAGTGGCAGACTTGCCAGGTAGTGCCGGTTCTGTTCGGTCAAGAGCGGCCGGGTCCAGAGCGCGGCCAGGCGCGCGGCCGGGTTGAAGCCGGCCAGGGGATTGTAGCCCACGACGCCGTAGTCATGATTGCCCGCCACGCCGACGCAGCCCAGCTCCCGGACGATGTCAACGCAGCGGTTCGGGTCCGGCCCGTACCCGACGATGTCACCGCAGCAGACGAACTCAGTCGCGCCCTCGTTCCGCAGTGCGCCGATGACCGCTTCCAGCGCCTCGAGGTTTGCGTGGATGTCGGAGATTATGCCGAGTTTCACCGGTCGGTAAGCGCCGGGAGAGCGAGAAGCGGGTCCGCAGTGAGCGGCCTGACCGACCCGGGTGACTGCCTCGAGACCGGCCGGACAACTCCGGATTCCGGTTTCTGAACCACGGCTGCTGAGCCCGTTCGCTTCCCCCTCACGGCTGGTTGGCGCGGTCCGTTTCCTGAAAGACGCTGTCGAGCACGCCGTTCACGAACTTCCCGGCATCGTCGTCGCCGTACTTCTTGGCGATCTCCACGGCTTCGTTGATTGTCACCTTGGGCGGCACGTCATCGAAGTAGAGAATCTCCGACGCGGCCAGCCGAAGGATCGCCCGGTCGAGCACGGTCAGTCGCTCAAGCCGCCAGCGCGTGAGGTGCCGGCGCAGCGCGGCGTCAACCTCCTGCTGGTTGCCCAGCGCCGAGTCCACCAGCCGCCGCAGGTAGGTCTCGGCTTCGTCCGGCGGGTTCTTGCGCAGGAGGATCTCGGCAATCGTGTGCTCCGGCTCATCGCCGACCAGGTCAAGCCGGTACAGGACTTCCAGCGCGCACTCGCGGGCCTGTCGCCGGTTGGTCATCCGAGAATGACCCGTGAGAAATCACAAATCACTGAAAAGTCGCGCCTGGACTTCGTCACTTCCACTTCGGACTTCGTGCTTTCCGCTCTATGCCAGCTTCTGCTTCTCGAGGTCGGCCATTTCGATGGCCGAAAGGGCCGCGGTCCAGCCCTTGTTTCCGGACTTGGCACCGGCCCGCTCCAACGCCTGTTCGAGCGTATCCGCCGTTATGACACCGAATGCCACCGGCACACCGGTTTCCAGATACACATGGGCGATGCCCTTCGCCACCTCTGAGGAGATGTACTCGGCGTGCGGCGTGTCCCCGCGGATGACCGCGCCGAGCGCGACGACGGCGTCGCACTTCTTCATCGAGGCGATGCGCAGTGCGACCGCCGGAATCTCGAATGCGCCCGATACCCAGACGACGTCCACGGCCTTGGCATTGTGTCGCTCAAGGCAGTCGAGCGCGCCGGCGAGCAGTTGCCTGCCCACCAGCTCGTTGAACCGCGACACCACCAGCGCGAACTTCCGGCCGGTCGCATCAAGCTTGCCCTTGAACTCCCTGGTTTCCATCTCATACTCCTTTCTCGATGTCGCCCAGCAGGTGACCGAGGCGGTCCCGCTTGGTGACGAGATAGTGAATGTTCTTCCTGCCCGGCCGGACCACCAGCGGCACGCGCTCGACGACGTCCAGCCCGAATCCGCGCAGCCCGATGATCTTGCGGGGGTTATTCGTCAGCAGCCGGATGCTCGACAGCCCGAGGTCGGAAAGGATCTGCGCCCCGATGCCGTAGTCGCGCAGGTCCGGCTCGAACCCGAGGGCGATGTTAGCCTGGACCGTATCGAACCCCCGGTCCTGCAGCGCGTACGCCCGCAGCTTGTTCTCGATGCCGATGCCTCTCCCCTCCTGTCGCATGTAAAGCACCACCCCCAGACCTGCGCGGGCGACGAGCTCCATCGCCCGGGCGAGCTGGGCGCCGCAGTCACAGCGGAGGGAGTGGAATACGTCGCCGGTCAGGCACTGCGAGTGGACCCGCACCAGCACACGTTCTTTGCCCCGGACATCTCCCTTCACCAGGGCGATGTGCGCGTAGGGCTCGACCACGTCCTCGTAGACGACGGCGCGGAAATCGCCGTACTCGGTCGGCAGCACGGTCTCGACGACCTTGCGGACAAGTTTCTCTCGCTGCCGGCGATAGGCAATGAGGTCCTTGATGGTTACGATCTTGAACCGGAACCGCTGCGCGAGCTTCTGCAGTTGGGGCAGCCGTGCCATGCTGCCGTCTTCGGCCATTATCTCGCAGAGCACGCCGGCCTGCGCGCGACCAGCCAGCCGTGCCAGATCAACCGCCGCCTCGGTATGGCCGGCGCGGACCAGGACGCCGCCGTCCTGCGCGATCAGCGGAAAGACATGGCCGGGTCGCGCCAGGTCCTCCGGCTTTGTCCGCGGGCTGACGAGCGCACGAATAGTGAGGGCGCGGTCGCGGGCCGATATGCCGGTAGTCGTACCTTTGGCCGCGTCGACCGAGACCGTGAAGGCGGTCCCGTGCAGGGCGGTCCCGGCTTCGGTTTGAAGCGGCAGGCCCAACTCACCGCACCGCTGCGCAGTCAACGATACGCAGACGAGGCCCCTTCCGTGGCGGGCCATGAAGTTCACCTTGTCGGCGGTAATCCGGTCGGCGGCGCAGACCAGATCGCCCTCGTTCTCTCGGCCTTCGTCGTCCACCACTACGACAAAGTGCCCGGCCTTCAGGTCGCCCAGCGCCTCGTCCACGGCGGCAAAGACTGGTCTCACGCCGGTCGCGGCCGCTTCTGCCTGACTCCGTCGATCATTGGCGGTCAAGATAATAGCAGTATGTGCC
This sequence comes from Caldifarciminota bacterium UBA2258, assembly GCA_002347155.1. Classification (GTDB taxonomy): domain Bacteria; phylum Hydrothermota; class Tepidihabitantia; order Tepidihabitantales; family Tepidihabitantaceae; genus UBA2258. The sequence goes on from DDXO01000097.1 coordinate 96,124, forward strand.
AGGTCAAGCAAGTGCAGACGCACGGACCATCAACCCGCCTGCCAACTCCGCTATTGATTTGCACCGGAAAATCGGTATCATAGACGTCCTCTGCGAGACGTCATGACCCGGTCGCGGGACACCGGGATGGAACCTGCGCAGCGGCCAACGGAATTTCCGACAGCCCGTCTAACATTGACAGTAGTCGCGAATTTGGTATAAGGATAGCTAAGATGAAGACTTACGTCGCCAGGAAAGACGACATAAAGAGCGAATGGTACCTGTTTGACGCCGAGGGCTCAACCCTGGGCCGCCTTGCCACGCAGATTGCCGTTCGTCTGATGGGCAAGCATCGGCCGATCTACACACCTCATATCGACTCCGGCGATCATGTCGTCGTGGTCAACGCTTCCGGCATCAAGCTGACCGGTAAGAAGTATGATGAGAAACTCTACCACCGCCACTCGATGTACCCGGGCGGCCTGAAGACGTTCACTTACGCCCAGGTTGTCGAGCGTTTCCCGACCCGGCCGCTGGAATTGGCGGTGAAACGGATGCTGCCCAAGAACAAGCTCCAGGCCAGGCGCATGGCCCGGCTCCACGTCCACGCGGGACCGGATCACACTCACCAGGCCCAGAAGCTCACCCCGGTGAAATAACATGGAAAAAACCTACTTTGCCACCGGCAGCCGCAAGTCAGCCACGGCCAAGGTCTGGCTGGTTTCGGGCGGCTCCGACACGGTTGTCAACGGTCAGCCCTTCGACAAGTACTTCGGCCGAGCCGACCTCGTCAGCGCGGCGATGTCGCCGCTGAAGACCACCGGCACTTCCGGCTTCGGGCTCAAGTGCCAGTGTTCGGGCGGCGGCCTTTCCGCCCAGGCTGCGGCCGTCGCTTTGGGCGCGGCCCGGGCGCTCGTCGCCTACAACCCCGACCTGCGCAAGGCCCTGCGGGGCGCCGAGCTTCTGAAGCGCGACCCGCGCGAGAAGGAACGGATGAAGTACGGACTCGCCAAGAGAAGGAAGAGGTTCCAGTGGACCAAACGTTAACCATCAAGCAATTGCTCGAAGCCGGTGTCCACTTCGGGCACCATTCGCGGCGCTGGAATCCGAAGATGAAGCCGTTTATCTTCGGCAAGAAGCACGGCATCTTCATCATCGACCTGGAGAAGAGCCTGGAGCGGATGCGCCTCGCCTACGACGCGGTGCGCAATATCACCGAGTCGGGACGCGACATCCTCTTCGTCGGCACCAAGCAGCAGGCGCGGCCGATCATCGAAGAAGAGGCCACGCGCTGCGGTTCCTGCTACGTGACCGAGCGCTGGCTCGGCGGTCTGCTCACCAATTTCGATATTCTCTCGACCCGCATCACCCGGCTCTCTGACCTGGAACGGATGATCAACGAAGGCCAGTACGGCAAGACGACTAAGAAGGAGACCCTGCTCCTGCAGCGCGAGCACAAGAAGCTGCTCCGCGTGTTCGCGGGACTCAAGGCGCTCGACCGCCTGCCCGGCGCGATCTTCGTAATCGACCCGGTGCGCGAGGCGACCGCGGTCGCCGAGGCCCGGCGGGTCCGCATTCCGGTCATCGCCCTCATCGACACCAATGGCGACCCCGAAGGCATCGACTACCCTATCCCCGGCAACGATGACGCACTGCGTTCCATCCGGCTGGTGGCCGCCATGGTCGCCAACGCGGTGATGGAGGGCCGGAAGCAGTTCGACACCGAGGAGGTGCAGTGAGTCAGCCTACTGAGAAAGTCGTCGACCTTCGCCGCCGCACCGGCGCGGGCATGATGGACTGCAAGACCGCCCTCGAACAGGCGGGCGGCGACATCGAGAAGGCAATCGAAATCCTCCGCACGCGCGGCATCGCCAAGGCCGCCAAGAAGGCCGAACGGCCCACCGCCAGCGGCGTGGTCGAGTCCTACATTCATCCCGGCGAGCGCCTCGGCGTGCTCATCGAGGTGGACGTCGAGACCGACTTCGTCGCCCGGAATCAGGAGTTCCGCCGGTTCGTACGCGACCTGGCGATGCACATCGCCGCTGCCGACCCGGCGGCAATCGACCGTGCCGGCGTCGCGCCCGAAGTCGTCGAGCGTGAGAAGCGCATCTACGAGGAACAGGTCGCGCAGTCCGGCAAGCCGGCGAACATAGTTGAGAAGATAGTGCAGGGCAAGCTGGAGAAGTTCTACGCCGATGTCTGCCTGCTCGAGCAACCATTCGTGAAGGCGCCCGATAAGACCGTGGGCGACTACTTGAAGGAAACCATCGCCAAGTTCGGCGAGAACACCGTTATCCGGCGTTTCGCTCGATTCAAGCTCGGTGAGTAACCGGCGCACGCCGAACTCCAAACGCCGAACGCCGAGCGCCGAAGTCCGGAGTTCGAAGTTCGGAACTCGCACTTCGCCCTTTCGTAGAGTCCTGCTCAAAATATCCGGTGACCTCTTCAGCGACTCCGAGTCGCTGAAGCTGGTCGCCGGCCAGTTGGTCGCTGCCCACCGCGACGGTATCCGGCTGGCGGTGGTCATGGGCGGCGGCAACATCCTGCGCGGCCGCGACACGCGCGACATGGACCAGGCCGCGGCGGACAAGGCCGGAATGCTCGCCACCGTCATTAACGGTATCAAGCTGACCGAACTGCTCGGCACCCGCACGCGGGTGCAGCACTTCTCGGCCATCGCGGTTCCGGGAACGGCGGCCGGCTACGACATCTGGCAGGCGCGCGAGGCGCTCAAAGAAGGACGGATCCTCGTCCTCTCCGGCGGCACCGGCAACCCCTTCTTCTCGACCGACTCGGCCGCTGCACTCAGGGCCGCGGAACTTGGCATGGACGCGCTGTTCAAGGGCACGCGCGTGTCCGGGGTCTTCTCCGCCGACCCCGAAAAGAACCCCAAGGCCAGGTTCTATCCTCAGCTCACCTACCATCAGGCGCTGGTCGAACACCTGGCGGTGATGGACCTGACCGCCTTCGCCCTCTGCATGGAGCGGAAGATACCCATAGTGGTGTTTGACATCACTCGGCCAAGGGCTATCCTTGACATCATAAAGGGCAAACGAATCGGGAGTCTTGTATGTTAGACAACGTCTATTCCGAATACCGCCAGAAGATGACAAAGACCATCGAGGTCCTCGAGACCGAGTTCGCCCGCATCCGCACCGCGCGCGCCAACCCGGCTATCCTCGACGGCGTCAAGGTCGACTACTACGGCCAGCCCACGCCCCTCAAGCAGGTGGCGAGCATCTCGGTGCCCGAACCGCGCCAGATCGTGGTGCAGCCGTGGGACCGGTCGGTCCTCCCCGAAATCGAGAAGGCGCTGCAGAGGGCCGAACTCGGGCTCACGCCCAAGGTCGAGGCGAACCTTATCCGCCTGCCGATCCCGGCCCTGACCGAGGAGCGCCGCCGCGAACTGGCCAAGCTCTGCGCCAAGCTCACCGAGGACTCGCGCGTGGCGGTCCGCAACCTCCGCCGCGAGGCCAACGACGCGGTCAAGAAGCTCGAAAAAGACAAGAAGATCACCGAGGACGACTCCAAGACCGGCACCAAGAAGGTTCAGGAGATGACCGACGAGTTCATCAAGAAGCTCGACGAACTCCTGAAGCGCAAGGAAACCGAGATCATGGAGAAGTGACCTGCGGCCGGCTTGCCGGCAGCAGGTCATCCCGAGCGACTGAAAGGAGTCGAGGGATCTCGCCCTACCGACGCTGATGCCTGAATCCCGCAAGGTTCCCCGCCACATCGCCGTCATCATGGACGGCAACGGCCGCTGGGCGAAACAGAAGGGCCTCCCCCGCGCTATCGGCCACCAGGAAGGCGTGAAGTCACTGCACGAGGCGGTCGAAACCATCAAAGACGTCGGGGTGAAGTACCTCACCGCGTACACCTTCTCGACCGAGAACTGGTACCGCCCCAAGCACGAAGTCGAGCTGCTGATGAAACTGATGGCCAAGACGATGGACGACGAACGGCCGGGCCTTATCAAGAACAACATCCGGGTCCGCGCCATCGGCCGTATCTCGGACCTGCCCCAAAACCTGCAGGACACGCTTTCCCGCCTCATCGCCGATACCGCGAATAACACCGGCCTGACCATGGTGCTCGCCCTGAGCTATGGCGGGCGCACCGAGATTGTCGACGCCTGTCGCCGCGCGGTCGAGGCCGGAAAGGCGCCCCAGACCGAGGCCGAGTTCGGCGCGCTCCTCTACGACCCGTCGCTGCCCGACCCGGACCTGCTCATCCGCACCGGCGGCGACCAGAGGATTTCCAACTACCTGCTCTGGCAGTCGGCCTACACCGAGCTCTACTTCACCGAGACGCTCTGGCCCGACTTCCGCAAATCCCAGTTGCTCGCAGCCGTCGAGGACTATGCCCAGCGTCAACGCCGCTTCGGCCGCATCGAAGAAGACTAGGCGCGGGACATGACCGAAATGTCCGACATTTCGGGTCGTGTCCCAGGCCGTTCCCGCCCCATGAACGGCTGGCTGCGTCGCATTATCTACGGCACCGGTCTCGGCCTCGCCGTCTTCGCTGCCCTCTTCGCCGACCGCTGGGTCATAGCTGTCATCACTGCGGGTTGGGTCGTGCTGGCCACGCTCGAATTCATCCAGCTTCTGGCCAAGGCCGAAATCCGGCTCAACCGCTGGCTGCTGTCCATCCTCAGTGTGACAATCGTTGCGGCAGCCTACTTCAACCTGCTGCCCGCCTTCCTCGTGGCCCCGATTGCCGCTATCCTGCTCGCAGCGGTCGCAACCCAGGAAGCGAGGCCGCGCGTGCCGGTCTACGGCGTGTTTTCGCTCATCTACCTCGGTTTCCTGCCGGCCCACCTCGTGCTGCTCAAGAACCTGTCAGTCAGCCGCGGCTGGTCGCCATGGCTCGTCTTCTTCCCGCTCGCCCTGACCTGGCTCAATGACACGGCCGGGCTCGTGTTCGGCAAACTCATGGGCCGGCACAAGCTGGCCCCGACGCTCAGTCCGAACAAGACTATCGAAGGCTACGTCGCCGGACTTGTCTTCTCCGCCATCCTCGGTGCCGCCTACCTCCACTTCGTCGCGCCTTTCGCAACCCGGCCGCTGTGGTGGCTGGCAGTAGTCGGCATCGGACTAGGCACGGTGGCGCAGGCCGGCGACCTGTTCGAGTCCATGTTCAAGCGGGCGGTCGGAGTCAAAGACACCTCGTCCGTGCTCGCCGACCACGGCGGCTTCCTCGACCGCGTCGACAGCCTCCTCTTCACCATCCCCGCCTTCTATTATCTCGCGCTGTACCTCTAGGAGAATAGAGAATAGTGAATTGAGAATGGTGAAATCCATATCCGTCCTTCACTCTTCACTCTTCACAATTCACCATTTCCTGTCATGCGCCTGACCGACCCCATCATCCGCGAAGGTCCTCAGCTCAAGGTCGACTACGTGGCCTGTGACTCGCTCGGTACCAGAGGCATGTGCGTCTGCATCCAAACCCCGGATGTAGTCGTAACCGTGGACCCGGGTGCGTCGCTCGAACCTGCCCACTTCCCGATGCCGGCCGAACGACGCAATGCCCTGCTCGATGAATACGATGCCGCGATACGTTCAGCCTGCGGGCGTTCCCAACTCGTCGTCATCAGCCACTACCACCTCGACCACTTCTCCGAGCGACGCGACACCGAACGCTACGGCGGCAAGACCCTGTTCGTCAAGAACCAGGAAGGCCTTCCCGCCAAGCAGATCGAGACCGCCCGGGCGTTCCAAAACGTCATCGATGGCCTGCCCAAAGAGACGATCATCGCGGACGGCCGGAAGTTCAAGTTCAGGAAGACTCAAATCAGCTTCTCCCCTCCGGTGTGGCACGGTGCCGAGGACGCTGAACCGGGCCAAGTCATCATGACCGAAGTGAGTTGGGGCAAAGAAAAGGTGCTCGTCACTTCCGACGTTGGCGGCCCATTGGAGACGGCGACAACTGACCTCATCGCTGACGCCAAGGCCCGGACCGTGGTCATCGACGGGTACCCGACCTACATGCTCGGCCAGTTCGCCACGGACCACGACCTGGTCCGCAGCATCGTGAACGTCTGCCGCATCCTGGCCACGCCGGCAGTGAAGACGGTGGTCCTCGACCACCATATGGCCCGCGACTACCGCTATCCGGCCCTCTTCAAACTCGTATACGAAAAGGCGAAGCAACTCAAGAAGCAGTTCGGCACCGCGGCCGAGGTAATGGGCAGGACCAGCGCTGTCCTCGAAGGCTACCAGAACTACGGCCCGACTCGCTGGCACAAGTGGTTTCCGCTTGAAGCCGCGGACGCTCGAGCCGTGCTCGAACGCGCCGTCGCCGAAGGAAAGCTGGGCAAAGACTGGCCGTCGCTTTTCGACGGGTGGGTCGCTTGAGCGAAGCTCTTTGGACTGCGGCAGCACGGCTGCCGCTTTTCCGGAAAAGCGGTAGCTGCGCTAACGCACTCCAAGATCCCGGCCGTGCCCGCAGTGAGCATTGACACGCCGGCATCGATTTGCGAGAATAGCCCGAAAGGTGGAAATCATGAATCGAACTGCTGATAGGCTGCTACTCGTCGTCCTTCTGCTGTCCGCAGTCGCGACGCTGCAGTGTGTGAACACCAGGACCATCGGCCGGCCGCCACTGCCGAAAGCGGATTTCGTCGTGGCGCAGGACGGCTCGACCGACTACGAGACAATCGGTGACGCGCTCGACGAAGCCGAGGCAGGAGCTGTCATCCTCGTCAAGCCCGGCGTCTACGAAGAGGTAATCGAAATCGAAGCGGATGAAGGCCCCTTCACCATCGTCGGCGTAGACCCGGCCACTACGGTCATCGATGCCGACGGCGAGTACGCGGCAGTCACGCTCAAGAGCTCGGGCAACCGCATCTCCGGCCTTACCATCAAAGGCGGTGAGTCACACGGCATCTACATACCGGGCGGAAAGCAGAAAGTCGACTACTGCCTCATCATCGGCAATGGCGACCGCGGCATCTACATCAGCACGATGTCCGGCAGCGGCAGCGCTGACATCGACCACTGCACCATAGCCGACAACGACGTCTCCTCCGTCTACTGCGCGAATCGGGTGGACAAGACGACCATCAGCAATTCAATCCTCACCAGCCGCAACCGCAACCTCGCATGGGACGGCGACGGCCTGAACCTCGTGGTGAACAACTCCTGCCTGCTCAGCGCTGACGCCGGGTCGGATGTCGTCGTATCCGGCTCGAACAACATCCGCAGGGACCCGAAGTACAAAAACCCGGAGAGCGGCGACTACCGGCTCAAACCCGGCTCGCCCTGCCTCAAGGCCGCCGCCGACGGCTCGAACATGGGCTGCTTCTAGCCGGCGAGGGACTGCCACGGCTTTCCGCAGCGGAAAACCGTGGCTGTACCCAGTCCGTGATCTGGATCGTGTCCCAGACCGAACCTTGGATTGCGGCAGCGAAAGCTGCCGCTTTTCTTCCCCGAAAATGGGGACTGTACCTCCTGGGGACTGTCCCCATTTTCGAGGACGGGATCGTGTCCCAAGTCCAGTCTCTGGATTACGGGAGCTTGGCTCCCGCTCTTTCGTGTCACAGGCTGATGAGAATCTCACGTCACGAGTCGTTCTGGAAATCGCCTCCGAAATCCCTCCGCAAACCGCGCCGACAGTCCACGTGCGAATCGCCTTCATAACCGCCTTGCCTCTCGCCCTGCACGTCGAATAGCGACTCGCCGCACGAATCGCTCCGCAGACCTCCTTCCGGCTCAGCCGGCAAGACGCCTCCCTCCTCATCTTCAGAATCGACCCGCAAATCCCGGCCGGAAAGGCCTCGGAACTGGCATTCCGAACCGCCTCCCGAACCGTTCCGGGAACGGTTCCCTGGGCGACTCGCGCCGCGTCGCTTTCGGCCGCCTGCAACTAGATGATAACGCTAACCTGCTATCGCATGGCTGGTTACGGAGAAGGCTCCAAAGGAGTTGAAGGTCCTTTAACAAATCGTGCTCCGGCGAGCGTATAACTAAGTGAAGGACCGCTGCCGCAGAGCACGGCAGGCCCTGAATGACCGCAAACCCGAAAGGAGTTCCTATGACTGACCCGAATCAGCGACGGATGAACTGGCAGACGAAGACCGACACCACCAGGGTGAAGCAGGTACTCGACGACAGGCGACCCGACATGCTCAAGCGATACGAAGCGGCAGTGGCAAGCCTCTGCGAGATGGAGACGAAGGCACGCCAGACGCTCAACGCCGCAGGGGTGCATACCATCTTCTACGTGGCCTATCTCAACTATGCGCGGCAGCTCTACAAACTCTCACGCCAGCAGGGCATCTCGGGCGAGAGCTTTGCGATGGGCGCCCAAGTCCTGCTCGACAAGTGGGCGAACCGCGGCCTCGACCCAGCCGTCCTCGCCCGAATCCGGACCGAGGTCTTCGATGCCTCTGCCCCGACGCCGTAGCTCCGTGGCACGTCGCCGAGTTCCGCTCCAACCCCAGGGGCGGGCTTGCGCCCGCCCCCGACCTGTATGCTGTATGCTGTCTACTGCCTACTTCTCCGCGCGCCCTAGCGCGCGACGACCGCCTTCTTCACCGACCGGAATCCCGGCGTTTCGAGACGGAGGAAGTAGATTCCAGCCGGGAGCACGCCGGAGGGGACTCTCGCCTCGTAGCGGCCCGGCGCTACTTCGCCTTCGCATAGAGAGCGCACCAGCCTGCCGCCCGCGTCGTAGATGCCAATCCTGACGGGGACTGGAAAATGGGGACAGTCCCTCGGAGCGCCTGCGTCGGACTCGGCGCGGTACAGTCCCCATTTTCCCGGCACGTCGCACCTCACCGTGAACGCACCCCGCGCCGGATTCGGGCTGACGGAAAGCGACCATTGCAGGGGCACATCGCGTGTACCTTCCGCCACACCCCCGCCGATGAAGGTGATGACGCTGTCGGACATATCAAACTGCCAGCCCGGGCCATAAGCAATGACGACAACGCGGGCTGTCTCAGGCACTCCTGAGGGCACGACCCAGCGATAGATGGTGTCGGTTCCCGGCAGGCCGCGTGCTATCGTATCGAGGTTCCACAAGGAGTCGCGTCTGAGGAACAAGGACAGCGAGTCGCAACGCGGCGGCGTATTGGTGCGCCAGCGTATCATCACGGTATCGCCGACGCTGCACGACCCGCCGTTGGGTGACAACAGGTCCACCGCAACGACCTCGAATACCGACACCTTCGCGTTGCTGGCAGCTATCAGCTCATTGTACCCATCACCGTTCACGTCGTAGACGGTGTTCATCAGCGAATGGATGCCATGGTCGTTCTCCCAGCACCACACCTGACGCAGGTCGTCATTGCCAACAGCCTTGTACACCCGGATGGAATCGGGCGTAGTCCAGATACACTCGTCAATCCCATCGCCGTCAATGTCGCCGCAAGCGCCGGCGTGGGACGCGCCGGTCCAAGGGTAACTGAGCGAGTCCACTGCTGTACGAGTCAGACTATGGTTGCCATCGCCGTCGACCTCGTACATGTAGAGCCACATTCTCGAATCGGGATAGCTGAAGCGAGTCACGTAGAACTCGGACCTCCCGTCGCGGTCGATGTCGTTGGTCATGAACACGTCAGTCGCAGGCGGAACGTGAGTGGTATCCTTGTACACTTGCTCGTACTGGTCATCGCCGGTGTTCTTCCAGACCTTGGCGTCCCCCCCCCCTGTAGCAAAGTCCATTCTCCCGTCCATGTCGAAATCGCCAAACGCACAGTATCCGCCACTCGGAGTGCCCGACCAGGCCAATTCGTTCGAGTCGTTACTTACGTTCTCCCAAATCCTGACGCCGCAGAGCTGTATCTCCTTACGTCCATCTCCATCAAGGTCAGGTGGGTAGTAAGTGGGGACCGCGCTGCGGCAGCTCTCCCAACAACGGTAGTACCAGGTAAGCGAGCACGGGTAGCTGAAGCTGTCCGGGGACTCGATGGTTACTAGCACAAGGAAGACCGAATCAGGACCGGTAGTATCGAGTTGCGCGGTGACACCGACTATGTCGGTCAGTCCGTCACCGTCAACGTCGCCGGCCGCAAAGGGGATGACGTTTCCCGTCGGTATACCCACAGGGCACTCGTTCAGCACGCCGGTATCGGCGTAGACGAGCTGGAACTCGTTGCCGCTGGGGCGGGACTGCTCCCAGACCTCGATACGAATCGGGTCCCAGGAGCGCGTGAGGGTGCCGGTAAGAAAAAGGAATTCAGGCAGGCCGTCGTGGTCGCTGTCGCAGCAAACCACGCGGCCGTAGCCCCCGCAATACGGCCCTGACGCGACCTGCGCAATCCTCCGCATGGAGAGCGTCGGCGCTGCAAACAGACACAGACTCAAGATAGAGAAGGCTAGATACACCATGAGAGTGAGGTGGGGAGGCGCTGAGCGCCTCCCCACCTCTCCTTGCTATCTCAACAGCGTCAGCCTGCGAGACGATGTCTCACCATCTGCGCGGAGCCGCACGAAATAGACGCCAGCAGGCACAGCCAAGCCGTGGTCATCCGTGCCGTCCCAACGCACCACGTACCTGCCCGCAGAACGGGAGCCGCCCTCGAGTCGACGCACGAGCCTGCCGGAGGCATCGTGCACCGTCAGCGCGACCGGCCCTGCGTGTGCGAGCTGGTAGCTGATTGTGGTCGCGCTACCGAGCGGGTTCGGCGAGCAGCCCAGCAAGCGAGTGTCGAGTACGCCAGTCGTAGGTAAACTCTGGACGCCCTCGGTCCAGCCTGTTCCATCGTCAACCTGGAATAGCCTCAGTTCAGCGAGTGAGGCGTAGTCGCCGGTGACCCGGGCCACCTCGATGACTATCCGCGCGTCGCTCTCATACAACCGCTTGGGCACTTGCACCCACACGGTGTCGGGAGTGTGTGGATTCACGTGTACGCGGAACCACTGCCCGGAGTCACACCGTACGTCCGCACTCCATGACTTCTTGCCCTCATGGTAGATGACGGCGCGCAACTTGTACGTCTGGCGCGGGTTCAGGTAGGGCAACCGGTACGTCAGCATTGTGCGGCTCGTGTCCAAGTCCCACGACCCGAGCTTCGCGTAGCCGCCGCGGGACAGGCAGTATGGCGACTGCTCGGGCTGACCCAGTTCAGCCGCGTAGTAGGTCGCCGGCTCGTAGCCAGCGCCCTTGCCAAAGAACGGCGGCCACTGGCGGACCCCAAACCTGACCTCGTACAGTGGCGGCGTTACAGAAAGCTGCTCTGTCCACACCGCGTTGCACTTGAACGTCTGCATACTTGGCCAGTAGCAGTCCACATGCGGATAGCGTGACATCAATGCGGTCTGGAAGAGCGGTTGAGGTGGGAAGGGAAGGAGCCTGACCCAGGGGTCGTAGTTTGTCCTCGTGACTTCCTCGTGCCAGAACGAGGCGTAATTCGTGCCCATAACCGGGAAGTCGGACTCCAACACCGAAGACCAGCTTTCATTCGAAGGGACTACCCACCAACCGCCGAGCCATCTACCGCGGCGCCAGACCTCGCCGGGGAATCCACCGGCGGTGTTCGGCCCGCGCCAGACACAGTAGATGGAATCGCCGTAGCCTTCCAGCGATGGGTTCGAGGCGGGTTCGTTGATGTACTGCCCAGACGTCGAAGAGACCTGATACGGCTGTGCCGGCCAGCCGTTGGTGCGTTTCTTGTAGCAGACTGTGTCGCCCTGAATCCAGGCGACATGCACGTCGGCACTCGGACAGCCCGCCACAGAAGTACCGTAGCAGTACGTCGTGGTCTGGTTCGCCAACTCAGCCATCGACACGGTGCTGGGCGTGAACGAGTTGTAGTACACGTAGCTGGAGTCGGGTCCTGATCCGACGTAGACCGGGTAGGTCACGTGAGCAGGCAGCCAGGGGTTCGCGGAAATGCCCACCGCCAGCGAAGGCGAACCCGCTCTCCTTGAACCGCTCGCGGCGTAGATGGTTGCATGGTCCCAGACCCCGGGCGCAGTCCGGATTGCACGCATTATGCTGCTGTCCGGAGTCTGGTACACGACCCACGGCGCCCACCCGCCGCCTTCGGTGTCTACGTTCAAGACGATTGCCGGGTACTTGCCGTACCCGACGGGCTCGGGCGTGGACCACGTCTCTCCCTCGTCGGTCGACCGCTTGTAGAACACGGTGTTGTTGCCCGTGTACACAACATGGAGTATATCATTGTCCGCGTCGCGCGCAAGCTTCTTGCTCCAGTTCGGGTATGTCGCATCCGCGCCAATCTGGCCTTCACTCCGCACGTCAAGCGTGAAGACGCCAACGGACGTGCCGGCGTGAAGACAGCGGTCGCTGTCGAACGACAGGCTGTACACGACAGCAGCCATCGGCAACCCATCGGTCTCGGTGTGCCAGGCCGTCGCTCCGTCGTACGAGACATAGACATGCGGGCCCGACGCCGGCCCGTACGATGTCGCCCAGAGAGCAGAGCCGTTCGGGTCCATCACCAGGTCGACTATGTTGTAGTTGGACCCCATGCCGGAGATTGACCGTGTCCAGTGCTCCCCCCGGTCGCAGCTCACATAGACGCCGCTGTCTGTCCCTGCGTACATCATCTCTCCGATGCCCAGGACCAGCCGCCTTGTCTCAATCGGATTGGCAACGGGGTTGGCGGATAGCTGCCCTACGTAGCTCACACTGTAGCCTCCGTCCTCGCTCTTCACGACCTGGCCATTCCGGCAACCGAAGTAGACCAAGTCCGGGTCGTCGGGCGAGACCGCGACGGCGCAGTAGGGGTAGCTGCCGTAGGTGTTCTCGGGGAAGGTCCAGTTCGAGCCGCAGTCCTCGGACTTGAGTATCCGCGGCCCGCCGCCGACGCTGGTGGCACCGTACACCATCTCCGGATCAGATGGCGCGACGCCAAACTGGTACAGCGCCGAGTTGTTCCCACTGGCCGTGTCGAACACGGGATACCACGTGTAGCCGCGGTCGGTGCTGCGTACGATGCCGAATCCAGCGACATCCTCGCCTCCCACGGGATCACCCGATACCTTCGCGAGCAGCATCGTGTCGGCCACGGGATGCACCATGTCGACGTACACGGACGGACCGAAGAACCTCGTGGAGACCCATCCACTCCCGCCGTCGGCGGTGACGTCCAGGACCATTTCGTCGTCATACGCCCAGTAGTAGCCACCCGAATCCTCAGTAATCAGCTTCCTGGTGTCACGGCAGGGCATCCAGGTGCTGACCTGCTGCCAGTTGGAGCCGGCGTCGGTGGTTCCATAAAGACCTGCATGCCACTCTCCGGCGTAGAGAGTATCGGGATTGGCGTTGTCAATGCAGATCCGAGCATGCTCGACGCTCGTAAGCAGCATCCCGGCCGCGCACTGGCTCCAACTTGCGCCGCCGTTTGTTGACCGCCAGACCCCACTGCCGGAAACCAAGGCGTACACCATTTCGTCGTCGTTCGGATGGACCGCGAGCGAATACGTGCCTCCGGATGGCGCCGATTGGAGTGTCGTCCAGTTCTGCCCGCCGTCGGTGCTCTTCATGATCCCCGACGAGAGCCCCGCGTAGGCAACCGCCGGGGCAGTGTGCGATATGGCAATCGAATACACGCACTGGGAGTTGTATGGCTGAGTCCAGCTCGTGCCGCCGTCGGTGGTTCTGTAGATACCGCGATAGTCCTGGTTCTGACCCATGCAGCACAGCAAAACGGTGTCGGGACTCGCTGCGTCCACCGCGATATCGTACACGTCCAGCTCACGGTAGGGGCTTACGTAAGGCGTAACATCGACCCACCGACCTCCGCCGTTCGTCGTGCGATAGACCGGTCCACGACCGCCACCGACGCCTCCCCGCCCGTCTGCCGCGTAGACTACCTCCGTATCCGAGGGGGCGACGGCTATGGTCGTGATGTCGGCCGCGCCCATGCCGGACGTGCACGGAGCCCAGTTGTCGCCGCCGTCCGTCTACCCTTAATCCTTACCTCCCTGAGCGTGATCCCACGCTCTGTTGTCCTGGAGGCGCGCATGACGCACCGGCTACCCCGCCTGGCGCACGCGGAACGGCGACGGCTCCCACGGCCCTATTGTTCGACGTAACGACTCAGTTAGGCGGCCACCGACGCGAACCGGACTCATGTAGCGCCTCCGACTTGGACCGGACATGAACGAATTGGCGCCCATGCTGGCCGGGCTTCAACTGACTAGCCGGCCCTGATGGTGCGGAGACGAGGCTCCCTCTAGTCTTGCGAATGCACACAGCAGCCGCAGGCTGGAGCGGTGTACCCTACTGGCTCTCGAACCCCTCAGCCTCAATCCCCTCTCCCTGCCGCAGCTTCTCGCCAAACCGGAGGTTGTTGAAATTGTAGCTCAGAGACAGGCTCACGCCCAGCGGGTCGCTGTGGCGGACCGCCCGGCTGTAGAAGCTCTTACCTTCGGTTCCTGACTCCCAAGCAGGAAAGGCCCAGGCGCGCACGTTGATTGACAACGCGCGGTTCAGCAGAGTCTTGCGGACTGCGACGTTCGTGTTGAAGCGGCCACCCATCCAGCTCTGCAATGTGATCGAGGGACTGGAGTAGCCGCCGCTGATGACTATCCAGTACGCAGCGGGAAGCTGCAGGCTGGCGCTCGCAGAAGCGCTCCAAGCCGGGCCGCCGACCGCGCCCTCGCCTGCGAGAGGTGCGCCGAATACCCGGTTGTCATGCAGGTTGCCTCTGAGGTTCAGGTTCAGCCACCGGAACGGACTCGCGTCAAATACCAATTCAGCCCCGAACGTCCGGTCGCTGCCGATGTTGGTCGATCTGGTGAACAGGACGGCCGAGTCCGGTTGATACAGCGACGTCACCCCCCGAATCAGGTCGTTCGTCACCCGGTAGTACACCTCGGCGTTGACTGAGCTGGTCCCAAACGGCAGATTGCACGTCGCCTCCCAGGAATCGGTATGCTCGGGCTTGAGCGCTGTGTCGCCCTGCCCGGCGTTGTGACGGTCACGCCAAACCAGGAATGGGAGTAGTGACCCGGCCGACGGGCGCTTGGTTCGACGCGAGTAGCTGGCGCCGGCCTGCAGCCTGCCGCGTTCACCATAGGAGACACTCATGCTCGGGAAGAGGTCCGCGCGTTCGGCCGAGTACATCGCGCTCGTGTCCGTGATGTCGAGCGTTCGCTGGTAGATTTCTCCCCTCAGTCCGGGCCCGAGTTTGAGCTTGCCCCAGTCCCAAGAGCAAGTCGCGTATGCCGCGTACGTGTGCTCGGTCATCCGGTACGCGTGGCTGGCCACGTGGTCCAGCTCGAAGCTGTCGGCGTCCAGGTTGTACCATGACACGCGGGGATCCGTCGTGCGCTGCTGGTTCCGATTCTCGATACCGGCATCGAGCCGATTGCCCCCATGTAGCGGGAGCGTGTATTCGAGGCTCAGATTCAGGTTGCTGCCCGGTCCACCTTCCTCGGATATCCGTCCGTCAGTCAGGGCGCCGGCCGAGTCCAGTTCATCGTATTCGGACCGGGACTCACCGTTGCGGCCCGTGAAGTCCGCGTGCGCGCACAACTGGTGTCCGGTTGTGTCGAAGCTGTGCACGTGGTCAGCCATCACGAAGTAGGCGTCGCCATCGCTCCGGCTGGTCCTGATTGTCGAGTATTGGCGACTGTCACCCGGCAGATGGATCTCCGTCTGCTGAGCCGTGCGGTCGCTTCCGGAAGCTGAAGCTCCGTAGCGTCCAACCAGGCTCGACTTGTCTCTCGGGCCTGGCCTCAACTCCATTCCGGCTTGGACGTTCCCTGATTGCTGACGACTCGATCTCGATCCCGCTGACGAGATCACGAGCGTCTCCGAGCCACCAAAAGCTCGGCTCTCCCACTCGTCGTCGGACCGGAAATCACCGCGTGTGAACCCGCCCCCGGCGAAGATGTCGGCCTTGCGCGAACGGAGGCCGAGCAGGAGGCTACCGCTGGCCCGGAGCCTTGTGTCTAGGCTCATGGTACCGAGCGCACTGAGACCGCGCGCCTTGCGTTTCTTCAGGATGACATTGATGATTCCACCCGTTCCTTCCGGACCGTACTTTGCCGACGGGTTGGTGATGATCTCGATCTTGTCGATCACAGCCGAGGGCATCTGCTTCAACGCCTGGCTCGGTTCGAGCGGGGACGGACGTCCGTCGACGAGCAGCGTGAAGCCCTCGCCACGGAGGAGCACAGTGCCATCCGGCTCGACCTTGACCGAGGGCACGTGTTCCAGAACATCCACCGCCGTAGCGGCACCCCGGATCGGGAGTTTGCTGACGTCAATCACCCTGCGGTCGGCCTCGTATGTCACCGCCGGCGCTTGGGCCGTGACGTCGACACCCCGCACCGGCAGCACCTGCCGTTTGAGCAATATCCTCCCCACGTCGATGGAAGTGTCCGGCGCGGCCAGCGCAACCGGAACTCGTTCCGGGCGGAAGCCAACGGCCGAAGCGACCAGCGAGTAGTGGTTTGTTTCGCGGATCTCGATTCTGAACACACCATCGCCATCGGTGGCGCAACCTGTGATCTGCGTGCTTTCGGCTGCGAGGCAAAGAACGACGTTGACGTTCGCCATCGGCTTCGCGCTGTCGGCGTCCAGAACTTGGCCGGTTATGACGCCGGCTTGTGCTGCGGCGGCAGTCAGCGCGAGGAGCACAGCCAGCCCCAATCCCCTCACGTCTTGACTTCCGTGAGTTCGATCATCTCGGAGCGGGCCTCCGGTCCGTGCAAACACCGCCTAGCTGCGAGGTCGGAATGGCTCGGCCGTAGTCGATAAGCGGATATTGGCCGCTGCAACCGGTGGGGCGGGTCCGCGATTCCTTGAAGCCACACGCCACGTACATCCGACGCGCAGGGAGGAAGAGCGGGTGGAGGCTGGTCGTCGCTTCCACCCTCTCGACGCCGCAGGCGCGCAGGCGGCGCACAATCTCCTCCACCTGCATCCGGCCGTAGCCTCGACACCGATACTCGGGAATGATGCAATTGAACCCAATAAGTCCGAGGTCAGTTGATTCGGTCAAGTGGGGCACACCTGTCCCTATCGGCTTGTCACCCAGGTAGGTTACGAAGGCGCCGAAGTCACGCGGGATTCGTCTACCGTCGACATCACGCCCGACTCGGCGCAGTTCCTCCTGCCACTGCCTAGCGGCAGGCGGGCCGCCGATTGTCGGCGCGAATGAACCTGCATCGAGCAGTTCCCCAATCGAATTGGCCCGAAGGCTGGACACATCGCGGAACTCGACCATTCCCGCAGGTTGCGGCGTCGATGGCCCGGGCGACCTCGTTCCCAGGACCGCCAGCGCGCCGGGGCTTGCCTTGAACTTGGCCACCGCCAGCATCATGCCCTCGGTCATCGCAGGCTCAAGCCTCCGGGCGACAACGTCAACGACTCCCTTGAGCAACAGCGCATACGCCACCCACCTTCCCCACACGATCAGGTACGCCGTCGGCAACAGAGTGAGGTCTGAGTAGTCACGATAGAGTCCCGTTCTGAGTATCCCCAAGAGTTGGCCGACGAAGTACTGGACCAGCGGCACGCAAAGCAGCATGCCCGAACCGAGCATCAACCAGAAGTACACCGGTCTCCGACGGCGCTGCAGGAATGCGAGACCGATGCCGAACGCCCCGAGAAAGAAGTTGCAGAGTACGGTCGTCTTGAAGAACACCCTACCTCCGTGCGCGCTCCCCGATGTTCCACCACCCGCGGAGTGGCAAACTGGCTTGTCGCAGCAACCGGGTTCCCATCTGCCGCCAGTGCGCCCCCTGTGGGCCGAACGCGGGCACCTCGCCTGAACAACTGCGACGGCCGGGCGCTTGCGCCAACTTGTCCACCAACCACTGCCAGAGCCCAGCGCGCGGCCAAGCGGGCATGACTATTAGTTTATCGGGGCACATCCTGGGGTCAATAGTCGAAAGGTCCGCTCAGATCCGCGCCGCGGAAAGCGTCCTAGCAACGAGAGGCGACTCGTCACTGCTACGAACGAAGACGGACCGGGTCTGGGCGCACCCTGCGTGCCTTCATATCCCGAAAGGCCTGAGGGTTCCGTTCCATCACAGATGCGTATATCTCCAAGGCCTCGTTGTACTTCTCCAAATTCAAAGCGCACACCTGCTTTTTGCGCTGCATGTCGAACGCGCGGCCCCTTCGACAGGCGACGTAGCACAGGTCGCACAACCTCAGTGCCCAGCACCCGATACACTCGGGCTCCGATTCCGCGACGTAGCGGTCAATCAGCTTCCGCGCTGCCGACGTGTCGAAGCCACCATCTACGTTACCGAGTACGTATGCGTCGCCCGCCCTCTCGCACGGCGAGTACCGCCCATCAGCGTGGACGAACACCCTGCTGACCCCGGGATAGCATGTCCCGTTGGGTGGACAGCGATCGCCGCACCTGCCTGACGACCGGCCGTCTATACGCGTCAAGTTACGGTTGAAGAGCGCGGCTTCAACCTGCGTGGGGCGAGTGCCGGACGCAACCCGCGAGATGTAGTCCAGCTTTAGCTGCTCACGTTGTCGCATCTGCTGCTCGGTATAAGGGCCGTACGCCTCAAACAGGCTCGTATCGAACGGATCGACATGCGTGACGATCACTCCATGCTGCTTCACGAGTTCCTCGTCCTCAAAGAAACCGTCGATCTCCATCAAATCCGAGCCGGGTCCAACAGTTGCGGCGAAGGTAACACGGCTGTAGTAGTCCGGCGACAGATCTCTCAACATCGCCAGATTCGAGAGCACAACGTCGAAGGTCGGTGAGCCATCCTCGAAGTGACGGAACCGGTCATGAATGTGTCGGGGTCCGTCCAGACTGACCTGAAGGCCAACATCATTCTCCACAAGGAAACCCGCGAAGTCCTTCTCGAGCAGCGTGCCGTTGGTGGCGATGTGCATCTTCCAGTCGACCTTCCTGTCATGGACGAGCTCATCCACGAGCCGCCTGATCGCGCCCGCGCACAGAAGTGGTTCTCCTCCATAGAAAGACACGTATCTCACCGGGGACTCCTCCACGGCCAGTGCGTACGAACGCATGTACTCCATCACCTTCCTCATCGCCGATTCACTCAGCTTGAGCGAAGAGTGAGGTCTCTCGAAGACGTACGTACCGGAGTGCACGCAGTACGCGCAGCGGAGGTTGCATTGAGCTGTAATCTCGAAGACGGCCTTCGTTGGTCCGGGCTCATAGACTGCTCGCAAAGACTCAAGGTCATCATAGCCGGTCATCCAGCTCGGGTGGCTGTCGAGCAGCAACCCGGCCTTCTGTTGCTGCCGGATTGACCGGACGGCCGCGGCTGCAGCGTCCGCCCCATGCTTCGGCGCCCACTTAGCCATAACGTCGGCGTCGCGAAGGATCCCGACGTCTTCCACCACGTCGTAGACCGCTTGGTCGACCAGCAGAAAGCTGTTGGTGTTAACGTCGTAGCAGTACAGGTTTCCGCTGAGGCTGCGGAGTCTATGGACAAACGGTGCACCCATGGAATGGCCGCTCACGCGCGGGCTCGCGCCCGCGCGTGAGCTACATCATCGCCTCTCACACGGCCCGGACTGTAAGGAGCAGTGACAAAACCATGGCCCTGCGGGACCCCGACTCACGTATGGGCCACGTCCCCTGGTACCGCGACGGTAATGAAGTTGTAGTCTGCGTGCCACTCCACCCCTTGGCCCCAAGGGTTTTCGATGGACTGATACCAGTCGCATTCGCAGTTCCAGCCACAGCAGTACCGTATGTCATCTGGAGTGGGGTTGCCGCCCCAGTCTTGCTTGGTGATCATGCTATCTCCTCTTCTTTTTCTTCTGCTCGTTTGCGACAGCTCTTCTTGTCCTGCCGACGTCCCGTTGGACGCCGGGCTCGCTTCCTAGCACATGTGCACCTCCCCGGGGCGCGTGCCACCTCGTGATCACATCGCGCAGGATGATCGGTTGACCTTTCATTACATGCGTGGTTTTCCGGTTCTGCGTACGGGAAGTGGCTGCCGTTCCCGCAATAGCTGCTCTCTGCCAGACAGCAGACTGCCGGAGCATTCCTCGAGCGCTCGCCGGGCCAAGGCCGTTGCCGGTGCAAGCGACCCGGCCGAACCTCAGATTGTCGAGAAAGGAAGAACTCTGTCTGTCTGTCTGTCTGTCTGTCTGTGCAGTAGATGTGCCGGCTCGACCCGCTTTCCGCCGTCACACCCGCTCGCCCAGCCCAAGCGACCTAGTGCGGTCACGAAGCTGACCGACTCCCGCATGGAACACCTATAGCCGAGAAATCCCGTTTGTCAAGTTCTGCGTTCTGCGTCTTGCGTACTGGCAGTCATCCCGAAGCTTCGTCCCGCGCCACGCGGGGTGGTAGAAGCAGCGTACCGAGGATGACGCGCTGATGGCGATGGCGACGATGCAGCAGGGAACGGTGGTCGACTTCGACGCCGGCATCGCCCTGAGTGCGGCGCGAACCAGCATCGACTGCAAGCTACCGATGGCAGACAGCGTCATGCTGGCGACGGCGAGGACGTTTGAGGCGAAGCTCTGGACCCAGGACGAGCGCTTCCAGGGCCTCCCCGGCGTCAGATACCACCCGGCGCTGGGCTAGCCCAAGCCCGCAGACCGATTAGCCGGCCGCGATTCTTCGCCTGCCCGACCGCTGGCTGAGATTGCGTGGTTTGACCGATCTGGCATGTTAAGCTATACTAAACGCATGAAAGTCAAGACCGTCGGTCGTTTTGTGGTGACTGACCAGGATATCTGCCACGGCGAGCCGGTCTTCCGCGGCACGAAGATACTGGTCGCAGATGTATTGGAGCAGGTTGCCAGCGGAATGGCGTGGGAGGCGATAGTTGAGGAGTGGCGCGGCTCCGTGACGCCGGAAGCGATAGCGGAAGCGGTTCGCCTCGCGCGCGAAGCGCTTATGACAGAGGCTCCGGAACTCGCTCCGGTGTGACGGGGTAGCGAAGGTGCCATCCATCTCGATGTTCTACGGGATTATCATCCGCATGTATTATGCTCCGGGAGAGCACAATCCTCCGCACTTCCACGCCTACTACAACGAGTTCCGAGCTACGTTCTCAATCGAGACCCTTGACTTGACGAGCGGCGAGTTGCCACGACGGCAGTTGCGTCTAGTTCAGGCATGGGCGGAGCTTCACGGTGATGAGTTGAAGGCCAACTGGCAGATGGTTACGAACGGGGAGGAACCATGTCGGATTCAGCCACTTCTGTAGAGAAACGGGCAGCGACCTTTCCGGCGGTGCAGAGTGTTGAGGCCATTGACAACCATAAGCTGCTACTTCGTTTCGCCAACGGCGACCGCCGCATCTTTGACGTTGGCCCGCTGCTATCGTTCGGGCGATTCTCATCACTAGCATCTCCGGCAGTATTCAAGAAGGTGCGCGTTGCCTACGATTCGGTGGAATGGGAGAACGGTCTGGACCTCGACCCCGAGTACTTGTACGAACAGAGTCAGCCCTACCCAGGCTAACCGGCCGTCGTTCCCCGTCTCTCTGTTTGACTCTCAGATACTCTCTTCTATAATGACCGTGCCACGACCGCTAACTGCTAACAGCTAACTGCTAACAGCCTGCGGTCCGTCCCGCCGGGGTGGTGGAATTGGCAGACACGCATGGTTGAGGGCCATGTGCCTAGCGGCATGCAGGCCGTGACACCGCGCATGCTTGACGCACGGCACCAGACAGCTAGAATAGTGGCGTGAGTGAGCCCCCGATTCGAAGGACAAAGGCCATCAGGCTGAATGGCAGGCCGGGATATTGGATTGCCCTTGACCCCCGCAGCAATCGACGGGTCGGTGAGGGGCGGACGCTCAAAGCTGCTGCCCAACGTGCCGGCAAGGCCGGCGTGAAGGACCCGGTCTTCACCCAGATTCCGTTGGAGTCGTGCGCCCTGGTCATGTAGCCAGGGACGTGAGATCCCTCCCTCTCCAATTCTACGAGTTCGAGGCTGAGCCCTGCAGGGCGTTTCCCGCCGGCCGCAGGGTTCAGCGGCCGATGGTGCCCTTCCGTCTGAGCTGTGGCGACCGGACTACGGCGACCTTTCTCGGCTTGCTCGATTCCGGCTCGGACGATTGCGTCTTCCACTTCAGTCTGGCTGAGGAACTCGGCATAGACTGGCGCCGATGCCCGACCGCGAACTTCCACGGCGCAAGTGGAAAGATGGCCAAGTTGCACTATCACGTGGTGACGATAACCGTCTGGGGCGCGCGCGGCCCTTTCTTCTCGTATCAGATGTACGCCGGGTTCACGAGACTACCGGCCGGGAGCAAAGCCCTGCTCGGACAGACCGGCTTTCTCGACCGCTTCGATGTAACCCTCAGTCGCTCCGGTGGCACGGGCCGCCTGATACTGCGCATTCACTGAAACACGGAGGGCCTAAGTCCTCCGTTTGACTCTCTGACGCTCTCTTCTATAATGACCGTGCCACGACTGCTA
Organism: Caldifarciminota bacterium UBA2258; assembly: GCA_002347155.1. Taxonomy (GTDB): domain Bacteria; phylum Hydrothermota; class Tepidihabitantia; order Tepidihabitantales; family Tepidihabitantaceae; genus UBA2258. The sequence continues at coordinate 118,425 of DDXO01000097.1, forward strand.
ACTGCTAACAGCTAACTGCTAACAGCCTGCGGTCCATCCCGCCGGGGTGGTGGAATTGGCAGACACGCATGGTTGAGGGCCATGTGCTTTACGGCATGCAGGTTCAAATCCTGTCCCCGGCATTCTCCGTAACCACGGATGCACTGTCTTACAGGGGCCTCTGAGGCCAACACCGATGAACACTGATGGGAAGATACTCCATCAGGAGCTGACTCAGGAGATCATCGGAGCGGCATTCGAGGTCCATAACGCTCTTGGCTGCGGACTACTCGAGAAGGTCTACGAGAACGCACTCGCTCACGAGCTGGCCCTGCGCAGACGCACGGCCACTGACGTTGGACATCGTGCAGCGCCGAGCTGCCTTGGACTGCGTGCAGCGTCGAGCTGCCGCCTTGCCGGAGAAGCGGGAGCCACGCTCCCGCACTCCAAAGCGCTACGCACCGCTCAAGTTCGAGAGGCTTGTCGTCTGAATCCCTTTCGTATCTGCCCGATCTGTGTTCATCCGTGTCCATCCGTGGTTGACTAGTGTCCCGGGTCATTATTCTGCTCTTGGATGGTGTCGGGTGCGGGGAGTTGCCGGACGCAGCCGACTATGAGGACCAAGGCTCTAACACCCTCGCCAATCTTGCCAAGGCCGTCGGCGGGCTGAGCCTGACGAATCTGTCCGCGCTGGGACTCGGCAACATCATTCCGATTCAAGGCGTCCCGCCGCAGGAGAAACCACAGGCGTGCTTTGGCCGGATGGCCGAGCAGTCAGAGGGCAAGGACTCGACAACCGGGCATTGGGAAATCGCAGGCCTCGTGACAAGTTCGCCGTTCCCGCTGTTCCCTCACGGGTTCCCGCCTGAACTCATACAGAGCCTCGAACAGGCCATCGGCCGCAAGACCCTCGGCAATCGCGCCGCTTCCGGCACGGAAATCATCAAGGAACTGGGCGAGGAACACCTCAAGACCGGCTGTCCGATTGTCTACACGTCGGCCGACAGCGTGATGCAGATTGCCTGCCACGAGGACATCATCCCGCCGGACGAGCTGTACCGTATCTGCCAGAAAGCGCGCGGCCTGTGTACGGACCGCTACTGCGTCGGCCGTGTCATCGCCCGACCGTTCACCGGCAAGCCGGGCGCGTTCAAACGGTCCACCGGACGGAAGGACTTCTCCTGCTCACCGCCACGGCCGACCTTGCTCGACCACGCGAAGGAAGCCGGCCTGCCGGTTGTCGGCATCGGCAAGGTGGACGACCTGTTTGCCGGGCGCGGGTTCACGGAAACCCACCATTCCGTCAGCAATGCCAACTGCCTCCGGCTGACCGTGGAAACGATGGAGAAGGCGAAGGCTGGCCTCATCTTCACGAACCTGGTTCAGTTCGACATGGACTGGGGACACCGGAATGACCCTGCCGCATTCGCGGCAGGACTGAGAGAGTTCGACGGTTTTCTCCCCAACATCCTGAGCCGTCTTGACCAGCACGACCTGCTATTCATGACCGCGGACCACGGCAACGACCCGACCACGCCTTCGACCGACCATTCCCGCGAATACGTGCCCCTGCTCGCGTTCGGGCCGGGCTTCAAGCAGGGCGTTGACCTCGGCACCCGGCCGTCATTCGCCGACCTTGGTCAGACCGCAGCCGAATTCCTGAAGGTGAAACCTACGATGCACGGCACGAGCTTCCTCGAACTCATTCGATGAGTCCCTTGGAGTGCGGCAGCAAGGCTGCCGCTTTGCCGGACTCTGTGCAGCGCCGAGCTGCTTTGGACTGCGGCAGCAAGGCTGCCGCTTTGCCGAAAAGGCGGGAGCTACGCTCCCGCACTCCATAGCAGTCATGTGGCATCATAGCCCTCTGCACCAACTCGGCGAGTCCGGTGCGTACATGGTCACGGCCGGCACGTACCAGAAGAAACGACTATTCTCGTCGGACGAGCTGCTGACAATGGTACAAGATTCTCTATTCCGAATCGCAGCCGAGTATCGCTGGCAACTGCAGGCTTGGGCAATCATGGCGAACCATTACCACTTCGTCGCGCTTCCGGATGGTGCACCCACCTCCCTGGCGAACATGGTCCGTAGACTTCACGCCCAGACTGCTACTGAGTTGAATCGGAAACTCGCCACCCCGGGACGGAAGGTCTGGTTCCAGTACTGGGATACGCATCTGACATTCGAGAAGAGCTACCTCGCTCGGCTCAACTACGTTCACAACAATCCCGTTCACCATGGGCTCGTGCCGGCCGCCACGGCATACCAGTGGTGTTCGGCCGCATGGTTCGAACGGAACGCGAAGCCGTCGTTCTATAGGACCGTGAGTAACTTCAAGTGCGACCGACTGAACGTGCCGGACGACTTCTGACTGTGAGGACCGAAAAGCGGGAGCTGCGCTCCCGCACTCCAAAACGCGGGCTCTCAGACGCCCGTGCGGCGTCGAGCCGCCTTGGACTGCGACAGCAAGGCTGCCGCTTTTCCGGCAAAGCGGGAGCTACGCTCCCGCACTCCAAGGCGCTACGCGCATCAAGGAGGTACACATGACGAAGATTACTAGAACGAGACTTCTCCGCGCCGGCCGCGCCGCAGCGAAGAACGCCTATGCTCCGTTCTCGAAGCTCAAGGTCGGCGCGGCTGTGCTGACTGCCAACGGCCGCATCTTCTCCGGCTGCAACATCGAGAACAGCTCATACGGCCTCACCATCTGCGCGGAACGGGTAGCCGCCTTCAAGGCCGTGTCAGCAGGCGAGTGCGAGATTCAGGCAGTGCTGGTCTACGCCGATACCGCGAAGCCAACAGCGCCGTGCGGAGCGTGTCTGCAGGTGACTAGCGAGTTCTCAGAGAATCCGGAGATCGTCCTGTCGAACGGCCGCTCAACCAAGACGTACCGCCTGAGAGAGCTGCTGCCGTTGGGATTCCGGCTGTAGTCGCGAGTCTTGTCATTCTGAGCGACGCGAAGAATCGTCGAGGCCGAAGACCCTTCGCCTGACGGCTCAGGGTGACAGTACTGTGAGGAAGGATTCCGCGGAAAGGCGCGAGGCCTGAACCTAGCGAGTCCGGTTAACTGATTCGTTCGAGGCCGTGCATATACGGCCGCAGGACCTCGGGAACCACAACCGTACCATCGACTTGCTGGTTGTTCTCCAGTATCGCCACGAAGACGCGCGGCAGGGCAAGCGCAGAGCCGTTCAGAGCGTGCGGGAAGAACGTCTTGCCATCCCTGCCCTTGCACCTGACGCCGCCGCGCCGGGTCTGGTAATCTTCACAGGCGGATACTGACGAAACCTCAAGCCAGCGCTCCTGACCCGCTGCCCATGCCTCAAGGTCGTAGGTCTTGGCCGACTGGTGGGCCATGTCCCACGCTGCCAGCCGCTTGACCCGGTAGGGAATCCCGAGGTCGCGCAGCAGGCTCTCTGCCTCTGACCGCATCTCCTCCAACGCCTCGTAGGTCGTCTGCGGATGCACGACGCGCACGAGTTCCACCTTGTCGAACTGGTGAACCCGAATCATGCCGCGTACGTCCTTGCCGTAAGAGCCGGCCTCGCGCCGGAAGCAGGGCGTGTACGCCACGTATTTCAGCGGCAGTTGTGACTCCGGAATGGTCTGACCGCGATGGTAGTTCACCAGTTGCGGTTCGGCGGTCGGCACGAGGTACAGGTCGTCCTGCGTCTTATACATCTCGCTCTCGAGGTGCGGCAACTGCCCGGTTGCCTCGAGCGTGGCCGCGTTGGCCATCACCGGCGGCGAGATTTCGGTGTACACGTGACGCCGCGTGTTGGTGTCAAGGAAGTAGTTGATGAGTGCCCGTTCGAGCAGCGCACCCTGGCCCTTGAACACGACGAACCTGGAGCCGGCCAGCCGGGCCGCGGCTTCAAGGTCAATCACGCCCAGCGCCTCGCCCAGGTCCCAGTGCGCGAGCGGCTTGAACTCGAACCTGCGCGGCTCGCCCCACTGTCCGACGACCGCTTCTTCGGCCGTGACCGACGCATGGACCACGTTCGGTAGCTGCTTCGCCAGTTCCGCTTGCTCAGCCTCGCAGCGGGCGACGTCAGCGTCGAGCCGCTTCACAAGGTCGGACATCTCGCGCGCCTCGGCCATTTCGGCCACGCACTCGCGCTTCTCCTTCTTCGCCAGCCCGACGGCCTCCGAGACCTGCTTCTGCCGATGGCGCGCCGCGTCGCGGTCTGTCGACAGCCGGCGGCGTTCGGCGTCCAGCTCGAGTATCCGCTCGATGTCGAGCGGGCTGCGGCGCAGGGCGAGTACGCGCCGCGCTTCGTCCGGGTTCTCGCGTATCAGTCTGATGTCCATTGCTGGATTCTAGAGCAAAGTGGCCTGGTGTTCCAGTGAACTAGTGGTCCCGTGTCGGCATTCTCCCTCTTGACCACTAGACCTCTTGACCGCTTGTCTGCTGCCTGGCCGCCTTGACCAACAGGTCGTACTCGATGTTCACCTTGTCGCCGGGACGGCGCTGCTTCAGGTTCGTGCTCTCCCATGTGTAAGGGATGATGTTGACCGCGAATTCCCCGGGCCGGAGCGACGCGACGGTCAGACTCATGCCGTCTACGCAGACCGAGCCCTTTTCGACCAGTGGCCGCGACGTGCGCCGGTCGGTCTCAATCGCGAGCGTCCAGTGCCCGGAATGCTGCTCGATTCGGCGGACCTTCCCGACCTCGTCCACGTGTCCCTGCACGAAGTGGCCGCCCATCCTGTCCCCTGCCCGCAGCGCCCGCTCTAGGTTCACCGCATCGCCTGTCTTGAGGCGGCCCAGTGTCGTCGCCTCCAGCGTCGCTGCGACAGCCTCGACATCAAAGCTCTTCTTGTCGGCCTTCGTGACTGTCAGGCAGCAGCCGTTCACCGCCACGCTCTCGCCGAGCTTCAGTTCGCCGGCAAACTCGGCCTGAACCGTGAACACGCGGTTGCCTTGACGTCCCAGGGCTCGCTCGACCCTGCCAACGGCCTCAATAAGCCCGGTGAACATAGCCTTCGGTAAGCGAATCAGGTCCGAAACAGCGGTGCTCAACCCGTTTGAGCTCGATTGCCTGCGTCAGCCCGCGCAGGGAAAGGCCGTAACTGAATGACCTGCCCGGACCGAGTATCTTCGGGGAATGGAATACGTACACCTTGTCGACAATGCCTGCCTGCAACGCCGATGAGGCAACGGTGGCGCCGCCTTCGACCAACACGGTCTGCAACTGCCGCCGATGCAACTCGGCGAGCACGGCATCCCACTTCAACAGCCCGCCTCCTTCGCGCGCGACCCGCAGCACTTCCACCCCCTTGGCCCATAGCCGCTCGGCCCGCGCCGCATCGCTGCTGGACGTGAAGACGAGCACAGACCCGGGCTCCCTGAGCAGTCTGCAGGCGGGTGGGATCGCCAGACTGGAGTCGAGGATGACGCGCGCGAACTGCTTCGGCGGTCTGACCCGGCAGGTCAGGAGCGGGTTATCAGCGATGACGGTCTTCACCCCGACGACAACCGCGTCGGCGCGAAGGCGCAGTTCCTGCCCGAACGCACGCGCCCGCGGCCCGGTTATCCACTTCGAGCGACCTTTCCTGTCGGCAACCATGCCGTCGAGCGTAGCCGCGACCTTGAGGATGACGAACGGCCGGCGCTTGCGAACGGAGGTGAAGTAAGCCTCATTCAGCCGCCTCGCGTCCGCGGCCATAAGGCCGACCGCTACCTCAACGCCGCCATCCCGCAGACAGCGGATACCCCGCCCGTTCACCCGCGGGTTCGGGTCAAGCGTCGCAGCCACGACCCGCTTGATTCCGGCCAGTTGAACAGCGTTGGTGCAGGCTGGCGTCTTACCGTGGAAACAGCAAGGCTCCATTGTCACGTATAGAGTAGCACTTTGTGCCCGACGCTTGGCATCAGCGATGGCCTCGACCTCGGCGTGCGGCCCGCCGAAACGGCGGTGCCAGCCGCGGCCCACGACCCGGCCGTTCTTGACGAGAACGGCACCGACCATCGGGTTGGGCGAGACCCGGCCGTACCCGCGCTTCGCCAGGTCGAGCGCCTCGGCCATAAACGCTGCTTCTTTCACGCGCCTATCATAGAAGCACGCCCGTTGTTGTCAAGAAAGCTGTGGACTGCGGCAGCGTGGCTGCCGCTCTTCGGGAAAGGCGGGAGCTGCGCTCCCGCACTCCAAGACGCTGCTCGTTGCGGCTATGAGTAGTCTACCCGGAAATCCTCGTATTCCTGTCGGCAGTCGCACCACTCGGTCACGACTTCGGTCACCTGCGCACCGGGCGGGCCCTTGTGCAGTCGCCTGACCAACTGCTCGAGCTTCGACCTCTCACCCTCAGCTTCGACTTCCACGCGTCCGTCGAACAGGTTTCGTACCCGGCCGTGCAGACCGAGCTGTGTTGCCTCGCGATGCACGAATCTGCGGAAGAACACGCCCTGGACAACGCCGGATACCGCGGCATGCAGCGTCGCTCGGCTCGTCTGGTCTGCCACGACCTAAGATAGACTCATGTGACCTGATGTCAAGCAGACCCGCGAATGTGGATAAGTGGTCTGCAACCTGAGCATAGCCGGTCGTGAAGCGGTGCGTCAACCAGCCGAAGTCTGTGCCATCCCGGTGGGCAACCGGTGGGCAATTGGTGGCCGGCCTGCCCTGGATTTGGGGCAGACAGCCCCGCACCAGGCGGAGTGGCGCCAGGTCCTGACATACTGCCTCAGTTCGCTTCGTGTCCTTGGCCTTAATGGCCCCTGTTTCACAGCGCATGCTCTCGCGATTCACCTCCGGTCCGTTTTGACCTGTTGGCGTCCCTGGCGTTATCCTGCCATCACGTCTCGATGTCTCAGCGGGAATTCTGAATCCGTCCCCGATCCGGCATTTGACTGACAGAGCCGCTCCAATAGAATACCGCGTGCGTGTATTGCGAGTCTCCACCCGGGACCTGCTTTTCGCCATGGAGAACCGCGTCCCGGGCACGACTCACTACTTGAACACCGACACCGGCGAGGTCATACCGGTCTTTGGCTTCAATCGCGACCAGATACTCGGGGAGATACAACAGTTTCCCAGGCGCTATGTGCGCCTGGCTCCGCAGGCGGGTCGCACCGGCTACAACGCGATGGTCGAGTTCACCCGCACGGTCAGCCGTCCGGAACTCCGCGCGGAACTGGAAGCCGCGCTGGACGGGCACGGTGTATATCGTCGGTTCCGCGCCGTGCTCAAGACCGAGCCTCGCGAGCTGCGCCGCTGGCAGCAGTTCCACGGCGAGAGGGTTGCCGGCCGACTGCGCAAGCGCCTCGAGGCTGAAGGCATCGCCATCGAACTCATCCCCGACAACACGTAACCGGGTCGGGCAACCAAAGGCAGCACCGCGGCCACAGAATGGCCGCAGATTTCGCAGATGACGCACATTCCCGAAGCGAAAGATGGATGGACACGGATGAAGATAGCTCGGTCCGTCAGACTACGAATCTCTCGAACTCGAGCGGCGCGTAGCGCTCTGGAGTGCGGCAGCAGGGCTGCCGCTTTTCGCCCGAAGGAAAAGCGGGAGCTTACGCTCCCGCACTCCAAAGCTAGCGCTGCGGCCCGCCGGCGCCGCCCGCGCCTTCCTGCTCGACTCCCTCGCCCGCCCGCATTTTGGGATCGAACCGGAAGTTGTTGAAGTTGTAGCTCACCGCGAGCGACAGTATGTAGCCTTCGTTGGTGTACTTCGAGTTCGTCCTGAATCCCGGCCCCTCCGACCATGTCTTCCATGCGGTCGGACCGAGCAGGTTGGCGCAGCGGAGCGTGACCGATAGAGCGCGCTTGAAGAAGAACTGCTTGACCGCGGCGCTGGCCGAGTAGTAGACGTCGTTGCTGCCCTGCGCGGCGATGGTCGGGCTCGAGAGCCAGCCGCTGAGTTGGAGCTGCGTGCTGGTCGGCAGCGTGGCGGTAAGCCGGAGCGAGCTGTACCAGGTCAGCGCGCTGCGCTCGAATGGCACGCCGACCACGGTCCCGGTTTCGAGGTAGTCGTAGACGTTTCCGGTCAAGAAGGCATTGAGCCACCTGGTCGGGCTGACATTGGCCGATAGCTCGAGGCCAAGCGAACGGTCCTGTCCGATGTTCTCGGGTCGGACAAGCAGGAGGGTCGTATCGGTGGTGTCACGGCTTGTCACCCACTCGTTCATGTTACTGGTCGTGCGCCAGTAGCCCTGCAGCGAGACGTGATTCGCGCCGAGGGGCAGTTCGTATCCCGCCTCAACCGAGTTGACGTATGAGGCAAGCAGGTCCGGGTTACCCTCATTGACCCGGTGGTCGTCCTGCCAGACCCGGAACGGTCGCAGCATCCACGGGTTAGGCCGGTCGATGCGGCGCGAGTACCCGGCAGTCAGTTGCTGGTTCGCCGGCAGGGAGTACGATAGATGCAGACTCGGAAACAGGTCCCAGCCGGGATGCGGGTCGGGCCACTGCAGCGTGTCATCGAGTACGTCGATAATGCGGGTGCCGTACTCCACGCGCAGGCCGGGCTTCACGCTGAACCTGGACCACGTCCGGGAGCCGACAACGTAAAGCGCATGGTTATCCTGCTTTCCATAGTAAGGATGACTGGAGAGCGTATCGAACTCGTATGTATCGGCAGCGGCGTTGAGTCTGAAGAGCCGGTACTCCTGGTCCACGCGCTCGAGCTTACCCTCGTAGCCGGCTTCGATGTTGCCGGAGCTGCGCAGGGGCAGTACATACTCCAGGTCGAACTGGAGGCGACGCCACGGACCGGGTTGCTCGATGTGCAGGCCGCTGGTCGTGTCACCCGCCGCGTCATACCGGGTCGTGCGGGAGACGTTCTCTCCGTTGTTCGCGACCCAGATGGCCCGGCCGGTGAGCTTGTGCCCGGCGGTATCGAACTGGTGCTCGTGGTCGGCCATGGCAAACCAGTATCGGGAGCCGAATTCCCAGCCGGCGCCGGTCCCGTAGGTCGTGACCGAGTCAGCCGGGAGCCGCCTCTCGGTCACCCCAAGCTGACCCGTACCTTCGCCTTTGAACATGCCATAGCGGCCGGAGATGCTCGACTTATCGCGGGGTCCGAGCTGGAGGTCGAGCCCGGCCCGACCGCCGCCGTAGAGATTCCGCCAGGTGCCGTCGCCGTCCTGCTCAACCGCCAGGGTCTCTCCGCCGCCGAAGAACCGCGTCTCGGTCGAGCGTTCGTTGTCGAACCGACGCCGGCCGAGCTGCAAGCCACCGTAGGTGCTGGCGATGCCCCGGCGGTAGCTCAGCAGCACATCACCGTTGTACCGGCCCTTCAGTCCGGCGTCGGCATTGGCGAGCGAACTGACGCCGGTGCCGCGTTGTTTCTTCAGGAGCACGTTGATGATGCCGGATGCGCCCTCAGGGTCGTACCTGGCTGAAGGATTGGTGATGACCTCGATCTTGTCGATAGTGGGGGCTGGAATCTGCTTGAGCGCCTCGTTTGCCTCAAGCGGCGTGGGACGTCCGTCGACCAGCACCGTGAAGTTCGAGCTACCGCGCAGGGTCACGTTCCCTTCGATGTCCACCTTGACCGACGGCACGTTCTGGAGCGCATCCACTGCCGTGCCGCTCGACGCGGTTGGCAGCTTGTTCACGTCAACCACCGTCTTGTCCGCCTCGAATCTTATCGCCGGCCTCTCGGCAGTCGCCTCGACGCCCCGCACCGGCACGGCCCGCTGCTCGAGGTCGACACGGCCGATGTCGAGCACGGCCCCGGCCCCGAGGTCGAACCCGGTCACGGCCTTATCCCGGTACCCGATATACGAAAGTTCGACAAAGTAGCGACCCGGCTTCACCCCGTCCAGCCGGAACGCGCCGCTCCTGTCGGTAACCGTACCGCCTACCTGCGCGCTGTCCGGCAGCGCGTAGAGCACGACATTGGCGAACTCCACCGGCTCCTGCCGGCCGGAGTCAAACACGCGCCCGACTACCGCGCCTTCGGTCGGTCCTGCGGCCGGCTGCGCCGCCGCAAGGCCGACCAGGCAGAGAACTGCTGCCACTGCCAACAGACACCTTTTCATGGGCTCCCTTCGTTACCAGTTTTCGACGCAGCCGGGGACCGTGATGTTGCGTCGGTCTCCACTCTTGCCCGAAGCGACACGGGTGCCCTGCCGGCAGCAGCGAAGCGGAAACGGTGCTTTCGCAGTCCGGGTGCGACAGCAGGGCTGCCGCTCTTCTGAGGAGGGCACGGCTACTGCCATCAAGTACTTCTTCATGCACTCCCTTCGCTATCCGATCAGGACGCAGGCACACTTATGGATGTTGCGCTCCGGCCGGTGCATCCAGCCGGGCGCAGGAATTCCCTCGTCGGCGGGTCTGTAGTATCATATGAGAGTGTTGAATAGTCAATCCCGGCTGCCCATGGCAGCCGTGCTCGTTATTACACTAGCTGCGGTCGGCAGCCTCTTCGCACAACCCGGGCCCGGAATGGGCCAGGGCATGCCCGCCGGCTCGATTACCGGCCAGGTCTATGACGCTGACCTGAACGTGCCGATTGAGTATGCCAATATCGTACTGCACTCCCAACGCGACAGCCAGCAGGTGAACGGCACGATCACCGACAACACGGGCCGGTTCACTCTGACCGGAGTCCGACCCGGCCTTTACTACGTTGACGTGTCGTTCATCGGCTACCGGCACAGGACGGTGAGCGACGTTGCCGTCAGCCCGGGCGCGGTGCGCGACCTCGGCCGACTTACGCTCCGGCAGTCTGCGGTCGCAATTCCCGGAGTCAACGTGACCGCAGAACGACCCACGCTTGAGTACCGCATCGACAAGAAGGTCGTGGATGTGTCCAGGATGGCGACGGCCGCGTCCGGCACCGCGGTCGACGTGCTCGAGAACGTCCCTTCGGTCAAGGTGGACGTCGAAGGCAACCTGACGCTCCGGGGCAGCTCGAACTACACGGTGCTCATCGACGGCAAGCCGTCGCCGGTCGAGGGTTCGGACGCGCTTCAGCAGATTCCGGCGGGCACCATCGACAAGATTGAAGTAGTGACCAATCCCTCGGCCAAGTATGACCCCGAGGGTGTCTCCGGCGTCATCAACGTGCTGCTGAAGAAACAGCGCCAGGCCGGCGTCAGCGGCACAGCCAGCGTCGACGCCGGGTGGCCGCGGCGCTACGGCGGCAACTTCCTACTGAGCTACCGCCACGACGGATTCACCCTGTTCGGCGGTGCCGACCTCAGGCAGGACGGCTTCCCCGGAACGCGACTGACCGAGAGCTGGACATATGAAGACAGCACGGGCGACACAACCTTCAGCAACTCAACCGGCGAGGGCGAGCGCGGGCACGGCTCGTACGGGTTGCGCGCGGGCGGTGACTACCGGTTCTCGGACCACGACCGCACCAGTCTGAGCGTCCGCTACGGCGACCACGGATTCGGCATGAACCAGTCGGCAACCTACACCCGCTGGACATCGGCCGCGGCCGACACGGCCCGCGAGCTGAGCCGGGACTCGTCGCGGCGCGGCGGCGACCACCTCTCCATCAACCTCGACCACCAGCACACGTTCGACCGCGAAGGCCACGAACTGGCGGCTTCGGTCCACTACATGCGCCGCGGCGGCGACGAATGGTCGACTAACCTGCTGCTCGATACGCTGGGCAACATCATCAGCGGCCGCCGTGAGGAACAAACCGGGCCGCGCCAGCCGATACGCATGAAACTCGACTACTCGTTGCCGCTCCGCACCGAGGACAAGTTCGAAGCCGGATACCAGGCGGGAATCCACCGGGCGCAGAGCACCAGCCGGGTCTTCGAGTACTTATCTGCCGCTGACAGCTTCGAGTTCCGGCCCGAGTACAGCCAAAGCGTGAAGTACTCCGACAACATCCACGCCCTGTATACCCAGTATGCGGGCAAGCTGTCCGGCTTCGGATTTCAGCCGGCGTTGCGCGTCGAACGCTCGGACCGCGCGGTCGTGTCCGACTCCGGCACCTACCCGTTCAACCGCTGGGACTACTTCCCGAGCCTGCACGTATCCCATGACCTGCCCGCGAACCAGCAGGTAATGGCCAGCTACACGCGCCGCATCCAGCGTCCGCGCGGCTGGGAACTCTGGCCTTTCATCTCACGCCAGGACGCCTACAACGTGCGCAAGGGCAATCCCGACCTGAAACCGGAAATCACCGATGCGCTCGATGCCGGCTGGCAGATGCCGCTGGGCCAGAGCCGCATATCGGCTGAGGCCTACTACCGCATCACCCACGACAAGGTCGAACGCATCCGGTCCGTGTACGCGCCGGGCGTGATACTCCACACTGCCGTCAACGTCGGCGCCGACTACTCGCTCGGCACCGAACTGCTCTTCGACCTGCAACTCCTCAAGTGGTGGCGGGCCAACGTTTCGGCCGACATCTACGACTACCGCGTGACCGGCGAACTCAACGGCCAGGACTTCTCCAACTCCAGCTTCAACTGGGGCGGCCGCTTCTCGAACGACTTCACCCTGCCGACCATGACCCGGCTCCAGCTCAGCTTGCGCTATCGCAGCCCGGAGGCCTCAGCCCAGGGCGCCGAGGCCGGGCGCCTGATGACCGACGCGGCCATCCGCCAGCAGTTCTTCAATCGCCAACTCTCAGTGACTCTGCAGGTGCGCGACCTGCTCGGCACCGGCAAGTTCGAGTCGACTGCCCAAGGCGAGGACTTCTACAGCTATTTCCGGTTCAAGCGCGCCGCGCCGATGGTCAGCCTCAACCTGACCTGGAACTTCAACAACTACAGGCCGGACCGCCGCCAGCGCGAGGCGGACTCGGAGGACCTGGACAACGGTGGAGAGTTCGAACAGTAGCCGCCGCATGACCTGACCGCGAGAACGGTGACTACGCCGCGCGTCCGCCCGCCTGCGACTGTCCCAGTTCTCCAGCAGCTACCGAGGACTCCCCGAAGCTCCTCCGTAAGCAACCCACCAGGCAACCGTGGACACAATCCGGACAGCAAAGGTGAGGGCAACGTCCTCAGCGTACCGGCGAGCAACGGCCTGAGCGACCCGCTCTGCTGACTCCCGAACTACGGCCCGGACTCCGGACTACGCACCCCTCCCTGCTCCTCACCGGGTTTCTCTCCAGACAACCGGCGGGGTTCATCCGGAAGCTCCTCTCCAGATTGCCCTGTGAGCCCCCTCCGGAGTTACCCGGCAGGCAATCTCGGGAACAACTTGGGGGACTGCCTACCGGGTGGGGGTCTGAGTTAGCCGATTCGGGCGTAACTTTCCAAGCCTCAGGCAGATAGGCACGAAAACCAGCCCCGCAGCTTGTATGCTATGTAGGCTACAAGCTGTAGGCGATGGCTCCACCGGCTAATCGTCCTTTGCTGGTCTCCGGCCCATCAGCGAGCGCCCGAAAGAGCAGGGCAGCTCTCGCCCGCCCCACTGCTAACTGCTAACTCCTAACTGCTAACTCTGCTTCACCTCATCACCACGACCTTCTGACAGCTCACGGCTGACAGCTCACGGCTCACAGCCCGGATGAAGTAGACACCCGGTGCCAGCTTACTCACGTCGTTCGCACCCGGACTGAGGTCCAAAACCTCTCTTCCACCTATGTCGAAGAGCGAGATTGTGCTTGCGCTTGAGCTTGGGCGCTCTGCCAGGAACAGCACGCCACGGACGACGGTCGTGGACGGCCGCTCGCCAACGGACTGCTGCGTCGGCTGTTCGGCGATGCCGAGCGGGGCGTTGGTCGAGAACCATACCTTGCCGTCAGCCCACCAGACCACGTAGACGTGCCCGGTCGAGTCGACCGCGATCTCCGGGTACCAGCTATTCACAGTTGTGTCGTCGGTGACGAGTTCGAGGTCGGACCAGGTGACGCCATGGTCCGAAGAGGACGTGTGGTATACGTTGTACTTCGAATCAGCCGTATCCTGGACCATCAGCACAGTATGGACGCGGCCGTCGCCGGAGATGGCAAGCGCTCCGCTGTAATACAGCTCGTGAAGAGAGTCGAGATTGGTGGTCGCCGCGGGACTGCCCCAGGAATCGGCCTGCGTGTAGTATGTGCGTGCCTCGGCGACAATCGTGTCACGTACTTCCCGGCTATTCCCGGAGTAATCGCAGATGATATGGTCCCGGTCGGCGACGACATGAGGATGTGCGGCGTACCTATTGAATGTGTCGAGCTGGACTCCAGGCTCGAAGGTCTGGCCGCGGTCGGTCGAGCGGTACAGAAGAGCGCATGGTCTGATGTAGGGAACTTGCTCGAACGAGCGGGGAACTTTCGCAGCCACGAGGTAGTGGTTCGATCCCGGTTGGACAAAGACGTCGGCGTGGGCACAGTCATAGTCGGTCGTGTCATCGTCCACTTGTACGTTCCGGCTCCACGTCGCTCCCCGGTCGGTTGAAACCGACGACCAGATGTGGCCATACCCCGTCCGCCAGTCGGTCCATGCGCAGAAGAGGCTGCCGGCCGAGTCAGCGGCAATGCTGATGTTGCCGACACCTCTGATAGAGTCATCGTCAATCCTGGCCGGTGCGGACCACCTGGCACCGCCGTCACTCGAGCGCGTGCACAGAACCTGATGGTCGGCCACACCGGCAGTGTCGCGATACACGTTCTCATACACGATATAGACGTTGCCGTCCGAGTCGGTTGTGATGTCTGGGGTGTACGCATAGGGAGCGCCACGCTCAATCAACAGGTCTGCCGGCAACCAGGTTGCTCCGGCATCGGTGGACATCTGAAACATGATATCGGCACGATACCTGTTAGCGCCAATCGCCGAGTCGTCCTCGAACACAACGTAAACCGGCTGGCTCGCCCCATCGCCAGGGCCAAGGGTCACGGCAACCCACCCGCAGCCGTGAAGCGGCTTGTACTCATGGTCGATGCGCAAGGCCGGTCTGAACGGAGCAAGGGCAGTGGCGGTAGCAGAGAGGAGAAGAAGTAACGTCATCTGGATCATCGAAGTGCTCCAAGCCCGGAGGGGCGGAGCTAGCCGCCCCTCCGAATTGCGAACCTACCGAATCACCGCCTTGAGCGTAGCTTGCTCCGCGCCCATGTCAAGGAGCACGAAGTAGGCCCCGGCG